>NZ_NKIL01000011.1:0-152461 GCF_002256165.1 Ralstonia sp. PBBBR1 | reverse complement strand
CGTGCGATCGCCGACTGGATTCAGTTCTACAACCACCGACGGCCCCACCAAGCGCTGAAGATGAAGACCCCGGCTGAGGCATTCGCTTTAGCCGCCTAACCTGTGCAGGTTTCACTGGGTCATTACATCGATGCTTACAGCAAGGACACCGGCGGTTCGTTCTCGATCCCGATGCGGGTGTCATACGTTCAGACCGAAGCCAACGTCACGCCCGGCACCGTGAATGGCGCCATGTCGGTGCTGATGGAGTATCAGTGACGAGCGGCGGCGCGGATGCGCTCGGCTGTCAGCTTCCGTCCTTGGTTTCCTTAGGCTTAGGCCCAAGCGCAGGGCCGCCGCCTCCGCCCGATCGGATGGGGCCAGCGTTGTCCTTTGGCCGCTCGAGGCTTTCACCTTTGCTGTTGTAGCCGCCAGGACGTTCCGGGCGATTTCCGGAGATGTCCACCCGCGTGGCGGGGTCATGCGCTTTGCCACCGCCGTCTGTGCCGCCACCAGATGTGCGTCCCCCGGAATCGCCGCCACCACCGGACTTGTTTCCCGAGGTTGATGTCCCTGACTTCGTGCCCGGGCTCACCGGCTTTACGCTGTCGCTAGCATGCGCCCATGCGGCGGTCAGTATGGTCAGCAGTGCAATCACTCGCTTCATGCATCCCTCCCTGTGGTCGCGCAGAGCGCGCACGACGACAGTAGGCGGCAGGCAACCCCGCCGCCATCCCCAAGTCGCGGGGTGGGAGCGTACGGAATTGGTAAGGGCGGCCGGCCCGAGGTGGTCCAAGCGCGAATTCCCCGCGCTCGGATGGCGTCTTCACCAATGCCACTGCCGAAATCGCGCTGCCCAGTCTCAATTAATCTGAATTCAATATCGCCGAATTCAGATGTAAATATCCTTGAACGTCGCGCATTTGCATCGAATTTACGGTTGTTAATCTTCGAGGCGGTCCTTTCGATTATCATCCGCGCAAACAGCAAAAGGCACTCCCTCCGTCAGTCGAGTGAGGCCGTCGGGGTTGTTCCATTTCAGACGGGGCAGGGAGTGCTTTCGCATGAGACGACATCTCAGGCGCGCCGCTGTGTGTCTTCAAGGCGCTGGACATCCGCTCGGCGTGTCTTTCGTCGGCGCATACGCTGACCTGCCTCTTCCCTGAAGTGTGAAACGATCCTGCCGCTCCGGTGCGAGCGGCCTGCCTGTCGTCGTCTTTCCTCGCCTGCTTGCGATCGCGCCCGGTCGCCAGCAGGCACTTGCCGTCTCCATTGCCAGTAGAGAAACATCATGAACGCAAAGTGTTATCGGACTGTATTCAACGCCGTTCGGGGCATGCTGGTTGCCGTGGAGGAAACGGCCAGAAGCACAGGCAAGGGGCGTGACACGGGAAGCCGCGCCAGCCGCCGGGCATCTGCGCTGACGTTGAGTACGGTGGCCGCGCTGGCAGCGCCGGGTCTGAATGCGCAATCACTTACACCAGACCGCAATGTTCCTGGTCCCCACCCCGTCGTGGGGGTGGCGGCAAATGGCACGCCGGTGGTGAACATCAATGCGCCTTCGGCTGCTGGCGTCAGTTCCAACGCGTTCACGAACTACAACGTGGGCCAGGCCGGCGTTGTGCTCAACAACAGTGATCAGAATTCTCAGACGCAAATCGCGGGCTGGGTGCAGGGCAACCCATTCCTGGGCAACAGCGCGGCGCGCGTCATCCTGAACCAGGTGACCAGCGGCAATCCGTCCGTGCTGGCAGGCCCCACAGAAATCGCAGGCAACCAAGCCAGCCTCATCGTTGCCAACCCCGCGGGCATCACGTGTGCCGGTTGTTCGTTCATCCAGGCGCCTCGGGTCACGCTCACCACCGGCACGCCCAACTTCGATGCGCTGGGCAACATCTCGAGCATCTCGGTCCAACAAGGTCAAATTACGGTCAACGGCGCAGGCCTTGATGCGCGCGGCGCGCAGCTTGATTTGCTGTCTCGCGCCATGGCCATCAATGGTCAAGTGTGGGCTGCACGTCTCAATGCGGTAGCGGGTGCCAATAGCGTCGACTACGGCAGCGTCACGCCAACCGCGATTGCGGGCGTGGGCCCGGCACCGCAGGTCGCCATCGACGTTGGTCAACTGGGCAGCATGTACGGCGGTGGCGCCACGCGGTTGATCGGCACCGAGCAGGGGCTGGGCGTCAACATCGGCGGCAACCTCGCTGCGCTCACAGGCAGCCTGAGCCTGGCGGCCAATGGCGATGTCACCATCACGCCGACCGGCCGCGTGCAAAGCGCGGCGGATGCCAACATCTCGGCACCCAACGTCAACAACCAAGGCGTGATCACCAGCCCTGGCAACGTGACGGTGTCTGGCAGCACGACCAACAGCGGCACCGTGGTTGCCGGCGGCAACGCCACCATCACCGGGCCGCAAGTCACCAATAGCGGCACGATTGGCGCAGGGGTCGATACGAACGGCAATGTCACGCAGCCGGGTGCGGTGGCATTGAATGCAACAGGCGCAGCGCGCAACAGCGGCAATCTGCTGGCCGGTCAGAGCATTGGCGTGACCGGTGCAAGCATTGACGCAAGCAACGGTAACGTCGCCACGCAAGGCACGGTCTCGCTGTCCGCCACGGGCGATGTGACCACGCGCAGCGCCACCATTTCGGGCGGCAGCGTAACCGTCCAGGCTGGCGGCACGTTGGACAACATAGCCGGCAGCCTCTCGTCCAACACCACGCTGCAGGTTGGCGCTCAGCGCGTTGTCAACCAGGGTGGTCTGCTGGCTTCCACCGGCAACACGAGCATCACCACTGGCTCGCTGGACAACACCTCCGGAGCACTGGGCTCCAATAGCGGCAGCCTCGCCGTTAACGCTACGGGTGACATCACCAATGCCAAGGGCAAACTGGTTGCTGCGCAAGACGTCTCCATCACTGGCGGCAGCTTGGGCAACCAAGGTGGCACGGTGTCGGCCCAGAACATGTCACTCAACACAGGGACTGGTGCGCTAGACAACACCGGCGGTACGGTTTCCGCCGCGGGCACGGCAAACGTTACGGCCGGTAGCCTCGTCAACCAAGGCGGCACGCTTGCAGCCGCCGGCAATGTGTCTGCCCATGTGGCCAGCCTGGACAACACCTCGGGTGTGCTCGGCTCCGGCAGTGGCACCTTGAATGTCAACAGCAGCGGCGCCATCACGAACGCGGGCGGCAAGTTGGTCGCAGCGCAGGATGTGACGCTTGCGGGCACGAGCCTGGGAAATCAGGCCGGTGCAATCTCGGCGCGTAATCTTTCCCTCAATACGGGCACGGGCGCCATCGACAACACGGGCGGCTCGATGGCCGCCTCGGGTACGGCCAACATCCAGGGCGGCAACCTCGTCAACCGTGGTGGCACGCTCGCCGCTACCGGCGATGTCACCGCGACGGTGGCCAGCGTGGACAACACTGGCGGTGCGCTCGGCTCCAACACCGGCAACCTGATCGTCAACAGCACGGGTTCGATTGCCAACGCGAGTGGCGGCAAGTTGGTCGCTGCACAGGATGTCACCCTGAATGCCGCTGCGATCGGCAATCAGGCAGGCACCGTCTCTGGTCGCAATCTGTCGCTCAACGCCGGAACGGGGGCCATCGACAACACCAATGGCACGGTGTCGGCATCGGGGGTAGCCAATGTCCAAGCTGGCAGCCTGGTCAACCAGGGCGGCACGCTTGCCGCCAATGGCAATGTGCACGCCACCGTCGCGAGCCTGGATAACACGTCAGGCGTGCTGGGTTCCAGCACCGGCAATCTGAAAGTCGACAGCAGCGGTGCCGTCACGAGCACGAACGGCAAACTGATTGCCGCACAAGACGCCACATTCAACGCCGCCAGCTTGAGCAACCAAGGTGGCGCCATCTCGGCACGCAACCTGTTGGTGAACACAGGCACCGGCACGGTCGACAACACCAATGGGCAAGTCTCCGCCTCCGGCACGACAGAGGTGGCTGCGGGCGGCCTCGTCAACCGGGGCGGCACGCTCGCTTCTGCCGGGGACATGACGGCCACGGTGGCAAGCCTGGACAACACCGGTGGCGCACTCGGCTCCAGCGGCAACAACCTCGTCGTCAACAGCGCGGGCAACATCGCCAGCGCCAACGGCAAGTTCATTGCCGGCCAGGATGCGACCCTCAATGCGGCGGCCCTGGGCAACCAAGGCGGCACCATCTCCGCACGTAACCTCACCGTCAACACCCGCACGGGAAGGGTCGATAACACCAGCGGTACGGTGTCCGCCTCGGGCGTGGCCAACGTGACAGCCGGCAACCTGGTGAACCAACTTGGCACGCTGGCCGGCGCGGGCAATGTCACAGCAAATGTGGCGCGCCTTGATAACAGCTCGGGCGTACTGGGTTCCAGCGCTGGCGCTCTCAACGTCACCAGCACGGGCAACATCGGCAACGCGGGCGGCAAGCTGCTCGCTGCTCAAGATGTCACGCTGGCGGCAACCAGCATGGGCAACCAGGCGGGTACGGTCTCGGGTCAGAATGTCACCCTCAACACGGGGTCGGGCGCACTCGACAACACGGCAGGCAAGGTTTCCGCCGCGAACGCGTTACAGCTGACTGCCGGCGCGGTGACCAACCAGGGCGGCACGCTGGCCGCGACTGGTGATGTGCACGCTACGGTGGCGAGTCTGGATAACACCGCCGGTGGCATCCTCGGCTCCGGTCAAGGTGGGCTGACCCTCACCAGCACCGGCAACGTTGCCAATGCCGGCGGCAAGCTCCTTGCCACGCAAGACATTCAGCTTCAGGCAGCGAGCCTGGGCAATCAGGCCGGCACGGTGTCGGGGCGCAACGTGACCGTCAAAACCGGCACAGGGGCGCTGGACAACACCGGTGGCGCCATCGCTGCCGCGGCCACGGTCGATGCAACGGCGGGTGCCATCACAAACGCCAACGGTGGCGTGATGCAAGCCGGCACGACCCTGACGACGCATAGCCAGTCCCTGACGAACACCAAAGGCGCGGTGATTGGCAACGCCGTCTCGGTCAACGCCAACACGCTGACGAACCAGCAAGGCACGATTTCGTCGAACACTACGCTGGACGTGCAAAGCCAGACCTTGACCAACGATCAAGGCAAACTGGTTTCCAACGGTGTGCTGACGGTCAATACCGGCACGCTTACCAATGCCGGTGGCCAGGTCGCTTCCAACAGCGACGTGACGGTGAACGGCACGACGGTCGACAACTCCGCCGGCCTGATGCACGCCGGCGGCACGCTGACAGTATCCGGCGCCAACCTGCTCAACAAGAACACCAATACGGCCACCACGGCGATGGAAGGCGCGAATGTGGCGCTGACCGCCGCAACGTCGCTCGACAACACAGCCGGTGTCATCCGCTCGGACCTGAACACACAGCTAACGGCGCCGTCCATCAACAACACGCAGGGCTCGATTCAGTCGGCGGGGACAGTGGGTGCAAAGGCCGCCGCCGCGCTGACGAACACCCAAGGCAACCTGAACGGCACCAAGAGCGTGGGCGTGACGGCGGGTCAGATGAGCGGTGACGGTACCGTGCAGTCGCAAGGCAGCGTCTCTCTGAACCTGCAGTCGGACTACAACAACAGCGGCACGCTTGCGGCTGGGCAGGACGTCTCCGTGACGACCACGGGCAACGTCACCAACTCGGGCACGATGTCCGCCGGCCGCAACCTCGCGGTGTCGGCCAACAACATCACCAACACGCAGAGCGGCCAGCTGATTGGCACGGTGTCGAACACGCTGACCGCGCAGGGCACGCTGTCCAACGATGGCCTGATCGACGGTGGCGCGACCGTCATCCGTGCTAACAACGTTGTCAACACGGGCCGCCTGTATGGCGATTCGGTTTCGATTGCGGCCAACACGCTCACAAACACCGTCAACGGTAACGGTGTCGCGGGTGTCATCGCCAGCCGTGGCGACATGGACCTGGGTGTGCAGACGCTCAACAACCAGGAGCATGCGCTTATCTACGCGATTGGCAACATGCGTGTTGGCGGGGCGCTCGACGCGAGCAACCACGCGACTGGCTCAGCCCAGTATGTCGTCAACGGTTCGGCCACCATCAACGCCGACGGCAACCTGACGATTGCGGCCGCGCAAATCAACAACCAGAACAATCACTTCGCGACGACAAACCAGACGTCGCCGGGTACGCATGTCGTGTCGTATCGGCTGAATGGGTCGACGCAGGACATCGACCCGACCACAGTCATGTTTATGCAGACGGGCCCGGGTACCAGCGCGCCTGGGACGGATTGGCAGTGGCTGGGCGACTCGCGTCTGGGCGTCATGGTGCTGCCGTCCACGCAATATCCGTTCAATCGCTTCGGGCCCCCGTTCAACTACACCAACGATGGGCGTCAGCCCACCGTGGCCTATGTGCCGGAGACGCCCTGCAGCGCGGATTCCTGCACGGTGTCGAGCTATCCGGAACAGTTCCTCTACAAGACCACGGACACCATCTGGGGTGTATTTGGCATCGCGCCGCCGCAGGAAATTGGCACGCAGCCAGACCCGAGCACCTATCAGCAGTACGCGCAGTATCAAGCAGACCTGACCGCCTGGCAGCAGCGGCATGACGCTGCCGTTGCGCAATACCAGGTGTTGAACAACGCCATCACCGCGTTCAACCAGGACCTTCGCAACCGGCAAGTCGAGAGCTTCACCATCTACGACGGCACGCAGCAGATTACCCGCACGGTGGTCACGCAAAGCGACCCGGGGATGATTACATCCGGCGGCAGCATGACGTTGAATGCCGGCGTGGTGAACAACGTGGCCAGCCAGATGGTGGCCGGTGGCGACCTGACGGGCAGCAACGTGATTGGCACCCGACCAGTCAACGTTGGGATGCAGGGTACGCAAACCGTCACGACGAGCGGAACTGCGCAATACACCTACGTCGGCGGGGGGGGCGCATTCTCGTCCGACCACCGCCAGTACAACACCAGCCCATGGCAAGGGCAGACCATCCAGACCAACTACCAGCTGGATGTGAGCCCCACCAACGGCTCCGGTCCGAATAGCCAGCCCACGGTCAAATCCGTTGCGGTGTCGACCAAGGCGGGCCTGGGTAATGGCGGCGGCGCGGCCGTTGCGGACTACAAGGCTATTGGCGGCGACACGGTGCAGCCTGGCAGTGCATCGGTGACGGTGCCCAACAGCGGGGTCATGCATATTCAGACGGCGTCCATTGCCACACCTGCCGGCGGCTCCGTCAGTGCCGCGACCACCTCTGTGACGCTGCCCGGCAACGTGGTCATCCGCACCGTGGTGCCGAATCTGACGCTGCCCAACAATGCCCTCTACCGCATCATCAGCGACCCAGGCAGCAGCGTGCTGGTCGAAACCGACCCGCGCTTTACCAACTTCCGCCAGTGGACCTCGAGCGACACGATGTTGTCGCAGTTCCGTAACGACCCGGGTGCCACACTCAAGCGCATCGGCGATGGCTTCTACGAGCAGCAACTGATTCAGCAACAAATCGTCCGGGCCACGGGGCAGCGCTTCATTGGCGACTACACCAACAACGAAGACGAATACAAGGCACTGCTGGCAAACGGTACCGCTGCAGGCAAGGCATTCGGCCTGAACGTTGGCACGGCGCTGACTGAAGCGCAGATGGCGCAGCTCACCAGCGACATCGTCTGGCTGGTCGAGCAGACCGTGACGCTGGCGGATGGCAGCAAGCAGGAGGTGCTGGTGCCGCAGGTCTACCTGCGCGCCAAGGACACCGACATCACCGGCGGCGGTACGTTGATGGCGGGTAACAACGTCAGCTTCAACGCCAAGGGCGACGCGACGAACACCGGCACAATCGCCAGCCGCAACGTGACGGTGGTCACCGCTGACAACATCGTCAACACCGGCACGCTGGCGGGCAGCACGCTGCTGGCGCAAGCCACGCAAGACATCAATAACCTCGGCGGCCATATCCAGGGCGACCAGGTGTTGCTGTCTGCCGGCCGTGACGTGAACCTCACCAGCACGACGGTCCAAACGAAGAACATCACGACCACGGGTACGAACATCAACCAGGTGGCGAGCATCGACGCTGGTGCGCTGTCCATCCAGGCTGGTCGTGATGCCAATCTGGCGGCCGTTGCCATCAATACGGCGGGCAATGCCACCATCACGGCCAACCGCGATGTCAACCTGACTGCGGTGCGACAGTCGAACGAGGAACACGTCGTCTGGAGTGACAAGAACCGTTCGGACCGCTCGTCGTATGCCGATGCGGGGACGCAAATCCAGACGGGGGGCAACCTCGCCATTGGTGCGGGCCAGGATGTGAATGCTACGGCTGCGTATGCAAACGCGACTGGTGGTATCCAAGTGGCCGCTGGGCGTGATGTGAACCTCAACGCAGGCCAGAGCCATCAGGACGTTCGCGACGAGCACTATCAGAAAGAAACCGGGTTCCTGTCGTCTAAGACGACGCACACCATCGACTCGGCTGGGCTGACCAATACGGTCGGTACTACGCTCTCGGGCGATACGGTGACCGTGGCTGCAGGCCGTGACATAACGGCGAAGGCCGCGACCGTTGCGGGTACGGGTGACGTCAATCTGTCGGCTGGCCGCGACCTGACCATCACGACTGCAGATACTGCAACCAGCGAATCGCACTTCAAGGACGTGAAGAAGTCGGGCTTGGGCAGTGCGGGCGCAGGCATCTCGTATGGCACCAACCAGACGACTGACACCACCAACGATACCGTGCGCGGTTCGCAAGGTAGCCTCATCGGTAGCACCGACGGCAGCGTGAATATGCAGGCTGGCCGTAACCTGCACATCACTGGTTCGGACGTGGTTGCAGGTCAAAACGTGACAGGCATCGGTCAGAACGTGACCATTGATGCCTCGACCACGGACCGTCATCACGACGAGACGCACGAAATCAAGAGTTCGGGTTTTACGCTGGCCGTGAAGTCGCCAGTGCTGGACGCGCTGCAGAACGTTCAGCAGCAAGGTGAGGCAGCGGGCAACAGCCAGGACAAGCGGGCAGCAGCGTTGCACGGGATTGCGGCCGCAAGCGGTGCGATGGACGCTTTTGGCGCAGTCAAGGGATTGGACAGTGCGCTGAAGGACCCCAAGGGAGAGATTGAAGCCAAGGTCGAGTTGAGCTGGGGTTCGTCGTCGAGCAAGACGACCTTCAAGGAAGACAGCACCCAGAACAACGGCAGCAGCATCAAGGCGGGCGGTACGACTGCATTCATGGCAACGGGGGATGGCACGCCGGGCAGCGGCAACATCAACATCGTCGGTTCCGACGTCAACGCGAAGAACGTACTTCTGCAGGCCAAGAATCAAGTCAACCTGACGGGCAGCACGGATACGGATAGCACGCGCAGCACCAACGAATCCAAGAGTGCGAGCGTTGGTGTGTCGTACGGCACCGGTGGCTTTGGTGTGTCAGCCTCGATGTCGAAGGCGCACGGCGACGCGAACTCGGATGCGCAAACGCAGAACAACACCCACATCAACGCCGGTGACACCGTCACCATTGTGAGCGGCGGCGATACCAATATCGTCGGCGCCAACGTCAACGCCAATAAGGTTCTTGCCAACATCGGCGGGAATCTCAACGTGGCGAGCACACAAGATTCCAGTCGCAGCAACGCTCACCAAGAGAGCTCTGGCGGCGGATTCAGCGCGAGCATGGGAGGCGCCAGCGGCAGCTTCAGCCATAGCAACGGCAACGCGAATGGCAACTATGCTGGCGTGAACGAGCAATCGGGTATCCAGGCTGGTGCAGGCGGTTTTGACATCAACGTCAAGGGCAACACGGACCTCAAGGGCGCGGTCATCGCCAGCACGGCGTCGCCAGACAAAAACCAACTGACGACCGGCACGCTGACCTTCTCCGACATCCAGAACCACTCGGACTACAACGCGAGCAGCAGCGGCTTCAGCGTAGGTGGTTCGGTGGGCAATGGTGGAAATAACTACAAGACCACTGGCAACGAATCGGTGAAGAACAGCGGTGGCGTAACGCCGATGCTCAGCCAAAACGACAGTGGCAGCGAAAGTGCAACAACACGCAGCGCCATCTCGCAAGGCACCATCACGATTACCAACCAAGCCAATCAGAAGCAAGATGTTGCAAAGCTCAGCCGCGACACGACCAAAACAAACGGTACGGTCGGTAAAACGCCGGACCTGCAGAACCTGCTGAACAATCAGGCCGACATGATGGCAGCTGCGCAGGCGGCTGGTGAGGCAGTGGCAACTCGCATTGGTCAGTACGCAGACCAGAAGCGAGATGCCGCAAAGGATGCGGCGAAGCAGGCCGCCGCCGACAACAATCCGGAGTTGGCTGCGCAGTACTTGCAGGAAGCCAAGAACTGGGATGAAGGTGGATGGAACCGCGTTGCTCTTCACACCGTTGCTGGCGGTGTGCTTGCAGGCCTCGGCGGAGGGAATGCATTGGGTGGTGCCGCAGGCGCAGGAGCGTCCGCCACGCTTGCGGGCAACCTCAATAGTGTCAGCAACGCATTCCAAGGAACAACGGGGAACGCAGACGCCGACCGCCTGCTTGGCAATGTGGTGGCCAATGCATTGGCCGGTACGGCGGGGGCACTGGTTGGCGGAAATTCCGGCGCCTTTGCAGGCTCGAACGTAGACCTTTATAACCGTGATAGATCTTGCGGTACCGGCAATTGCGAAGGCGGCAACGGTACGATCGTGCAGCGGATAGTAGATGCTGTCACGAACACCGTGACACACCCGTTGGAGTCGGTGAACTACGCCTTGAGCACGATTCTTCCGCCTCCACCCGGCAGCAACAAGACCGATCCCAACGATCTGCAAGCAATCAACGACGGTCCTAGCAAGAGCTCACCGTCGAAGACTGAGCTGCTCTTGCGAGGAATCGCGAACGGCCTGGGTGCGATCGTTGCTATCGAAGGCGGAGGGCCGCAGGCCCCTGGTGCGTCGCCCGCGCTTGCAGGGGGCTCTACTTCGGGCACTGTGCCGCAAATTGGCGTTGGGGCGCCGGGATATGTGCCGAGCAATGCGATCGCTGCCTCTGGCGGCGGCGATAGCGCAGGTCAAGCAGGTGACAAGGCTTCTGACACCTCGTCAGGCGGACAAAGCACCAAAGTTACTTCGCCAAATTCGTCGATGCGAGAGAACGCCAATGCCAGCGGCTCCTACGTCGACCCACTTACCGGAAAGGTAGTGCAAACCGATGAGCGATTGGCAGCAGATCACATTGTTCCGCAGAAATGGATCAAGGATCAGCCGGGGTTCGATCAGTTGACGCCCGCACAGCAAAGTGCAATTCTGAATGACCCGGTAAACACACAAGGGCTTCCGACCAGTTTGAACGCGTCCAAGGGAGCAAAGATGCCCGGAGATTGGCAGACGTACAAGGGGCAGCCACTTGATCCCGGGTACATCCAAGATGGTGCCCGCCAAGCCGAAACAATCAGAAGCTATATCACGAACCGCATAAACTCCCTGAGGGGTAGTCGTTGAAATGATTGAATACCGTACTAACCTGCGCCAGCGATACAACCACCCCAACATCGTCGTCGCAGTTGCCTCGGACTTAGGGACAGGATTCGACTGGGTTCTTTCCTATTTCGAGGAGCAGGTCGCTGCAGGTGTTGTTTTCAGCGACAACCAGTTGGTGCAGATGGGCTGGATGTTGGTAAAGCTGTGCCAGGACTCAAGCGGTGATCTGGAGGTTTGGGAGCCTATCTTTGATGCCGTGCCGATCAATTGGACGCGAGGTGCCAGCACAACGATCCGTCATCTGATGGTTCAGAGGGAAGCCTGTGCTCAACTGGGCGTTGAGCCTTCTTTTCCTGTGCTCAACCAGTCCGGCGTGGTGTCGGCGGAATTTTTCGCCAGCGGCAAGTTCGACATGGAGCGCGAATTTTGCGAGGTGGCTACGGATTCCGGTTGGATATTTAAAGACCCACAGCCGACTGGGGGAAAGCACTGTTCTCTATTCGAGATCGCTGTCGCCCGCCCCGAGGTGGTTCCCTTTCTTGCATTGCCTGTCGGGACGACTGTCTCTTACGACAAGTCAGGTATCGACATTTCCCTCGGCGATCGGAAAATCTCGTCGTCTAACAACGAGTTCATTGCGCGGCTGGTTAAGTAGCCAGAAAGGAAACTGGCCTGGCGATGTTTGTTCACTCATTGCACGCCCTTAGGCCTCGAACAGCTGAACCAGCGTCCTGGTCAGCCGCAGCTTAGGGTACCTTTGGACCGAGCCCCGAAATGCCCGGTATCTTGAAACACTCCCTCGTTTAGACATTCGTTCGCTGGTCTTCCATGTTGCGTCATCGTCCGCGCGTCGTCGCGCTCTTGCTGGGGGCGGCTTCTACAACTGCGCTTGCCCAAGTTTCCCCGCCACCTATCACCGGCCCTGGCCCCGAAGTGCAGCGCTTGCAAGAGCAGCAGGCCGAGCAAGCGCGTGAGCGTGCCAACGCGCGCCCAGACGTCTTCACGCCACCCGCGCCCGCGCAGGCTATCTCTCTGTCCGCGCTGCCAAAGGAAACGCCATGCTTCCGAATCCAGGGCATCACGCTGGAGGACAACGTCTTCTCGTGGTTGCCCGACCTGCTCAAGCCCGTCAATGGTCAGTGTGTTGGCAAGCAAGGGCTTGAGGCCATCGAACTGCAGGCGAACAACGCACTGATTGAGCGTGGCTACGTCACCTCCCGGGTGCTTATCCCGAAGCAGAACTTGGCCAGCGGTACTTTGCAGCTCAAAGTGTTGGCGGGGCGCATCGGCGCAATTCGCAATGCTACCGACGACAACATTGGCTGGGCACGGATGGTGTTGCTTGCCGGCCCCGGAGACCTGCTGAACCAGCGGGACCTGGACCAGGCCTTGGAGAGCATTCGTCGCCTCCCGGGCCAATCGCAGACGAGCTTTGACATCGTTCCTGGCGAGCGCGTCGGCGAATCGGACATCGTCCTCAAGCCGGGCACTGACAAGCGCTGGCACGCGTCGTTGTCGGCGGACAACACGGGCCTGAAGTCCACCGGCAAGTACCAGATGAGTGGTTCACTGGTCATCGACTCGCCGCTGCACCTCTACGATCAGCTGTCGATTTCGGCCACGTCGAATACCGACCGAGGCTCCAGCACGGCGGGCACGCGGTCCTACTCCATCAATTGGAGCGTACCGATCGGTTATGCCACCTTGTTTGTCGGCGCAAACAAGTCACGCTACAACCAGACAGTGGCCGGCTTTGAAGAGCCCATCGTGTACAGCGGCCAAAGCTCCGAGGTGAATGCTGGCATCAGTGGTGTCTTGCACCGTGATGCGACGTCACGTACTGGCGCGCAATTCAAGCTCTTCCGCAAAATCAACCGCAACTACCTAGACGACACTGAGATTGCCGTCCAGCGTCGCGATGTGGTGGGCTATGAGGCTTCCATGTCGCATCGGCACTACCTGGGGCCGGTCGTGCTTGATGGTGGCTTTGCATGGCGCGAGACACTGCCCGACCACTCCAACGTCCCTGGCATGGTTGTCGGTGACCCTAGCTACGGCGGCCGCTCACAAGTTGAGACAGCCAACGCGAGCTTGTATTGGCCGTTCAAGCTGGCGAGCGAAGTGTTCGAGTACAGCAGCAATTGGTCTATCCAACACGCTCGCACGCGCGTGCTGCCCAGTGACTACTTCACCATCGGTAACCGCTACACCGTGCGCGGGTTCGACGGGCAATTGACGCTGGCGGCAGAAGATGGATGGTTCTGGCGCAACGAGCTGGCTTGGCGTGTGGCCGGACAAGCCATCTATGCCGGGGTCGATATGGGCAAGGTGCACGGCCCCAGTGCGGAATTTCTGCTCGGCGACAAGTTGGTGGGTGCCGTCGTTGGTGTGCGAGGGCGCGTGCCATCCGGACCCTACATGGCCTTCAACTACGACGTGTCGTTTGGCTGGCCGTTGTACAAACCAGCGGGCTTCCGCAGCCAACAGCCAGCAGTGATGGCGCAGGTTGGCGTGGAGTTTTAGCTTCCAGCTTCATCGAGGAGCATCAACGGGTTGCGGCTGCGCGCTGCATAAGGGCGATAGCCGCAACAGAGCGAGCAGCGCTAGCGTCGGTGTGCAACTGGGTAACGCTGTTCTTGTCGTACGTTAAACAATTCCCAGCCGCGTGCGGACGAGCAACGCCCGTGACGCCCATCAATCCGATACCCGGGCTCCCACGTCACCTTCGCGGGCGCCAGCTCCTGTTCGATCGACGCTTTTTGCTTCTCGCCCAGGTAGTCATCCTCAAACAAAAAACGCGATGGCTGCCGGAAACAATTCCCGCAGCCGTTGGCACGCATGCGTTTCTGAGAACCACGCTTCCGCCTCATCGGCGTCGATCGCCAGCTTGATGACATCCTGCGCAACGGGCGTTGACTGCGCGATGCCCCGATGCGGCTCCGGGCTGTAGGGGTAGAAGGTTGGAGTTGTCGCCATGTGCCTGAGTTGTCTACGTCGTCCATCGAGGTCACGCTTCTGGTGGAGCAATATAGCCGCGCCGCTCTGCCACTGGTGCAACGCTAGTTGGAGCGCGCAGCTCCCTCATCGCCCACAGGTCCCAAACCGGTGCGCCCCGCACCAACTCCAAGCGCCCAATCCCCCGCACCCCCAGCCCACGCCTCACCCAAGGGCACAGCCCAGGCAACCAACCACCCGCAGTACCGCGCAACACGCAGCTTTATGCTGCATGGCACAAAACTCGCATAAGCCGTGGGCGACCGGTCAGACCACGACCGTGTCTTTCTCTAACGTCGGCCCATGCACAGCATTCCATCCTCCGTCGCGCAAGCACTCCAGCAACGCATCCTGAGTGGCGAGTACCCCAGTGGCAGCCGCCTGCCGCCGCAGCGTGAGCTGGCGGAAAGCCTGGGCGTGAGCCGCGCGTCGTTGCGCGAGGCGCTGACGGTGCTCGAAACGCTGGGCCTGGTGGACATCCTCCCCAGCCGTGGCGTGGTGGCGCGCGGCCAGAGGTTTGGCGCGGAAGGGGCGAGTGCAGAGCGCATGCACCGGCCGTTTGCCACGCCCGCGCTGGGCACGCTGTCGCCGCGTCAGTTGATCGAGCTGCGCCTGGTGCTGGAGCCCGGCTGGACGGCGCTGGCCGCCGCGCGAATGCATGCCGCCGGCCTGCGCCACCTGCAATGGCTGCAGCAGCAATTGGCCCATGCGCTGGAGCGCAATGATTTGCTGAGCGCGGCAGAGGCGGATCTGCACTTCCACCTGCTGCTCGCGCAGTTGTCCGGCAACCCGGGGTTGATGGCGATGGCCGGCCAGTTGGAACACGCCATCGGCCACAGCCTGCGCCTGCCCTTTGCCCGCAACGGCGCAGACGACCACCCCGCGCACGAGCACAACGCCATCGTGCAGGCCATTGCCGCGGGCGATGCCGCCGCCAGCGCAGAGGCCATGCGCGCGCATCTGTTGTCGGCCGCGCGCCGCAGCGGCATCGATCTGAACGCGCCGCAGCCTGCACCCCACCTTGCGCCCGAGCGCATGCAGCACGAACCGGTTTCGTTTCGCCTCGTCTCCATGTCTGAATCCGAAGGAGTTTTTGAATGACCCGCATCACAGCCCGCCACGCTTCGCGCCCCATCTCGCGTCGCTTCTTCCTCCACGCCGTCATGGCGGCCAGCGCTGTTGCGGCGTTGCTGCCCGGCCGCCCCGCACATGCCGATGCGCTGGCCAACATCCAGAAAGCCGGCGTGATCCGCGTGGCCATCCCGAACGACTTCCCGCCGTTCGGCTCGCTCGGTCCGGACCTGAAGCTGCAGGGCTATGACATCGACATGGCCAACCTCGTCGCCAAGGAACTCGGCGTCAGGGCCGAGCTGGTGCCCGTCACCAGCACCAACCGCATTCCGTTCCTCACCACGGGCAAGGTGGATGTCGTCATCTCCAGCCTGGGTAAGAACGCCGAGCGCGCCAAGGTGATCGATTTCACGCAGGCGTATGCGCCGTTCCCCAAGAGCGTGTACGGCCCGAAGGATGTGTCGATCAAGGGGCCGGCAGATCTGGCCGGCAAGACGATTGGCGTCACGCGCGGCTCGACTGAAGATCTGGCGCTCTCGGCCGTGGCGCCGGCGTCGGCCACCATCAAGCGCTATGAAGACAACAACGCCACCGCGCAGAGCTACCTGATCGGCCAGGTGCAGCTGGTGACGGTGGGCAACATCGTTGCCAACGCGGTGAACGAGCGCACGAAGCTGCGCCAGCTCGACATGAAGTTCCCCGTGGAAGACACGCCCTGCTACGTGGGTGTGGCCAAGGGCGAGCCCGCGTTGCTGGACAAGGTGAACACCGTCATCACCAAGCTGAAGACGGACGGCCGCCTGAACGATCTGTCGCAGCGCTGGATCAAGATGCCGCTGCCCGCCAAGCTGTAAGAACCTGCTCACGATCCTACTGCGCGACCCGATCTTGACACTGCGATGCTCGCCGTACCCACGTACGGCTGCGCTTCTCGCGCCAACCTCGGGCCGCTCGCTACGGATCGTGAACAGGTTCTACGCACGTTCGCAACGCAAGTCCGCCGGACCTCTTCATGGCTTATCAATTCGACTTTGGCGCTGTCTTCAGTTACAGCGGCCAGCTCGCGCAGGGCGCGGCATTCACGCTCGCGCTCACGGCGGCGGGCGCGGTGCTCGGTGGCGCCATCGGCATTGCCGGGGGTGTGTGCCGCGCCTGGCGCATCGCCCCGTTCAATGCGTTGTTCAAGGTGTATGTGGAGGGCATCCGCAACACGCCGTTTCTTGTGCAGTTGATGTTCGTGTTCTTCGGCTTGCCCTCGCTGGGCGTGCAGATCAACGAATGGCAGGCGGCGTTGCTCACGGCGGTGGTCAACTTGGGCGCGTACATCACAGAGATCGTGCGTGCCGGCATTCAAGAAACACCGCGCGGCCAGCTGGAAGCGGCCAATGCGCTGGCGATGAGCCGCTGGGCCATCTTCCGGCACGTGGTGCTGCGGCCCGCGCTGCAGAAGGTGTGGCCGGCGCTGAGCAGCCAGATCGTGATCGTGATGCTGGGCACGTCGGTCGTCTCGCAGATCGCCGCGCAGGATCTGACCTTTGCGGCCAACTTCATCCAGTCGCGCAACTTCCGCGCGTTTGAAACCTACCTGATGGTGACGGCGCTGTACTTTGCGCTGGCGATGTTGCTGCGTCAGTTGCTCGCCTGGATCGGCCAGCGCTTTATTGTCGGGCGCCGCGCGCCTGCGGTGTCCGCTGCACCGCTTGCTGCCACCGCCACCGCAGCCGCCTCCGTTGGAGACGCCGCATGATTGCCGACATCCCTCTGTTGCCCATTCTCCTCAAGCTGGGGGAGGGGCTGCTTGCCACGCTCATGCTGTCGCTCATGGCCTTTGCGCTGGGCGGCACGGCCGGCTTGGTGGTGCTGTTTGCCCGCGTGGGGCGCAACGCCACGCTGCGGCGAGTGAGCAAGGCGTATATCCAGCTCTTTCAGAACACGCCGCTGCTCATGCAGATGTTCATCGTGTTCTTTGGGGCGTCCATGGCGGGGTTCGAGATGTCGCCGTGGGCGGCCGCCGCCATCGGCCTGACGCTGTACACCAGTGCCTATCTGGCCGAGGTGTGGCGCGGCTGTGTCGAGGCCATCCCGCGCGGCCAGTGGGAAGCATCTTCCAGCCTGGCGATGGGGTACTTCCAGCAGATGCGCCACGTGGTGCTGCCGCAGGCGGTGCGCCTGTCGGTTGCGCCCACCGTGGGGTTCTCCGTGCAGATCGTCAAGGGCACGGCGGTGGCCTCCATCATCGGGTTTGAAGACCTGTCCAAGCTGGGTTCGGTGCTGGCCAATGCCACCTTCCAGCCGTTCCTTATCTACGGGCTGGTGGCCATTGGGTATTTCGCGCTGTGCTGGCCGCTGTCTCTTTACGCCTCTCATCTGGAAAAGAAGCTCTATGCCGCTCGTTGATCTCTGCGCCGTACACAAGCATTACGGCAACAACCACGTTCTCAAGGGTGTCGACCTGCGCGTGGAGGCCGGCCAGGTGGTCGCCATCATCGGGCGCAGCGGCTCGGGCAAGAGCACGCTGCTGCGGTCCATCAACGGGCTGGAGACCATCGACGACGGGCAGATCGTCGTGGACAACGCGGTGCTGCAGGGCTCGCAGGCCACGCCCGCGCGGTTGCGCGCGCTGCGCCTGAACGTGGGCATGGTGTTCCAGCAGTTCAACCTGTTTCCGCACCTCACAGCCGGCCAGAACGTGGCGCTGTCGCCCGTGGTGGTCAAGGGCATGAAGAAGGCCGATGCCAACGACCTCGCGCGCCAGATGCTCGTCAAGGTTGGCCTGGCCGATAAGTTCGATGCGTACCCGGATCAGCTCAGCGGCGGCCAGCAGCAGCGCGTGGCCATTGCCCGCGCGCTCGCCATGCAGCCGAAGGTGCTGCTGTGCGACGAAATCACCTCCGCGCTGGACCCGGAACTGGTGAACGAAGTGCTGGCCGTGGTGAAGCAGCTCGCCGCCGAAGGCATGACGCTGATCATGGTCACGCACGAGATGCGCTTCGCGCGTGACGTGGGCGATCAGCTCGTGTTCATGCACCAGGGGTTGATCCATGAAAGCGGGCCGGCCAAAGAGGTGTTTGCCAGCCCCAAGACGGCGGAGCTGGCGGCGTTCATTGGCGCGGTGCAGTGAGGCGCAGGGCATAGGCAGGCATCCGGGCGGCCTTGCCTCTGCCATAATTCGCGCACTCCCCTGCAACGCATTCGCGTCTTCCCATGGTTGTCCGCCCCCATTTGCACTGGTTCCGCATGCTGCTCGCATGGCGCGGGTCGGTGTTGCCGCAGCTTCTGCCGCGCCTGTTCCTGATCTTCTTCGTGTCGTTGGTGGCCATCGCGGTGCATGCGCACCTGCTGCCCGTCTCCGTCAACCTGAGCACGACGCCGTTCTCGCTCGTCGGTATTGCGCTGGCGGTGTTCCTGGGCTTTCGCAACAACGCCAGCTACGACCGCTACTGGGAGGCCCGCAAGCTCTGGGGCCAGTTGCTCAACACGGCGCGTTCGCTCACGCGCCAGGCACTGACGCTGCCGCGCGGTGGTGGCCCGAACGGTCCCGCAGCCGATGCCGACGTCCGCGAGTTCGCACAGGTGCTGGGCGCGCTGCCGCACGCGCTGCGCCACCAGTTGCGCCACACCGATGCGCGCGAAGACCTCGCCACCCGGCTGCCCGCAGCGTTGCTCGAACGCGTGATGGCCGCGCGCTACCGGCCCATCGTCATCGTGCAGTGGCTGGGTGAATGGGTGCAGCGTCGCGCGCAAGCCGGTGCGCTCGATGGGTACGCCGCCCTGGCGTTCGACCGCAACCTCAACGAGTTGTCGAACAGCATCGGCGGGTGCGAGCGCATTGCGGGCACGCCGCTGCCGTTTGCTTACTCGGTCATGATCCACCGCACGGTGTACTTCTTCTGCGCGGCACTGCCGTTTGGGCTGGTGGAAAGCATCGGCAGTTTCACGCCCGTGTTTGCGGTGTTCGTGGCGTACACCTTCATGGCGCACGAGGCCATCGCCTCGCAGCTCGAAGACCCGTTCGGCACGGAAGACAACGACCTCGCGCTCAACGCGCTGTCCAACACGATTGAAGATGCGGTGCTCGACATCCTTGGCGAGCCGAGCCCGCTGCCGCGTGCGGGCGTGCGGCGTGGGGTGATCTTCGATTGATGCCGCGGTTGCGGCGCAGCGCTTAAAGGGCCATCGCCAGCGGCTGCGCCCACCGCTCCAGCGGGGCGGTGCTGCCGTGCACCGAACCGCTGGCCGAATCTGCGTTGCCCGCCAGCAGGGCACCCAGCTCCACCCCGAACAGGCTTGCGCACGTTTCATTCAGCGTGCGCGCGTTGCGGAGGCCGGCCCGCCGGGCCAGCGCGTGCAGCGCTTCAGCTTCGGGCTCGTCATTGCCGCACGTGTGCGCCAGCCGGTACAGCGCCCAGGCGGCGCGTTGCTCGCGCACCAGCGCATGCAGTGCTTCCCCTTCCGCAAACAGACGCGCACGCACCTGGCGCGGGCAGGCCTGCCAGCAGTGGCTCAGCAGCGCGGCGTTCCACGCCTGCACGGGGTGTTCGAACACCAGCGTGGCGAATGCGCGCGCCCAGGGCTTGTCATGCTGGATGGCGGCCATGCGCGGGCAGCCGGCGTCGGGCACGGCCTTGAACGTGATGGCGCACGGCTGCCACAGGGTGCCCGGAATCTCGCAACCGAAATGCGCGAAGGCGGGCACCACGAACGGATTGCCCGGGCGCACTTCGCGCCGGCCGTTGGCATCGCGCAGGCATACGGTGCCCTGCTCGGACTGCACGCGCACCGCAAACGGAAAGCGCAGGCGCGAGAGACG
Organism: Ralstonia sp. PBBBR1; assembly: GCF_002256165.1. Lineage (NCBI taxonomy): Bacteria > Pseudomonadati > Pseudomonadota > Betaproteobacteria > Burkholderiales > Burkholderiaceae > Ralstonia > Ralstonia sp. PBBBR1. Next base: position 132,119 of record NZ_NKIL01000011.1, on the reverse strand, counting down.
GACGTGGGCGCGGCTGATGAGTGGCATGGCTGACCGATAAGGCGGCGGATGAAGCGCGACTGTTGCAGGATTCTATGTCTGTGCGCAACAGGGGCAATGTCGCCCGGGTGACAGAGTCGGGCGCGGCGCTTACAGCTCCGACAGGCCGAAGAGCCGCAGCCGCTCGAGGTCGGTCACGCGAATGGTCTGGTATGACAGCGCGATCATTCCGCCTTCGGCCAGCCGTTGCAGCGCGCGGTTCACGCGCTGGCGCGACAGCCCCGTCAGCAGCCCGATCTCTTCTTGTGACAGCTCCAGCACGGTGCTCGTGCGCGGGTACAGGGCAGGGTGGAACAGCTGCGCAATCGCTTGCGCCACGCGCGCATCGGCGCTCAGCAGGCGGTCGTTCTGCACGGTGGCAATGAACTGACCCATGCGTTCGTTGAGCTGGCGCACCACAAAGCTGGCAAACGGCAAGCTCTGCGCGAGCAGCGTATTGAACACGGGTTCGGGCACCAGCAGCACGTGCGAGGCGCGAATGGCGATCACGTCATAGCGGCGGTCTTCGCGCTTGATGACGCTGCCCTCGCCGCACCAGCCGCCCGCAGGCACGCCGGAGAACGTGCAGCCCCGCCCGTCGGAGGTGTACACGGCCAGCTTGATGAGCCCGGTGTCCACGCCGATCCAGTAGCGGGACGGTTCGCCGCGGCGGGCAATGAAGGCGCCGGGCTCGAAGGCCTGCAGCAGGGTTTCTCGCGCGGCCAGGGCCTGGTGTTCAGGCGCAAGCGCGGTGAACCACGCATGGCCTTCCAGTTGCGTGGCGGGCGTCGGAGCACGGGGTGTCGTCATGGCAGGCGAAGGCACACGGTCAAGGGTCGCGGGGGCGCGTGGGGCTCTGCCTTCGCTTTGTAAGAAACCCGTCAGCCTTCGGGTGGCGCGGGTTTCCGGGCGGTTTGTCACTCAGGTGACAGAGTGCGGGAGCCGGCCGATGATAGCGTTGCCCAACAAAAAGCAACAGCGCCCGGCGCACGGAGACACAGCAATGCCCACGGATTTTGATAGCGGTCTGGCCCGCAACGCGGCCAACTTCGTCCCGCTCACACCCATCGAGTTTCTTGCCCGCGCGGCGGATGTGTATGGCGACCGCCTGGCCATCGTGCACGGGCCGGTGCGCCAGAACTGGCGCGACACCTATGAGCGCGCGCGGCGCCTGGCCAGTGCGCTGTCGCTGGCGGGCGTCGGCCGTGGCGACACGGTGGCGGCGCTCCTGCCCAACACGCCTGCCATGGTGGAGGCGCACTTCGGGGTGCCGATGGCGGGCGGCGTGCTCAACGCGCTGAACATCCGTCTGGATGCCGCCAACCTCGTCTTCAAGCTGCGCCATGGCGAAGCCCGCGTGCTGCTGGCCGACACCGAGTTTGCCGACCTGGCCCGCCAGATGGCGCTGGAGATTCCCGGCCTGAAAGTGATTGCCGTGAACGATGCCCTGGGCCCGCAGGCCGAGCCGTTTGGCGACACCGATTACGAAACGTTCCTGGCCTCGGGCGACCCGCACTACGCCTGGCAGTTGCCGGCCGACGAGTGGGACGCCATTGCGCTGAACTACACCTCGGGCACCACGGGCGACCCGAAGGGCGTGGTCTATCACCATCGAGGCGCGGCCATCAACGCGGTGTCGAACATCCTGGAGTGGGATCTGCCGAAGCATCCCGTCTATCTCTGGACGCTGCCGATGTTCCACTGCAATGGCTGGTGCTTCCCATGGACGATCGCGGCGCGTGCGGGCGTGAATGTCTGCCTGCGCAAGTTCGAGCCGAAGCTGGTGTTCGACCTCATGCGCGACGAAGGCGTGACGCACTACTGCGCCGCGCCCATCGTGCATACCACGCTGGTGAACGCGCCGCCGTCGTGGCGCGAGGGCCTGCGCGGGCCGGTGCGCGGCATGGTGGCGGGTGCACCGCCCCCGGCCGCCGTGCTGGCGCAGATGGAAGCCATGGGCTTTGAGCTGACGCACGTCTACGGCCTGACCGAGGTGTACGGCCCTGCAGCCGTCTGCGCCGAGCAGGACGAATGGCGTACGCTGCCCGAGCACGACCGGGCAACGATGAAGGCGCGCCAGGGCGTGCGGTACCACCTGCAATCGCAAGTGGCGGTGCTCAACCCCGAGACCATGCAGCCTGTGCCGGCCGATGGCGAGACCATTGGCGAAATCATGTTCCGCGGCAACATCTGCATGAAGGGCTATCTCAAGAACGAGAAGGCCACGCGCGAGGCCTTTGCCGGCGGCTGGTTCCACACCGGCGACCTGGGCGTCTGCATGCCCGACGGCTACATCAAGATCAAGGACCGCAGCAAGGACATCATCATCTCCGGCGGCGAGAACATCTCAAGCGTGGAAGTGGAGGACGCGCTGTATCGGCACCCGGCCGTGCTGGCTGCCGCCGTGGTTGCCCAGCCGGATGCCAAGTGGGGCGAAACGCCCTGCGCCTTCGTTGAACTCAAGGACGGCGCCACCGCCACCGCAGAAGACCTGATCGCACATTGCAACACTTTGCTGGCCGGCTTCAAGGTGCCCAAGGCAGTGTTCTTCGGGCCGCTGCCCAAGACGTCGACGGGCAAGATCCAGAAATACGAGCTGCGCCGCAAGGTGAAGTCGACTTCGGCGATCGATGTGTGAGGCTGGCCGGGGCTGCCGCGTGGGACCCCCGCAATAAAACAGAGCCCCTCGCCTTCGCGAGGGGCTTTGCATTCCTGCAGACCGATTCAGCTCAGCTCAACTACAACCTCACGGCACCGCCACAATCGCCATCCCGCGCGGGATGTTGCCGGTGGCGGCTGACCCGCTTGCCACGGCGGTCAGCTTGCCGGTGGTGCTGTCGATGCTGTATGCGCTGACGCTGTTGTCCACGGCGCTGACCACATAGGCGAAGGTGCCGGCGGGGTTGACGAGCACGGTCACGGGCGCGTTGCCGGTGGGTGTGGTGGCGACCGCTGTCAGGGCGCCGTTGGACGGGTTGATGCTGAAGACGCTGACCGTGTTGGCCAGCACGTTGGTCACGTACATGAAGCCGCCCGACGGTGCGATGGCGATGTAGTACGGGTTGGTGCCTGCCGCCACCGGTGTGCCCGATGCGGTGAGCGCCCCGGTGTTGCTGATGCTGTAGACGTTGATGGTGTTGTCTGCGGCGTTGGTCACGTAGGCGTAGGTGCCCGCCGAGTTGACCGCGATGAACTGCGGCGTGTTGCCCGTGTTGACCGTGGTGCCCACCTGCGTGAGTGCGCCCGTTGTGTTGTTGACGGCAAACGCCATGGCCGTGCCCGGCGTGGCGCCGCTGTTGGCGTTGACCACGTAGGCGAAGGTGCCTGCGCTGTTGATGGCGACCGTGTACGGGTTGGCCCCGGCGGTGATGGGCGCGAGCGCGGTCAGTGCACCGGTGCCCGTGTTGACGGAGAACGCCGACAGCGTGTTGTCTCCATAGTTGGTCGTGTATGCGAACTTGCCGTTGGGCGTGCGCGCAATGCTGTAGGGCTGTATGCCCGTGGGCGTGGCCGAGCCGACTACCGTGAGCAGTCCGGTATCGGCATTGATGGAGAGCGTGGTGACGGTGTTGGCGTTGGCGTTGGCCACGTAGACGAACTTGCCCGCCGGGTCGATGGTCAGCGACAGCGGCCCTGCTCCCACCGCCACTGCCGTGCCGACTGCGGTGGGCATGCCGGTGGTCGCATCCAGCGTGAAGGCCGAGATGGTGCCGTCGTTCGAGTTGACCGCATAGCCGAACAGGGGCTTGGGCGTGCAGGCCACCGCAATGGTGGTCACGTTGCTGGTGCCCACGGTGCCGCTGCCGTTGGTGACGGTGCAGTTCTCACCCGAAGGCCGCGTTCCGACCGTCGCTGCATAGGGCTTGCCCTGCGCGAGCTTGGTCGGGAAGTTGAAGCTGCCATTGGCGTTGACGACAACCGCATCGCCGCCGTTGTCCAGCAGCGTGACGGACTTGCCGCTGGTCAGCCCGCTGACGGTACCGCCCACGGAATAGGTCGCCGGCGCTGGCGCAGGTGTGGGCGCCGGCGTTGGTGTGGGCGCAGGTGATGGCGATGGCGTCGGTTTGGGCGCCGGTGTGGGCGCGGGTGACGGGGTGGGGGCTGGCGTGTTGTTGTTCGTCGGTGGGGTCGTGGTACCGGCATCTTCGCCGCCACCGCAGGCACTGAGCCCCAGCGACAGCGCGGCGGCCATCACCAGCGCGGCGCCGTGCATGCCGCGTGCGTGCCGCGGGGCGTCGGGCGGAATCGGTGCCGGTGTGGGTTGTGTGTATGCGCTGCTGCTGCGTTGCGCTTTGGCGATTAAAAGCTCGGCCATGGCTCCCCCCCGTTCCGGTTGTCGCGGTTTGTAGATTTGTTGACTCGCGTTTCCCGAAGCATAGGTACCTGGGCACATGCCGACATAGGCCAATTGACGGACAAAGCCCTCGGCTTCATGGACGGAGGCGGCACTGTAGGTCGTGTGCGTGTGATTGGCGCGATACTGGCCGCTTACGTTTGCTTCTTGCCTACACGCTGATCGCCTTGCCAGCCATGTCCAACGCCAACCCAAACTCGAACAACACAGTCTTGATCCGCCAGTTGTCTTTTGTCGATGCAGCTGACGTGGCGGACTACCGCGCCATTCGTCTTGCTGCGCTCAAGGATTCGCCCGACGCATTCGGTTCAACGTACGAGGCCGAGGTCGGGCTCTCGACGGAAGCGTTTGCCGAGCGCTTGGCGACCACCATCGTGCTGGGCGCCTATGCGGGAACCGGCAGCGACGCACGCATCGTCGGCATGGTCGGCTTCAAGCAGCAAACGATAGCGAAGCTCGCGCACAAGGGTTTTGTGTGGGGCTTTTACGTGGCGCCGGCCGCGCGCGGGCGCGGCGTGGGCGTGGCGCTGGTGGAGCGCATCGTGGCGGCGGCAACGGGGCTCGTCCAGCAACTCACGCTGTCGGTGGTACGCGGCAACGATGCAGCGCTGGCACTGTACGAGCGTTGCGGGTTTGAGACCTACGGCGTGGAGCCGCGCGCTCTCCAATCCACCACGGGCTATGCAGACGAAGTGCTGATGGTGCGCTTCCTGCACGGCTGAACCTGTTGAACCTGTAGGTGCAGCGCCTACGCATGTGCGCAAGCGCTGCTGTACAGCGATCGTCGTACTGGCGCAGCTTCCCGCTGTTTTCTGTTAAGCCGCTGCAACATGCGGCGCCTTCAGCGGCACTGGGTTGCGCAGGCTCACGTTCAGCAGGTTCCAGCTGTTGATGGTGACGATCACAAAGCTCAGCTCGGCGATCTCCTCATCGCTGAAGTGTTCGCGCAGCCGGGCGAATTCTTCGTCGCTGGCATCGCTGTGCGGGGTGTTGGTGACCAGTTCGGCCCAGCGCAGTGCGGCGCGCTCGCGCTCGGTAAAGAACGGCGCTTCGCGCCAGCCGGCCACGGCGTTCAGGTGGCGCGGGTCTTCGCCCATTTTGATAAGGTCGGCCCAGTGCATGTCGATACAGAAGGCGCAACCGTTGATTTGCGACACGCGCAGCAGCACAAGGTCGACCAGCCTGGCGCCCAGCAAGTCGCGGCGCAGGCCGTTCGACAGGTTCAGCAGGTTGTTGAACGCCTTCGGTGCGAGTTGGAAGTAGGCAATGCGGGGGGCTTGCGACATACGTGGCTCCTGAGGGTTTGAGTTGATGAAGGAGCCGATGCAGGCGGCAGGTGGGTGCCTTGCGTCGCTCCATACCCTGAAGACGCCTAGCGCGGCTGCGTTGTGACAGCCCCGCAAGAAAACTTTGTTTTTTTATGCGCCGATGCCGATGTGCGCCAGCTTGTCCGGATTGCGCACCACGTAGATGGCCACGATCTGGCCGTTCTCGATGACGAACGACTGCGCCGATTCCAGCTTGCCATCCACGTAGCGCAGCAGGCCGGGCTCGCCGTTCACGCGGGCGTGTACGTAGCGGACGTCGCCCATGGCGCGCACCAGCTCGCAGTAGATCTTGGTGATCTGACCGGCGTCTTGAATGATGCGCGTGAACGACGGCACCTTGCCGCCGCCGTCGCCCACGAGTTGCGCGTCATCTGCCAGCAGCGCGCGGATGGCATCGCGTTGGCCCGTTCGTGAGGCTTGCGCAAAGCGCTCGAGCAAGTCCCGATGCGCATCGGGCGCGACATCGAAGCGCGGGCGCTCCTGCTGCACCCGGTCTGATGCGCGGTGCACCATCTGCCGGCACGCGGCTTCGGTCTTGCCCAGCAGGGCGGCGATCTCCGAGTAATCCTGATCGAATACCTGGCGCATCAGAAACGCCGCGCGCTCTTCGGGCGACAGGCGCTCGAGCACCCACAGCAGGGCCATCGACACATCGCCTGCCAGTTCCACGGCGGTTTCGGGCGTGGGGGCGTGGCTTTCGGGTTCAACCAGCGGCTCGGGCAGCCACCAGCCGACGTAGGCTTCGCGCTCGGTCTTGGCGGCGCGCAGGCGGTCGATCGACAGGCGAGTGACCACCGTCACGAGCCATGCCTCGGCCGATTGCAGCGCGGTCTGGTCGGTTTGGTGCCAGCGCATCCAGGCGTCTTGCAGCACGTCTTCAGCGTCAGCGCGGCTGCCGAGCATGCGATAGGCAATCGCAAAGAGGCGGGGCCGGACGGCGGTGAAGGTCGTGTCTTCGCTGTCGGTGCGGGTGGTGCGGTCGGGGCTGGGCTTGGTCATGGCGGGCGTATCGTCCGGGGATGATGCTCCCTCCCTAGACGGGCGGGCGAGATCGTTTGTGACCGGGTGCTTCGGTTATGCGGCGTTCGTCACATTCTGCGTATCGGCAGCCCTTACGGTTGCGCCGAGCCACGGCGCCAGCGCCTGCTGCAGCGTCATCAGGTCGATCGGTTTGCCGAGCAGGCGTGCGCCGGCAATGGGCTCGCCAATCTCGGCTTCCGTGCCGTAGCCGGACATCAGCAGCACCTGCAGTTGCGGTTGCATGCGCAGCAGCGTGCGGGCGAGGTTCGCGCCGGATTGGCCGGGCAGGGTGAGGTCGGTCAGCAGCACCTGAACGGAGCGCGTGCGGGCCAGTGCAAGGGCGTCTTCGGCATTGACGGCGGCCACGCATTGCAGGCCGAAGGTGGTGAGCACCTCCTGCATGGCTTCGCGCGAGGCGGTGTCGTCTTCCACCAGCAGCACCGCAGGCGGTTGTGAAGCGTCTGTAGCCACGGCAGGGCCCGCCGATGGCGATGCCGATTGCGCCTGTGCCTGCGCGGTGCGGCTGGCGGTGAGCACGTTGCGCACCATGCGCGCCAGGTCATCACGCCGGTAGGGCTTGCCGAGGAGTGTCACACCCGGCGGCAGCCTGCCGTCGTGCTGCACCTCGTCACGCGGATAGCCCGAGACGAGCAGCACCGGCAGTGGCGGCACGCGCTGCGCGGCGCGTATCGACAGTTCGCTGCCCTTGATGGGGCCTGGCATGATCACGTCGGTAAACAGCAGGTCGATGGACGTGCCGCTGTTCATGAGGTCGAGCGCGGCCTGGCCGTTGGCGGCCGTGAGCACGCGGTAACCGAGTTGGGTCAGCATGTCGACGGCGGTCAGGCGCACGTCGGTATCGTCCTCCACCACGAGGATGGTCTCGCGCCCGCCCATGGGCGTAACGATGGTGTCGCGCAGCTCGACGGCATCGTCCGGGGCCGCCTCCGTGCAGCGCGGGAAGTAGAGCTGCACCGTGGTGCCTTGTCCGACTGTACTGTCGATGGCGATGTGCCCGCCGCTCTGCTTGACGAAGCCGAACACCATGCTGAGCCCCAGGCCCGTGCCGTGGCCGTCGGGCTTGGTGGTAAAGAAGGGCTCGAAAGCGTGTTCGACCACTTCGGGTGGCATGCCCACGCCGGTATCGGTGACGGAGAAGACGAGGTAGTCGCCGGGGGCAAGCTGATCACGCACGTCCGCCTGTGTGTTGTCGAGCGTGACGTTGTTGGCGGCAATGGTCAGCACGCCGCCGCCGCGCATGGCATCGCGTGCGTTGATGGCGAGGTTCAGCAGCGCGTTCTCGAGCTGGTTGCGGTCGGCCTGGACGTTCCACAAGTCGGCGGCCAGGTGCGTTTCCACCTTGATGGCTTCGCCCAGTGCGCGGTGCAGCATCTCGCTCATGCCTTGGACCAGCCGCGTCGGGTTGACGACCGCCGGCGAGAGCTGCTGGCGGCGCGCAAAGGCGAGCAGCTGCGCCGCCAGCGTGGCACCGCGCTGCACGGCACGCGTGGCGGCGGCAATCCGATGCTGCACGCGCGTGTTGCTCGGTGCCTCCACCGAGAGCATCTGCAGATTGCCGGCAATCACCTGGAGCACGTTGTTGAAGTCGTGGGCCACGCCGCCGGTCAGGTTGCCGATGGCTTCCATCTTCTGGGCCTGGCGCAATTGCGCTTCCACTTCGGCGCGGGCAGACAGCGCATCGGCCACGCGTTGCTCCAGCGTTTCGGTCAACTGGCGCAGGGCCTGCTCGGCGGCCTGCCGCTCGCGCTCGGTCTGCACGCGCTCGGTGGTTTCCACCACGATGGCTAGCACGCCCGCCGGGCGACCGGTGTCATCGGGCAGCGGGCTGTAGTAAAGATCCATCCACACGTCTTCGGGGCGGCCGTTGCGCAGCAGGACGAGTTCCTTGTCGCGGTACGACAGCGTGCCGCCACCGAGGCAGACGTCCATGACATGGCGGTTGAAGTCGGCCACTTCGGGCCAGCCCAGTTCAACGGGGCAACCCAGCAGATAGGGATGACGCCCGCCGGCAAACACGGCGTAGGCATCGTTGTAGACCATGTAGCCGTGGCGGCCCCACAGCATGACCAGCGGCACCGGACACGCCAGCACCATGTGCACGGCGGCACGCAGGCTGGGTGACCAGTCCTGGATCGGGCCCAGTTCAGTGGAGGCCCAATCGAATGCCAGCACGCGCTGCGCCATCTCACCGTTCCAGCCGAGGCAGTCATGGTGATGCGCGAGAAACGGCATAAGGTCTCCTGTCCGGCGGGCAGCACAGTGCACCCGAGTTGTGGTCATTCTAGAAAATCGGGAGGCCGGCCGGCGTCGGCAACAGACGGCTCAAAGCCATGCGGCGCACGCAGAAAACGTGCCTGAGGCGGCCGGCACGCTTTGCGCTGGCTGTCTATCATGTGCATCCGTGCCCGCGCAGCCATGCGCTTCGCACCAAGGTTTTCTACCCACCGACGCTCCAACAGCGAGGAGATTTCATGAAGTTGATCGGCATGCTTGATTCACCGTACGTGCGCCGCACGGCCATTTCGCTGAAGCTGCTCGGGCTGCCGTTCGAGCACGCGGCGGTCTCGGTCTTCCGGCATTTCGATCAGTTCAGCGCCATCAACCCCGTGGTCAAGGCGCCCACACTGGTGTGCGACGACGGCACCGTGCTGATCGACTCCACGCTCATCATCGATTACGCAGAAACGCTGGCAGGCCGCAGCTTGATGCCCGCCGCCATTGCCGAGCGCCAGCACGCGCTGCGCGTGATTGGCCTGGCGCTGGCCGCGTGCGAGAAGGCCGTGCAGATCGTCTATGAACACAACCTGCGCCCGAGCGAGAAAGTGCACGGACCGTGGGTCGAGCGCGTGCACAGCCAGTTACTGGCGGCGGTGGAAGCGCTCGAAGCGGAGTGGAAGGACGCGCCCTTGCCCGTCGAGGAGAATGAGCTGACGCAGGCCGGCGTCACAGTGGCCGTGGCCTGGGCCTTCATCCAGTTGATGGTGGCCGATCGCGTGCCGGCGGCGGATTACCCGCGCTTGGTGGCGTACTCAGTGGCGGCGGAACAGCTGGGCGCGTTCCGTGAGTTGCCGATGGATGCGGTTTGATGGCCGCTCAGGCCGCCTGTGGCTCGATGTTGGCCTGACGGTACAGCCCGCCCACCAAGTCGGATTCCGTGACGATGCCGGCCAGCCGGCCGTCGGCATCCAGCACCGGAATGTGGTGGTGGCCGGCGCTGGCAAACATCGGCACCAGATCCGACATGGGCGCGTTGGCGGCGATGGTCTGCACGCGCGTCTTCATGTGATCGGCCACGCGCGGGGGTGTGAGCGCGCCGATGCTGAACCAGCGGCGCACCGTCTGGCGCATGTCCGCTGGCGCCAGGCCGAGCAGGTCGACACGCGTGACGATCCCCACCACGCGCCGTCCTTCGTCCACGACCGGCAATGCCTTGAAACCATGCTGGCGCAGCAGTTCCAATGCACGGGGGATCGACGTGCCGGCCAAGACCGTGACCACCGGCGTGGTCATGATGTCCGCGCAGGTGAGCGCCTGGAAGGTGCGCGTGTAGGCCTGCAGCTGCATCTCGCGCAGCACGGCTTCGATGTCTTCGGGGTCGATGTCGAGCAGCTCGCTCTGGCGGCGCAGCGCTGCCACGATGTCGGCGCGGGTGAAACCGGCCGCGGTAGGCGGACGCTCGGCAGCGGGCAGGCGCTGTGCGTGCGGATACCGGTGGCCCGTGGCCGCGTGGTACACCAGCGCGCCCACCAGCAGCAGCGCAGACTGGATCAGGATCGGCTCGAGCACGAAGCGATAGCCCAGGGCATGCACGGCCGGGCCGCCAATCACGGCGGTGAGCGCCACCGCGCCTGATGGCGGGTGCACGCAGCGCAGTGCGAACATGCCGGCAATGGCTGCCGAGATGGCCAGCGCAGAGGCAATCACCGGATCATTCACCAGCAGCGCGAACGTCACGCCCACGGTAGCCGCCACCAGGTTGCCGCCGATGATCGACCACGGCTGCGCGAGCGGACTGGCGGGCACCGCAAACAGCAGCACGGCAGAGGCGCCCATTGGGGCGACCAGCAGCGGGATCAGCGTGGAAGCGCCCGGCACCATCTTCATCATCGTGCCGGTAAAGAGGATGCCGACGAGGGCGCCGGCAGCGGAACGGACGCGCTCGCTCCAGCGCACCGTCACGGGTGCAGGAATGAAGCTGTGGAGCCAGCGGCGCAGGGCGGGATGCAGGGATGAAGAGGACATGGTCGACGGACGGCGATTGCCCGGACCAGGCTTCACCAATGTCAAAGAATGCAGCCGGCGATTCTATCACGCCGTGACATAACTCACTGTTAGCGCTGTCATGACGGGGAATGCCCCAATGTAGGGCGAAGATCACGCGGATTTGTCAACGAAACGTCACCGTTGTTTCGTGGCGCGTGTCGAGACTGCCGCGCTTTCCAGCGCGCTCTGCGGGTTGCGAGCCCGCCGTACCATGGCCTTCACTGCCCGCCCCGCGTTTTCCCGCCCGCGTCTTTGCTCCAGCCTCGTTGCGCTGTTCGGTGCCCTCGCGCTCACCGCGTGCGGCGGCGATGACACCACCAGCAGCACGCCCGTTGCCACCACGCAGGCCATTCCGGCGCCGCCCGCAGACCCGGGCTTTGTCGACACAGCTGCCGTACCTGGTGCCTGAGCGCTTCCAGCAGATGCTTGCACGCGGCCAGGAGCTGGGCGAGAACCGCATCCTGGCGGGCATGCATTCACCGCTGGATGTGATGTCCGGCCGCATGATCGGCATTGCCGCCGCGGCGGCCAATCTGGTCGACCCGGCCAACGCCGCGCTCAAGGCGGCTGCCTTCACGCAGGCGCACACCGCGCTGATGGCGCAGACCGGCACCGATGCCACGACCTTCCCGGCGCTGGCCCAGTCGGGCACGCCGGCCACCGACCGCTTTGCCGACTACGCCACCAATCAGGCCAACTTCACGCGCCGGATGACGTTTGGCTTCTCGCAGATCAGCGCCACGACACTGGCGCCGATGGTACCCAAGGGCGCCGAGGTGCTGCTGGAAACGCGCTTCCCGTACCTGAGCGCCGACCAGCGCCGCGTGGTGCTCAAGACCACGGAGCTGGCGTCCGGCTACCCGGTGCTCGACGACGCCGAAGGCTGGGGCCGCCTCAACCTGTTCGCGGCGGCCGACGACTACGGCGCGTTCAACGGCAACGTGATCGTGTCGATGGACGCAACGCAGGGCGGCTTCAACGCGGCCGATACGTGGCGCAATGCCATCTCGGGCGCGGGCAAGCTCACCTTGCAAGGCACCGGCAGGCTGCGTCTGGCCGGCGCCAACACCTACACCGGCGGCACACAGGTCGCAAGCGGCGTGCTGGAAGCCGATTCGGCCAACGCATTCGGCACGGGCGATGTGTATGTCGGCGCTGGCACGCTGGCCATCAACGCGCCGGCGGCGGTGGCCATTGCGGGCAAGTTCACGCAACTGCAGGGCACCACGCTTGATCTGGCCATCGGCCCGAACGGCCAGGGCAAGCTCAGCGTGGCCGGCCTTACCACCATTGCGGGCGGCACGCTGCACCTGAAGTTCGTGAACGGCTACACGCCCAAGGTGGGCGACACCATCGCCGTGGTGGATGGCGCGGGCAGCAACCGCCAGTTCTCGACGGTGGTGGTGGACGGCTTCCAGGCCACGGCCATCTACACGGCCACCGGCATCCAGGTTCACCTGGACGCCTGAACGTTCACCTGAGCGGCAGCAGCACGTCCGTCACGGCTTCGTGCTCGGGCACGTCGGGGTAAAAGCGCACGCGCTGGAACAGCAGCGGCGCGTCGCGCAATTCCTCGCCGCTGGCGGGCAGCCAGTCGGCATACAGGTACGCAACGCTCTGGCCGAGCGTGTCGTCGGAGCCCGTGTGGCGCAGCACGGCGTAGCGGCCGCCCGCCAGCGTCTTGCCCGCTACGCCCGCTGCATTGGGGGCGATCGGCGCGAACGTGGCCGCGCAGATGTCCATGCGGAACGCCTCGGGCGGCACATCGTCGGGATTGTCGTAGACGACGTTGTACGTGGCCGAAACGCTCGGGTGCAGCCGATGCTCGCGGCGCCAGGCGATGAACCTGCGAAGGGTCTCGCCCAGGCGTGCTGGGTCACCGCGGTGCTCGATGGCGGCGACCGCGACGGCCTCGCGCTCGACGATCTCAACGGATAGGGTTTGCGGTTGTGCGGGCATGTGTTGGCTCCTGAGGGCGCGCAGCGCCTGTAGATCGGTCGCCCAGGACGCCCACTGCGGCGCCGCCCGAAATGCCGACGGAGATTGTCCCGACTGCCTGCGGAACGCCCGCGCAAATGCCTCCGGCCCTTCGTACCCGCACGCCAGTGCGATGTCGGTGATGCGCGCTTCGTCGCGATAGGCGAGTTGATGCGCAGCGCGCTTCAGGCGTAGCAACTGCACATAGCGCCCGACGTTCACGCCGAACAGCAACGAGAACTGGCGGTGGAAGTGGTAGCTGGAAAACGTTGCCACTTCGGCCAGCCCGTCCACGTCGAGCGTGTCTTCCAGATGCGCGTCGATGTGGGCGAGCACGGCGCGGAAGCGGGCGAGGTAGCGGTCGGTGGCGGTGGTCAGGTTGGGCTCCTGGGTGGCGCTACGTTAGCGCGCGTGATACCGCCGTGCCTGACCGAAGTTGCGCAATGGGCGCTTGTCAGCGGCGGTGTATCGCATCTGAAACCATCCGGGGCACTGCACGGGCTGGAACGGACCGGTGTGGGCGCGATGTTGCCGCAATGCGGCCTGCCAGCTTGCCTGGCGTGCACATTGCACGAAAGCACCTCCCGCGCGTTTCGGCGGCGCGCGATGCGGCTTCCCTCCGACTCCCGCCGATCAGGAGATGCACCATGGCAACCTTTCTGGCCCTGCTGAACTTTACCGACCAGGGCATCCGCAGCGTGAAAGACACCACCAAGCGGGCGGCTGCGGCCCGCGAACTGGCCAAGGCGGCCGGCATCGACATGAAGGCGATCTACTGGACGCTGGGCCAGTACGACCTCGCCGTGATCTGCGAGGGCCCGGACGATGCCGCCATGACGGCCTTCGGGCTGGCGCTGGCCGCGGCGGGCAATGTCCGTTCGCAGACGCTGAGGGCGTTTTCCGCAGATGAGATGAACGGCATTCTCAGCAAGATGCCGTGAGCGCGGTATTACCAAGCACGCAACAAAAAACCGCCCCGAGAGGCGGTTTCTTGTCTGCAGCAGGGTGGCCTCAGGCAAACGCCTTGGCCGGCTCGCCGGCCAGGCCGGCCGCTTCGCGCAGCAGCAGGGCCTTGTCGGTGGCTTCCCAGCTGAACTCGGGCTCTTCGCGGCCGAAGTGGCCGTATGCGGCGGTCTTTTCGTAGACCGGGCGCAGCAGGTCCAGCATCTGCACAATGCCCTTCGGGCGCAGGTCGAAGTGCTCCTGCACGAGCTTGGCGATCTGCTCGTCCGGGATCACGCCCGTGCCTTCCGTGTACACCGTGATGTTGATCGGGCGTGCGACGCCAATCGCGTAGCTCACCTGCACCTGGCACTGGCGCGCCAGACCGGCAGCCACCACGTTCTTGGCCACGTAGCGCGCGGCATACGCCGCCGAGCGGTCGACCTTCGACGGGTCCTTGCCCGAGAACGCACCGCCGCCGTGCGGGGCGGCGCCGCCGTACGTGTCGACGATGATCTTGCGGCCGGTCAGGCCGCAGTCGCCTTGCGGGCCGCCGATGACGAAGCGGCCGGTCGGGTTCACCAGGTACTTGGTCTCGGCCAGCATGTGCGACGGGAGCACCGGCTTGATGATCTCTTCGATCACGGCTTCGCGGATGGCCTCTTGCGACATTTCCGGCGCGTGCTGGGTGGACAGCACCACGGTATCGACGCTGTGGGGCTTGCCATCCACATAACGCACCGTCACCTGCGACTTGGCGTCCGGACGCAGCCAGGGCAGGCGGCCGTCGCGGCGCAGTTGCGACTGGCGCTCGACCAGGCGGTGCGCGTAGTAGATCGGGAAGGGCATCAGCTCGGGCGTTTCATCGCACGCGTAGCCGAACATCAGGCCCTGGTCGCCGGCGCCCTGGTTGAGGTAGTCGTCCGATGCGCGGTCGACGCCCTGGGCAATATCCGGCGATTGCTTGTCGTAAGCGACGAGGACGGCACAGCCCTTGTAGTCGATGCCGTATTCGGTGTTGTCGTAGCCGATGCGCTTGATGGTTTCGCGCGCAACGTGGATGTAGTCGACGTTGGCCGTCGTGGTGATTTCACCCGCGAGCACCACCAGGCCGGTGTTGCACAGCGTTTCTGCTGCGACGCGCGCATATTTGTCCTGGGCGAGGATGGCGTCCAGGATGGCGTCGGAAATCTGGTCGGCGACCTTGTCGGGATGGCCCTCGGAGACCGACTCCGAGGTGAAGAGGAAGTCGTTTGACACGGCTGTTAGCTCCAGATTGGCTATCACGTTGCCAATCCGTTGAGCCACGGCCGGCGACGCTTTAGCGGTATTTAGCAACCTTGCCGAGGTTTGTGGCCAAGCAAGGATTCGCCCCGCAAGTTGTCAGTTAACTCGGCGAATCGCGCTATTATACGCGGCACTTTTCGGGGCCGCAGCAAGGCCTGTCAAGACCCTGCCCCCCTGTCGACTGCGACCAACACATTGCTGCGACCGCACGCATGACCTTCCTGTTCTGGCTGTTTTCACGCTTGCCCCTATCCGCGCTGCAGGCGCTGGGCGGCTGGCTGGGGGCGCTGGCGGCCAAGGTGCCCGGCCGCTATCACGACCGGCTCATTACCAACTTCCGCCACGCCTATCCCGACGTCACGCCCGCCATGCTCAAGGAGGCTGGGCGATCCGCCGGCCGCATGGTGTTCGAGATGCCCTACTTCTGGGTGCGCAAGAACGGGGCGGACGTCGCCCCTCACCTGTTCGACGTGTGCCGGACGGTCGTCGAGCGCGCGCTTGCAGATGGGCGCGGCCTGATCTTCCTGACGCCGCACCTGGGCTGCTTTGAAGTGCTGCCGCAGGCCTATGCGCGTGAGCACCCCGTCACCTCGCTATTCAAGCCGCCGCGCAAGGCAAGCCTGCGCGGCTGGATTGAAACCATGCGGGCGGGACCGAACATGCAGATGGCACCAGCAGACCCGCGTGGCGTGCGCATGCTGGTGCGCGCACTCAAGCGCGGCGAGGCCGTCGGCATCCTGCCCGACCAGACCCCCACCGCCGGCGAAGGCGTATGGGCGCCGTTCTTCGGCAAGCCCGCCTATACGATGACGCTGGTGCACCGTTTGCATCGGCTCACAGGTGCGCCCGTGGTGGCATTGTTTGCCGAGCGGCTGCCGCGCGGCGCAGGCTATCGCCTGCACTTGGAGGAGATTGGCGATCTGCCCGAAGACGCAACGCAGGCCGCCACCCGCATCAATGCCGCCGTCGAACGGTTGATTGCCGTGGCGCCGACGCAATATCTCTGGGGCTATAACCGCTACAAGCACCCCAAGGGCGCGGACGCTCCGCCCGCTGCCTGACACTGCTGCCTTTATGGAACGTTTCTCTGCCAAACTCGGACTCGGCTTCTTGTGGCTGCTGTCCTTCCTGCCGTACGGTTTTGTCGCACGTTTTGGCGAAGGGCTGGGCGGGTTGCTGTACCGCATTCCCAGTGGCCGCCGCCGCGTGGTGCTGGCCAACTTGCGCGCGTGCTTTCCCGAGAAGTCCGAAGCCGAGCGCGAAGCCATGGCGCACGAAGTCTTTCGCAAGGTCTTCCGCAGCTTTGCCGAGCGCTCGTTTGCGTGGTTCGCATCGGAAAAGCGCCTGATGCACGTGGTGAAGATCGACGACCAGGCCAATCTGCCGGCGCTGCACGGCCAGCCGCACATTCTCGTCACGCTGCATCTGTCGGGCGTGGAGATCGGCGCGCTGGCGCTCACCGACTACCTGCGCAAGCACGTCGGCAACGCCGGCTGCTCGCTGTACACGCGCATGGCCAACCCGGTGCTCGATGACGCCATCAAGGCGCTGCGCAGCCGCTTTGGCGCGACCATGGTGTCGCGCAACGAAAACATCCGCCAGATCATGCGCACCATCAAGCGCGGCGAGGCGCTGCAGCTCATCTCCGACATGGATTTCGGCGAGCGCGACTCGGAGTTCGTGCCGTTCTTTGGTGTGCCGGCGCTCACGCTCAACGCCATCCCGCGCATGGCATCGATGACCGGTGCCAAGGTCGTGCCGATGTACACCGAGATCCTGCCCAACTACGAGGGCTACGCGCTGCGCATCCTGCCCGCGTGGGAGAACTACCCCACCGGCGATCTGACCGCCGACACGCGCCGCATGAACGCCTTCTTTGAAGACGCGATACGCCCGCGCATCACCGAGTACTACTGGGTGCACAAGCGCTTCAAGCACCGTCCCGAGGGCATGCCGGGCATTTATTGATGCGGGGAGCCGGCCCGCGGCAACCCCGGCCGGCTCCCTTTAGAATGGGTGTTTTCCGAACGCTCATCGCCGCATCTGTGCGGCCAGCCATGAAACTGCACTTCACCAAGATGCACGGCGCGGGCAACGACTTTGTCGTGCTCGACGGCATCCAGACCCCGATCGACTTCACGCCCGAGCAATGGGCTGCCATTGCCGACCGCCACTTCGGCGTGGGGGCGGACCAGCTCCTGCTGGTCGAGCGTTCGACACGGCCCGATGTCGACTTCCGTTACCGCATCTTCAACCACGACGGCGGCGAGGTGGAGCACTGCGGTAACGGCGCACGTTGCTTCGTCAAGTTCGTCACCGACCGCGGTTTGACCGACAAACGCACCGTGCGTGTGGAAGTCATGAACGGCATCGCCACGCTGACGATGCAGGACGACGGCCAGGTCACAGTCGACATGGGCGCACCGGTGTTCGAGGCGGCGCGCCTGCCGTTCCTGCCTGAAGGCCTGCCCACCCGCACCCAAGGCGACGACACGCAGCACGCGCTGCAGATCAACGGCCGGACCGAATGGCTGTCGACCGTGTCGATGGGCAATCCGCACGCCGTGCAGATTGTCGACGATACGGAAGCCTTCCCCGTGCTGGAAGATGGCCCGCTGATCGAATCGCATGCCGTGTTTCCGCGTCGCGTGAATGCGGGCTTCATGCAGATCCTCGATCGCCATTCCGTGCGCCTGCGTGTGTACGAGCGCGGCGCGGGCGAGACGCTCGCCTGTGGCACCGGCGCGTGCGCAGCGGTGGTGGCTGGCATCCGCCGCGGCCTGCTCGATTCACCCGTCAAGGTGGCCACGCATGGCGGTGACCTGACCATCGCGTGGGCGGGCGATGGCCAGCCGGTCATGATGACGGGCCCCGCCACGACCGTGTTTGAAGGCACGCTGGATCTGGATGCGCTCAAGCTGACCGCTGCCCACTAGGCGCGCGGGAACTGCCCATTCGCCTGTCTGAACAACAAGGAGACACCGTGGCATCCAACGGCAAGAACCCCATCGACGACTGGTATTTCGACGGCAGCAGCAAGTTCAAGATCGCCAAGTTCGATCCTGCCGCCAAACCGTGCACCACGGGCAGCAAGGCGGGTGACCTGGCGCGGCTGGCCGAACTGTCTGCGCGCATTGAGGCGCTGCAGGACATCTTCTATGCCGAGCACCGCCGCAAGCTGCTGGTCGTGCTGCAGGGCATGGATACTGCGGGCAAGGATGGCACCGTACGCACCGTATTCCGTGCGCTCGACCCGCTCGGCCTGCGCGTGGTGGGCTTCAAGGTGCCCACGCCGCTGGAGTTGGCGCATGACTTCCTGTGGCGGATCCATGCGGAGGTGCCGGCCGCAGGCGAGATCGTCATCTTCAATCGCAGCCATTACGAAGATGTGCTCGTCACCCGCGTGCATGGAGACATCGATGCCGCCGAGAGCAAGCGCCGCTACGCTCACATCAATGCTTTCGAGCAGATGCTGACCGAGACCGGTACCACCATCGTCAAATGCTTTTTACATATCTCCAAGGAGGAGCAGCGCGATCGGCTGCAGATGCGTATCGACGATCCGCAGAAGCACTGGAAGCTCGGGATGGCGGACATTGAAGAACGCAAGTTCTGGGAAGACTACATGGCCGCCTACGAAGACGCGATCAATGCCACAGCCACCCCGCACGCGCCGTGGCACATCATTCCGGCGAACTCCAAGTCGCATCGCAGCCTGATGGTGGCGGAGATTCTGCTGCAGGTGATGGAGCGGTTGCAGCCGGAATATCCGGTGGGGAATCCGGCGTTCTTGGGGTTGAAGATCGAATAGGGTGGTGGTTTGCGGCTCTTGCGCTGATGGTGCATCCCTCGCATCGGCTGCGGCAGGAGGATGAGCCACAAAAAAGAAAACCCCGGCGAACAACATCCACCGGGGTTTTTTAACGCGGCAAAAACTCAGATCGCGCTAACGCCGTACTTATCCCGATAAGCAGCAGCCTTTTCCCGATACCCAGCCAGCGCCGGGTCGCCCGCGTTATCCAGATACCCCAGCAAATCATCCAGATTCGCAATCGACACCACCGGCATGCCGTACTGCGCCTGCACATCCTGCACCGCAGAGCGCTCGCCGATATCCACGGCGTTGCCGCTGCGCTCCATCCGATCCATCAGGATCAGCACGGCAGCCGGCGTCGCGCCGGCGGCGCGAATCAGCTCGACGGACTCGCGCACCGAGGTGCCGGCAGAGATCACGTCATCGACGATCACCACCCGGCCCTGCAGCTTCGCGCCGACCAGGCTGCCGCCTTCGCCGTGGTCCTTGGCTTCCTTGCGGTTGTACGCAAAGCCCACATTCCGGCCCAGGCCCGCCAAGGCTACGGCGGTGGCCGACGCCAGCGTGATGCCCTTGTAGGCCGGCCCGAACAGCATGTCGAACTCGACACCCGAGTCCAGCAGGGTTTTCGCATAGAATTGCGCGACTTGGCCCAGCAGGGCGCCGTCTGCGAACTTGCCGGCGTTAAAGAAATAGGGCGACGTCCGCCCCGCCTTGGTCACGAATTCCCCGAACGACAGCACGCCGGCTTCCACCGCAAAGCGGATGAAGGATTGGCGCAACTCGCTGTTTTGGCTCATCTTTTTTTCTCTGGTCCGCAAAAAAGTCCCGCCATGTTACGCATCATTTCCGCCAACCTCAACGGCGTTCGCTCCGCTGCCAGCAAAGGCTTTTTTGATTGGATGGGCAAGCAGGACGCCGATTTCGTCTGCGTGCAGGAACTGAAATGCGCGCAAGACGACATGACTCCGGAATTTCTGGCGCCGCACGGCTATCACGGCGTGTTCCAGCACGCGGTAAAGAAAGGCTACAGCGGCGCGGGCCTGTACACGCGCCACAAGCCCGACGAAGTCATCGTCGGCTTCGATAACGGCGAGTTCGATGCCGAAGGCCGCTACGTCGAGGCCCGCTACGGCAAGCTGTCGGTCATCTCGGTCTACGTGCCGTCGGGCTCCAGCGGCGAAGAGCGTCAGCAGGCCAAGTTCCGCTTCATGGACCTGTTCATGGAGCACCTCAAGGACCTGCGCCACGAAAAGGGCCGCGAGGTCGTGCTGTGCGGCGACGTCAACATCGTCCACAAGGAAATCGACATCAAGAACTGGAAGGGCAACCAGAAGAACTCCGGCTGCCTGCCCGAAGAGCGCGCGTGGCTGACCAAGCTCTTCGATGAGGTCGGCTACGTGGACGTGTTCCGCACGCTCGACCAGCGCCCCGAGCAGTACACGTGGTGGAGCAACCGCGGCCAGGCATACGCGAAGAACGTCGGGTGGCGGATCGATTACCAGATCGCCACGCCGGGCATTGCCGCCACCGCACGCCGCGCTTCGATCTTCAAGGACATCAAGTTCAGCGACCACGCGCCGCTGACCATTGATTACGACACGAAGGCGCACTGGTAAGCGACACAAAAAGCACTTCATGGCGCTGCCGCGGAATTGTCTTCGTCAGCCGCTACAATGCAAACCTCACGCGCCGGCACCGCTTGCCGGCGTTGTCTTTGGCCCCCAGTTTTTTAGCGAGATCACCATGGCATTCAAGGTTTTCGTCGACGGTCAGGAAGGCACCACCGGCCTTCGCCTGCTCGATTATCTGTCGCAGCGCGACGATATCGAGCTGCTGCGCATCGCCGAAGACAAGCGCAAGGATTCAGCCGAGCGCGCCAAATTCCTGAATGCCGCCGATGTCGCATTCCTGTGCCTGCCGGACGTCGCCTCGCGCGAGGCCGTCTCGCTGGTCAACAACCCGAACACCTGCATCATCGACGCCAGCACCGCGTTCCGCACGTCGGACGACTGGGTCTACGGCCTGCCCGAACTGGCCCAGGGCCAGCGCGAGCGCCTGCGCAACACCAAGCGCATCGCCGTGCCGGGCTGCCACGCCAGCGCGTTCGTGCTGCTGATGCGCCCGCTGGTGGATGCAGGCATCGTCCCGGCCGACTACCCGGTCACGGCGTTCTCGCTCACCGGCTACAGCGGCGGCGGCAAGCAGATGATTGCCGACTACCTGGCCGCCAATAACCCCAAGCTCGACAGCCCGCGTCCGTACGCGCTGGCCTTGGCGCACAAGCACCTGCCGGAGATGCGCGTGCAGAGCCGCCTGAGCCTCGCGCCGATCTTCACGCCGGTGGTCGGCAACTTCCTCAAGGGCCTGGCCGTGACGATCGGCCTGCACCCGCAGCACCTGGCGCGCAAGGTGAGCCCGACGGACATCGCCCGCGTGCTGGCCGATTACTACCAGGGCGAGCAGTTCATCCGCGTGGCGCCGGCTGACAACGTTGCGACGCTCGACAACGGCTTCTTCGACGTGCAGGGCGCCAACGACACCAACCGCGCCGACCTGTTCGTGTTCGGTTCGGACGAGCGCATGGTCGTCACCGCGCGTCTGGACAACCTGGGCAAGGGCGCAGCCGGTGCGGCGGTGCAATGCATGAACGTGCACCTGGGCTTGGATGAAGCGACCAGCCTGCATGTGGAAGCGCCGGTTCCCGCAGCAGGCGCCGAGCACACCGTGCGCGAAGCCGCGCCGGGTTTCGCGAGCTGATCGCCGCCTGAGCGGAAACGAAAAACGCGCCTTCGGGCGCGTTTTTCTTTGGCCGTTTTGACGACCCGGGGCTTACTTGCTCTGCGCCCCCGCCGGGATGTTGAAAAACATGCCGCCGCCGTTGCCGCCAGCCATCACGCTCGGCGTCACGCCGTTCCATTTCTCGATGGCGGCACGTTCGAGCTTCAAGCGTTCCCAGGCGAGCAGCCGGTCATCCAGCGACGAGGCGAGCGCATGGTTGGCAGCGGCTTCGCCTTCGGCAATCGCCACTTTCTTCTTGGCCTCGGCCTGGGCGGAGCGCACTTCATTTTCAGTGCGGATCGCGTCTTGGATGGCTTTGGTCTTGGCGCTCACTGCATCGAGCAGCGCACGCGGCGGGCGCAGCGAGCCGACGATGCCGAACTGCTTGATCGACACGCCCAGCGGTGCGAGCCGCGTGTCCAGCTCCTTGGTCAGCCGCGCGACAAACTCTTCCTTCTTGCCGCCGTTCACGTCGTCAAAGTTGTATTCCGAGCCCATGGCGACGATCACGTTGCGCGCGGTGTCGCGCAGATAGCCGTGCGTGAACGTCTCGATGCGATCGGCGCGGAAGTTGGTGTAGAAGGCCGGCACCTTCTCGCGATCGAGTTGGTACGAGACGGCCACGTCCACGTTGACGGGCACGGCGTCCTTCGTGTTGAACGTCAGTTCTTCGTTGAGCGCGCGGCCTTCGTTCACGTCTTGCGTCCAGATCACGCGCTGCACGTAAGTCGGGTACTGAATGATCGCGGTCTGCACGGGGTTGTAGAACACGAACCCGGTGACGACGTTTTCATGCGTGATGCCGCGATCGACGAGCCGGTTGATCTTGATGCCCGTGTAGCCGGGCGGAATGATCTGCCAGTTCAGCAGGAAAGTCCGCCCGATCACCAGCGCCGCGACGGCGCCGAAGACGAGCGCGAGCAGTTTGACCGGCAGCTTGCTTGCCGTGACTTGAGGCATGAGGGTTCCCCTTGCTTGTTGGATTGCTTCTGAGGTGTGGCTGGCGGGGTGGGCGCTGCTTACGCAGCGGCCCACTTGCTGGCGCAGGAATCGTCAGCGATTCCCGTCAGGGATGGCCGCGCCCGGTGGGCGGGTGGTGGCAAGCGAGCTTGCCAATGGCGATGAGGCGGTGAGCTTCAATACGGCCGAGATGGCGCATTGCGATGCCCGGATGTTGCAATGCACAAAGTATAGGTCGGCGCCGGAATTTTGCTCCCCTCCGGAAGCACTAGAGCACCACTTCGAATGCCCGGCACAGGGCCGCCGAATCAGGCGTCACCGGGGTTGATGCGCCCAGGGTTCCAGCCCAGCGCGTTGTACATGTGATAGCGCGCGATGCCGATCCACTCGTGCAGTGCGAAATCGGTCAGCGCAAAGTTGTATGCCATCGGCAAGGGCGACGCCGCGGCCTGCAGATCGTCGGCGCGCACCGGAATCGGCGCCATGCCGAAGTGCGTGAAATACAGCAGGCTGCGCCGCAGATGGATGGCCGACGACACCAGCACCGTGCGGTCCGGCGCGTATTGCGCCAGCACCGTGCGCGAGAACTGCGCGTTCTGCCACGTGTTCATGCTCTGGGGCTCCATGAGCACGTCGTCCTTGGCGACGCCCAGCCTGACAAGCTCGCGCTGATACACGGTGGCTTCCGGCGAGCCATGGTGACGTGCATCGCCGCCGCTGACGAGGACCTTGCAATCGCCATCTGACTTGCGGCACGCCTGGTACAGCTGTGTGGTTTCCACCAGCCGCGGATACGAGAACAGCCCCGGCTCGACCGAGTCGCCCACGCGGAATGTGCCCGCGCCCAGTAGCACGATGGCGTTGCGCGCGCCCCATTGGACATGGGGCTCGTTCTCGAACGGCTTTTCCAGCGAATCGAGCAGCCACGCGGGCACCGGCCCGCAGCCGATCGCGATCACCAGCACACCGGAGAACACCGCCAGCCCGCGCGCAGCCCGACGTCGGCCGCGTGCTGCGCACACCGTTGCCACGATCACCAGCACACACAGGATGGTCAGACTCACGGGTTCCTCCAGGTTGGCGCCGCACACGCGCAAGTGAGCAGCCATCGTAAAGAGGAATGGCCGGTTGCGCGACCCGTCTGCTTACGGGGTTGTTTCGGCTGGCTGCGGATCGGCTGACGGCGCCAGCACGTTGTGGATGGCGGGTGTCGACGGCGGCGTTCGTGCCGGTGGCGTCCTGCTGGGGCTGCTGCTGCCGCATCCGGCCGCGCAGACAAGAAACCTCGCACATCGACGAGATTTTTTTGGGGGGCTGCACGATATGCTGTGCGCAAAACCAGCTACCGATGTGACTTTCCAGCGCATCTTGATGGAACCGGTGACTGATCAGACATCAATGCGCCAATTACCTAGCCATTATTACCGCCGCCGCATCGGCCGCATCGGCGCCTCATCGCCATTATCAACAGGTGCGGCGCCCAGATATTGCATGTTCGATCGATATTCCGGCAGTTTCGCCATCGTCATATGTCGGGCGTCGGCAAACAGCGTGAGCGTTTCGGGCAAATGGCGCGACAGCACGGCCATGCGCGTGCGTCCCGACGGGTGCGTCGACAGAAACTGCTTTTGCTCCGTCCCGCCGATCGATCCCATTTTTTGCCACAGCGTGAGCGCGGCGCGCGGGTCGTAGCCGGCGCGGGAGGCGATGTCCATGCCGACCAGGTCGGCCTCGGTTTCCTCCGCCCGCGAGAAGGCCAGCAGGTGCATCTTGGCGCCTTCACCCAGGTCCGTATCGCCCCGGTTGCCGAAGCCGAACAATTGCGAGATGACGTTGGCGCCCAGGTTGGTGATCTCGCGCTGGCCGGCGCGGGCGCGGGCATGCTCGCGCAAGGCGTGGGCGATCTCGTGGCCGAGCGCCATGGCGAGTTCGTCGTCCGTCAGCTTGAACTGTTCGAGGAGACCCGAAAACACGGCGATCTTGCCGCCGGGCATGCAGAACGCGTTCACCTGCGACGAGCCGATCAAGTTGACGTCCCACTGCCAATGCGTGGCGTCGGGGTTCCAGCGCGGTGCCTGAGGTGTGAGCCGTTTGACGATGCCGCGGATGCGGATCAGATCCGGCACGTTGTCGGGCGCCAGCGCGCCTTCGTGGGCCGCGTTGTCGATGATCCCCTGATATTCGGCCAGCGCGCGCTTATCGATTTCCTCGGCCGGAATGACGAGCCGGATGTTGGGCGATGTGGTGGTGGGCGCTTCCAGCTTCACGCCGTCGGCGGGTACGGGCAGCGGGCCGTCCATGGCGGTTGCCCACGCAGATAGCGCGAGGCCGATTGCGGTCAGCAGGGAGCGTGTGACACGGGGCATATAGGTGAGGGGACGGATCCGTGCGACATAATATCGGCCAACGCCGCGCGCCACGCTACGTGGCAACCCGCATTCGCCTTCGCCACCGGCCCGCCGCATGACCTTCCACGATTACCTCGATATTTTTCGCAACCGCCGCATCGGCGCCATGTTGTTGCTGGGCTTTGCCTCCGGCCTGCCGCTGGCGCTCACCTCGGGCACGCTGCAGGCCTGGATGACGGTGGAAGGGCTGGATATCCGCACCATCGGGTTGTTCTCGCTGGTGGGGCAGGCGTACATCTTCAAGTTCCTGTGGGCGCCGCTGATGGACCGCTTCACACCGCCATTGATGGGCCGCCGGCGCGGCTGGCTGGTGCTGACGCAGGCCGGGCTGGTAGCGTCGATTGCGGCCATGGGCTTCACGCCGCCGCATGCCGCGCTCTGGGCGCTGGCTGGGCTGGCGGTGCTGGTGGCGTTTTTATCCGCGTCGCAGGACATCGTCTTCGATGCCTACAGCACCGATGTGCTGCATACGAGCGAGCGCGGCGTCGGCGCGGCCGTGAAGGTGCTTGGCTACCGGCTGGCGATGCTGGTGTCGGGTGGCCTGGCGCTGTATCTGGCCGATCGCGTGATGGGCTGGAGCAACATGTATCTGCTGATGGCCGGGCTGATGGCGCTGGGCATCATCACGACGCTGTGGTCGCCCGAGCCGGAGGTGTCGGCTCGCCCACCGCGCAGCCTGCAGGAAGCCGTGGTGGGGCCGCTGCGAGACTTCTTCTCCCGCCGTGGCGCCTGGGCGCTGCTGGGGCTGATCGTGCTCTACAAGCTGGGCGACGCGTTTGCGGGCAGCCTGTCCACCACGTTCCTGATCCGCGGCGTCGGCTTTTCCGCCGGCGAGGTTGGCATCGTCAACAAGACACTCGGCTTGGCCGCCACCATCGTGGGCGCACTGTATGGCGGCACGCTGATGGTGCGGCTCGGGCTGGTGCGAGCGCTGCTGCTTTTTGGCGTGCTGCAGGCGGTGTCGAACCTGGGCTACTGGGTGCTGGCCGTGACGCCGCAGCACCTGTGGACGATGGCGGTGGCCATCGGCATCGAGAACATCTGCGGCGGCATGGGAACGGCGGCCTTTGTGGCGTTGCTGATGGCGCTGTGCAACCGGTCGTTCTCGGCGACGCAGTATGCGTTGCTGTCAGCGCTGGCTTCCATCGGCCGCGTGTACGTTGGGCCCACCTCGGGCTACCTCGTGGAAGCCTACGGCTGGCCCGCGTTCTATCTGATGACCGTGGTGTTTGCCTTCCCGGGCCTTGCGCTGCTGTGGTGGATGCGCGGCACGATCGGCCGCTACGAAGCCGAGCAGAACGAACGCGCCTTGGAGGCCAAAGCGGCCAAGGCCGCGTCAGCCTGATCGTCTAACCCAAGCGGTTCGAGCGGTCGGCATCGGCAAAGCCGGTCAGCGGCAGTGCTGCATCGATGCCTTTGCCCAGCGCGATGGCCTTGAACAGCTCGCCCATTTCTGCTTCCGACAGCAGTTTCTGCACGGCATTGGCCGCCGGCAGAAACTGCATCGGATCGGACGGATCAAGTGTCATCAGCAGCTCACCCACACCGGCGCTCAACAGAAAGCGCGCCTGGCTCGTGTAGCCGAGCAGTTCCAGCCCGGCTTCCTGTCCCGCCTGGGCAATCCCCGAAAAATCGACGTGCGCGGTGATGTCCTGCAGGCCTGGCAGCCAGAACGGATCGTCATGCGCGTGCTGGCGGTAGTGGCACATGAGCGTGCCGTTGGCGCGGTGCGCGTGGTAGTACTCGGCAGCCGGGAAACCGTAGTCGATCAGCAGCAGCAAGCCGCGTTCTAGCGCTGCGCCGGTGCTGCGGATGAAGCCCTCGGCGGCCTCATGCGATTCGGTAACGAAATCATCCGTGCCGGGCAGGGCGGCCAGCTTGGCTGGGACCTCTGACGGATCAACAAGCCGGTCTTCCCATTGCAGGCCGTGCTCCGCATCTAGCATCACGCCGCGCTGGTGCCACATGCCGCCGCGCCGCGCCCACAGCGACACGGGCATCGCATCGAGCACTTCATTACCGATCATCACGCCGGTGAACGGCGCGGGCAACGTGTCATGCCACCGCGCGAGGGCGCCCAGCTCGGGGCCGAGCGCAGTCAGACGCTCCTGCTGGCGCTGGCGCAGCTCGCCGGAGAGTTCGACGATGCCGTAGCTGTCAGGCCGCACGCTCAGCGCATCCAATTCGATAAGGATGTCGGCGGCCAACTTGCCGGTGCCGGCGCCAAATTCCAGCACGTGGCGCTGGCCTTCGGGCAATGCCTGCAGCACCTGCGCGAGCTGGTGCGCCACGGTGCGGCCGAAGATCGGCGTCAGTTCGGGCGCGGTGATGAAGTCGCCGCCGTCCTCCACGCGGCGGCCGAATTTGGCCGCGCCGCCGCTGTAATAGCCCAGGCCGGGCGCGTAAAGCGCCAGTTCCATGTAGCGGTCGAACGGAAGCCAGCCGCCGGCGGCCGCAATGGCGTCGGCGATCACGGCGAACAGGTGCGCGGACTGCGCCTGCGCCGCCTCGTTGGGAAGCGGTAAACTCACGGTTTTGCTCATCGGCGAATTGTAAACAATGGCGCAGACGCTCAACCAGTCAACTGCGGAATCGACCGCAGAATCCGCTACACAGCGGCGCATCGCTCTCGTCACAGGCGCAGGCCGTCGCGTGGGGCGCGTCATTGCCCTGGCCCTGGCCCGCCACGGCTGGGATGTGGCAGTGCATTGCCACCGCTCGCGCGCCGAGGCCGACGCCGTGGCCGCGGAGATCACCGCCATGGGCCGCCGCGCCGCCGTGCTGCAGGCCGACCTCTCGGACGAAGCCGCCGCCGGTCGCCTGATCGCCGATTGCAGCGCTGCACTGGGTACGCCCACCTGCCTGGTCAACAACGCGTCGCTGTTCCAGTACGACGTCGCGACCAGCTTCAGCTATGCGTCGCTCGATACGCACATGCGCACCAACGTGGCGGCGCCGCTGCTGCTGTCGCGCGAGCTGCACCGTGCGCTGACTGCCGATGGCGCCGAGCACCGCGGCGTCGTCATCAATCTGCTCGACCAGAAGCTCGATAACCTGAACCCGGATTTCCTCTCTTACACGTTGTCGAAGGCGGCGCTGTCGACCGCCACGATGCAGCTTGCGCAGGCGCTGGCGCCCGCGCTGCGCGTGGTGGGCGTGGCGCCGGGCATCACGATGGTGTCGGGCGACCAGTCGCAAGGCGGGTTTGCACGCGCGCACCAGATGACGCCGCTGGGCCAGTCGTCCACGCCGGAAGACATTGCCGAGGCGGTGTGCTACCTCGCCACCGCCCGCGCCGTCACCGGCACCACGCTGTTCGTCGACGGAGGCCAGCACCTGATGCCGCTGGCACGCGACGTGATGTTCCTGACTGAATAAACAACTCCTCCCCCGGACGCTCCCATGCTTTCCCTGCTATCCCACCCGCGCCTGTCGCACTGCCGCCGCATGTTCCTGCGCAACTACGAAGTGCAGATCAACATCGGCGTGCATGAATTCGAGAAAAAGGGCGAGCAGCGCGTCCTGATCAACATCGAGCTGTACGTGCCGCTGGAGCATTCGTCGCCCACGGAAGACAAGCTGCATGAAGTGGTGGATTACGACTTCATGCGCGAGACCGTGGCGCGGCGCATGGCGCAAGGCCATATCCATCTGCAGGAGACGCTGTGCGATGACGTGCTGACGGCGATGCTCAAGCACCCGCATGTGCTGGCCGCGCGGGTGTCGACGGAGAAGCCGGATGTGTATCCGGATTGTGAGTCGGTGGGGGTGGAGGTGTTTCGGATCAAGGAACAGGCTTAAGCGCTTGTTCTTCTTGGCACCACCGGCGTTTGTGGTGCATCCCTTGTTTCATCCCCTACCGGGGCTGACTCACTTTCTTTGTCTTGCCAAAGAAAGTAAGCAAAGAAAGGCGCGCCCGATGCGGCGAAAGATTCCTTGAATTTATGTCGCAAGGAGGGGAAGGGAAAAACTCGCTGCGCTCAAACAGTTTCCCTTCCTTTTTCCTCCTTGCAACAGAAATTCAAGGCGCTGCATCGGGCAGGGTACGGCCACACCGTCTGTGCGCGGGTGTTGGCGGTCCGATTTTTTAATGGCGGTTCAAGCCGCCGTCGCGTATTCGCGGCGCTGGGCGTGCAATGCGCCTGCGACGCTGGCCAGGAGGTCCAGGGCCAGATGTGCCGTGATCCCGCCCTTGTCGTGGCGCGGGTTGTATTCCACCAGTTCGAATGCGGCAAACCGTGCGTCGCGTGCGCATGCGGCGAGTGCTTGCGCCATGCCCTGCGCGGTGAGCCCGTCTGTTTCGGGCGTGCCGACGCCCGGCGCGACGGCGGGGTCAAAGGCGTCCAGATCGAGTGTCACGCCAAAGGCGGCCGTGTCCGATTTGACTTGGCGGATGGCGTCGGCCATGACGGCGCGCAGACCATTGCGTGCGACTTCGGTTGCGTCGATGACGCGCACGCCAAGCAGGTCAAGCAACGCGCGTTCGGCGGGCTCGTAGCTGCGCGCGCCGATCACCACCACGTGTTCCGGCAGCAGCTTCGGCGCGGCATCGCGGATCTGCGTGAGGGCCGCTGCACCGTGGCCGAGCAGCGCCGCCAGCGGCATGCCGTGGATGGCGCCGGAATCGCTCGTCTGCGGCGTGTGGCTGTCGAGATGGGCGTCGATCCAGATCAGGCCAAGCGGTCCCCTTGGCCGCAAGGCGTTTGCGACGCCTGACCAGGTGCCGATGGCACAGGAGTGATCGCCGCCGATGACCACGGGCACATGCCCCTGGTGCACGCTGTGCGCGGTCGCATCGCCGAGCGCGCGCGAGAAGCCGGCGACGCCTGGGAGCGCCGCCAAGCGTGCTGAGCGGCTGTGCCCAGCTGACATCGCCAGTTCGATGTCGTGCACGAGCGCGGCATGCGTGTCCCGCGTCTGCAATCGCCCCAGCGCGCCGGCTTCCAGCAGCGCGCGCGGGCCGTCCTTGCAGCCGTCGTCTTGCGCACCGCAGCCGATGGCCGCGCCGATCAGATCGATGATGGTCATGTCACTCCCCTTGCGAGTTCTTCGTCACGCCACCTTGCGCCGCGGCCAGCCGGCCAGCGTCTGGCGGATGGCGTCCAGCGCCAGCGCCAGTTCGGCCTCGCCAATGACCAGCGGCGGTGTCAGGCGGACCACGTTGCCGTAGGTGTCCTTGGTCAGCACGCCGCGCTCGGCCAGCGCGAAGGCGAAGTCGTGTGCATCGATGTCGGCGTCGAGCTGCAGGCCGATCATCAAGCCGCGTCCACGCACCTGCCGAACGCCGTGGCCGACCAGCGTTTTCAGTTCGTTGATGAACGCTGCGCCCACGCGCGCGGCACGCTGTGGCAGTTGTTCTTCAATCAGCAAGCCGAGTGCCGCGCGTCCGATGTGCGCTGCGAGCGGGTTGCCGCCAAACGTGGAGCCGTGGTCGCCCGGGTGGAACACGCCGATGACCGCCTCGCGCCCGGCAATGGCCGATACGGGCACCATGCCGCCGCCGAGCGCCTTGCCCAGCACCACCAGATCGGCGTCAACGCCTTCGTGCCAGCTCGCCAGCACATCGCCGGTGCGGCCTAGGCCCGTTTGCACCTCGTCGCAGACGAGGAGCACGTTGTGCCGGGTGGCAATTTCACGCGCGAGCTTGAGGTAGCCCGCAGGCGGTTCGACGATGCCGCCTTCGCCTTGCACGGGCTCCATCAGGATGGCGCCCGTGTTGGGCCCGATCGCCGCACGCAGTGCATCAGCGTCGCCGAACGGAATGCGCCGGAAGCCCGCCGCGAAGGGTCCGAATCCGTAGCGATATTGATCGTGTGAGGAGAACCCGACGATGGTCGTCGTGCGGCCGTGGAAATTGTTGTCGAAGACGATGATTTCGGCCGCCTCGGGCGGCAGGCCCTTTACGTCGCGCGCCCACTTGCGTGCCGCCTTGATGGCGGTTTCGACGGCTTCCGCGCCGGTGTTCATGGGCAGCGCGCGGTCCATGCGCGTGATGCGGCAGACGTCGGCCAGGAAGGGCCCCAGCTCGGTGTTGTGGAATGCGCGCGACGTGAGCGTCAGGCGGCCCGCCTGCTCTATCAGCGCGGCCACGAGCTTCGGATGCGAATGCCCAAAGCTGACGGCCGAGTACGCAGACATCATGTCGAGGTAGCGCCGTCCGTCCGTATCGAACAGCCACACGCCTTCGCCGCGTTCCAGCATGACCGGCAAGGGCGCGTAGTTGCGTGCGCCGTAACGGTCTTCCAATGCATAGCTCGGATGTTGCATTGCGGTCGTCATGATGGCCTCCTGCCTGGATCGGTCGTTCACTTGCGGCGGATTGTGCGATCTGACAGACTTGAAATCAAATCGAATGTTTTTCGTTTTTCGATCCAAAAATTTGATGAATTGAGGCGCCATGTCGCACTCGCCGCTGCGCTATCTGCATAGCTTCCTGACCGTCGCCAACGAAGGCAGCTTCGTGCGGGCGGCAGACCGCCTCGCCGTGTCGCAACCGGCGCTGTCATACCAGATGCGGCAGTTGGAACAGTGGCTCGGCGTGCCCCTGCTCGAGCGCTCGGGGCGCAAGCTCGTGCTGACGCGCGCCGGCACGTCGGTGCGTGCGTGGTGCCGCGATGCGTTTGCCGGGCTGGATGAGCTGCGCGCCGCCTTGCACAGCGGCGAGATGGAGCGGGTGTCGCTCAAGCTGGCGAGCGGCTCCAGCTTCGGACGCTATGTGCTGATGCCGGCGCTGCTGACGCCTTCGCCCGAATCGGAGGCGCCGCTTCTCGACGACGTGCGCCTGGAACTCGTCTTCGGCAGCGACGAAGAGGTCTTCAGCCATGTCGAATCCGGCCGCGCCGATCTCGGCTTCGTCTACACGCCGCGCACGTCGCGCCTGTTTGAACACCACGCTGTCTATACCGAAGAGTTCGTGCTGGCCTGCAGCGCCCGGGCACTGCGTGAGCACGCTGCGCCACGCACGCTGGCCGACTGCGCGGCGCTGCCCTTTGTCACCTACGACGAATCCGATGCGGTCTACGGGCTGTGGTTCAAGGCGCTGTTCCGGCGCATGCCGGAGACGACCGTCAGCGCACATCACGTTTCCGATCTGGAAGAAGTGAGCACCTTGGTGGAGGCCGGCATGGGCTGGTCGGTGCTGCCGCTGCATGCCGTTCAGGAGGCGGTGGAGCGCGGGCGTCTGCAGGTCGTGCGCCCGATCGCGACGCGGCGCTGCCTGAACACCGTGTTCGCCGTGCGCCGCACATCGAGCTTCCCGAGCGAAGCGCAGGACCGCTTGCTGGTGCGGCTTGCGCAGCTTGATGCGGCGGCGCGCGTTTAGCCGCGCGGTCGCAATCTTCCCCGTCGATCTGCAAGGCGCGACATGTCGCCTTGAAATTAATTAATTAGACAATTAATATTCGCGGCATGGCAACCTCCGAACCGACTTCTCGCGGCCCGGGCCGCCCCCGTCGCCAGGATGGCGTAACGCAGGACGGCCTCCGTGACCGCCTGCTCGACATCGCCGTCACCCTGTTTGCGCGCGACGGCGTTGGGCCGACCACGCTTGCTGCCATCGCCCGCGAAGCTGGGGTGACGGCACCGATGGTGCATTACCACTTCAAGTCGCGCGATCAATTGCTCGACGCCGTGGTGGAGGGGCGCATCCGCCCGCTGGTCGATCAAGTGACGCGCCCGGCGCTTGCAATCATCGCCGACGACGCGCATCTGCCCGACCTCGCGCAGACCTTGGCAGGCGTGGCGCAGCGCATGGTGACGGTGGCCACGGCCACGCCTTGGTTTCCGACGCTGTGGATTCGGGAGATCGCCAGCGAAGGCGGCCAGCTGCGTGAGCGTGTGTTCGCGCGCATCGCGCTGGAGCGCGCCACGTTGCTGGTCGACCGCATTGCCCGCGCACAAGCGGCGGGCGCGGTGAACGCGGCACTGCAGCCGCCGCTGGTGATGGTCTCGGTGATCGGCCTGGCGATGCTGCCGCTGGCGACGCGCGCGCTGTGGGGGCGTCTGCCACTGGCGGATCAGGTGAGCGACGAGGCTATCGGGCAGCACGTGGCTGCGCTGCTGCTGCACGGCATCGGCCCCGTCGCGGCGCCCGAGGAAGCCCGCGGGAAGTAAGCGAAGCCGAAACGCAAGCCTAAGCCAAAGAGCAAGGGACGCAAGTAGGCGAACACGGCAGGTCAATCGCATCAATCGAATCCCGCGGAGGGTGGCATGCGGCAAGCGTTGTGCATGGGTAGGGCAGGGTGTTTGGCGGCGGCATCGGCCGCAGCAATCGTGCTGGCGGGCTGCGCTAAACACGACGACCGCACCTACCAGGGCTACGTGGAAGGTGAGTTTGTCTACGTGGCGTCGCCGGTGGGCGGGCGGCTGGACCATCTCGGCGTGCAGCGCGGGCAGACGGTCAACGCAGGTGCGCCGCTCTTCGTGCTGGAATCGGTGGATGAGACTGCCGCTCGCCAGCAGGCTGCCGCGCAATTGCAAGGCGCCGAAGCGCAACTCGCCGACCTGAACGTCGGCAAGCGTGTGCCGGAAGTGGACGCGGTGCGCGCGCAACTGGCGCAGGCGGTGGCGGCGGACAAGCTCTCGTCGACGCAGTTGGCGCGAGACGAGGCGCAGTTCCGTGCAGGCGGCATCGCGCAATCGCAGCTCGATGCAAGCCGCTCCAGCGCGCAGACCAACGCGCAGCGCGTGCGTGAACTGACCAACCAGCTGCGCATTGCCCAGTTGCCGGCGCGCAATGACCAGATTCGCGCGCAATCCGCACAGGTGGAGGCGGCGCGGGCCGCAGTGGCGCAGGCCCAATGGCGACTCGACCAGAAAGCGCAGAAAGCTACGCAGGGCGGCCTCGTGTTCGACACGCTGTATCGCGAAGGCGAATGGGTCGGCGCCGGCAGCCCCGTGGTGCGCATGCTGCCGCCGGCCAACGTCAAGGTGCGATTCTTCGTGCCACAAGGCGTGGTCGGTGCGCTCAAGCCGGGGCAAGCCGCGCGCCTGCACTGCGATGGCTGCGCGGCCGATATCAACGCCACCGTCACGTACATCACAACAGAAGCCGAATACACGCCGCCCGTCATCTACAGCAACACGACGCGCGACAAGCTTGTCTTCATGGTGGAAGCGCGGCCGGCCGCGGCCGATGGCCCGAAGCTGCGCCCGGGCCAACCCGTCGAGGTGACACTGCCATGAGCACTGCCCGGCCTGACAGCCCCGACAGCCGGCACCACACAGGCAATGGCGGCTACGCAATCGACGTGCATAGCCTGAACAAGCACTTCGGCGACAAGCACGTCGTGAAAGACCTCTCCATGCAGGTTGCGCGCGGCGAGATCTTTGGCTTCCTCGGCCCCAACGGCAGCGGCAAGACCACGTCGATCCGCATGATGTGCGGGCTGCTGACGCCCGACAGCGGCAGTGGCTCGTGCCTCGGTTACGACATCCTCAAGCAGTCTGCGCAGATCAAGCGGCGCGTCGGCTACATGACGCAGCGGTTCTCGTATTGGGATGATCTTTCCATTCGCGAGAATCTGGATTTCGTCGCGCGCCTATACGAGATGCCCAATCGGCGCGAGGCGGTTGATCACGCGCTGGAGCATCTCGGGCTGGCCTCGCGCGCCAAGCAACTGGCGGGCTCGCTGTCGGGCGGCTGGAAGCAACGCCTGGCGCTGGCCGCCTGCATGCTCCACAAGCCCGAACTGCTGCTGCTCGATGAACCCACCGCCGGTGTCGACCCGAAAGCGCGCCGCGACTTCTGGGAAGAGCTGCATCGGCTTGCGGCGGAGGGCATCTCGGTGCTCGTCAGCACGCACTACATGGACGAGGCCGAGCGCTGCCACAAGCTTGCCTACATCGCATATGGCGAGCTGCTCGCGCAAGGCACCGCCGATGAAGTGATCGCCGCGCAGCACCTGTCGACGTGGTCGGTCTCGGGCGGCAATCTGGTCGAACTGGGCCGCAAGCTGGAAGGGCAGCCCGGCGTCGATCAGACCGTCGCGTTTGGGTCGGTGCTGCACGTGACCGGCGCGGATGCTCAAGCGCTGGAGGGCACGCTGCGCAAGCTCGCCGGAGAATCCAGTATGCGCGCCGAGCCGATCGACACCGGCCTCGAAGACGTGTTCATCCACATGATGAAGCGCTTCTCCGACAATTACGGGGCGCAGCCATGAAGCCAGAGGGCAATCGGTTTTCGCTTGTGCGCTGGTGGAGCGTGGTGCTCAAGGAGTTTCTGCAACTTCGCCGCGACCGCGTGACGTTCGCGATGATGATCGGCATTCCGATCATGCAGCTGATCCTGTTCGGTTTTGCCATCAACGCCGACCCGAGGCACCTGCTGACCGGCGTAATCGCCGCCGACCAGAGCGAGTTCACGCGCAGCTTCCTGGCCAGCATGCGCAACTCCGACTACTTCGACCTGGCGACCACGCTGACAGACGAAACCGCCGGGCGCGAGGCGTTGGCCAAGGGGCAGCTTCAGTTTGTCGTATCGATCCCGCCGGACTTCACGCGCAAGCTCGTACGCGGCGAGAAACCCTCGCTGCTCGTGGAGGCCGATGCCACCGACCCTGCCGCTACCGGCCTCGCCGTGGCCTCGCTCTCGCAACTGGTGCAGGGCGTCGTCAGCAAGGATATGAAGGGCGCGCTGTCGTCGCTGGCTGGAGGTGCTGGCACCAACGGTGCGGCGCCGCCATTCGATGTGCGCATCCACAAGCTGTACAACCCGGAAGGCATCACGCAATACAACATCATCCCCGGCCTGATGGGCACCATCCTGACGATGACCATGGTGATGATGACGGGCCTGGCCATGACGCGCGAGCGCGAGCGCGGCACGATGGAAAACCTGCTCGCCACGCCGGTGCATCCGCTGGAGGTGATGACGGGCAAGATCGTGCCGTACATCTTCATCGGGCTGGTGCAGGTGACGATCATTCTGTTGATGGCGTTCTTCGTTTTCCACGTGCCGTTTGTCGGCAGCGTGTGGATGGTTTACGTGTCGGCGCTGCTGTTTATCGTGGCGAGCCTGACGGTGGGGATCACGCTGTCGTCGCTCGCACAGAACCAGCTGCAGGCGACGCAGCTGACGTTCTTCTACTTCCTGCCGAACATCCTGCTGTCGGGCTTCATGTTTCCGTTCGTGGGCATGCCCAAGTGGGCGCAGGTGATCGGCAACCTGCTGCCCATGACGTACTTCAACCGGCTCACGCGCGGCATCCTGCTCAAGGGCAATGGCTGGTTTGAGCTATGGCCCAGCATTTGGCCGTTGATGGTGTTTACGGTGGTGGTGTTGGGGGTGGCGTTGCGGTTTTATCGCAGGACGTTGGATTGAGGTGGCTATGTGGACGCTGTGGATTCGACGCGCTGACGGTGGTGATGGTGTTGGTGATCCATCTCCTGTTTCGTCCCCTGCCGGGGCCGACTTACTTTCTTTGTCTTGCCAAAGAAAGGTAAGCAAAGAAAGGCGCGCCCGAGATGGCGACTTCCCCTTGAATTTATGTAACCGGGCGGAGACGGGGAAAACTCGCTCCGCTCAGACAGTTCCCCGTCTCTTTTCCGCCCGCTTACAGAAATTCAAGGCGCCATCTAGGGCAGGGTACGGCCAAACCGTCGGTGGGCACCTGTTGGCGTTGGGGCGAGCGTTGAGGTGTGGTGAGCGGGCGGCTGGGGCTGTGTTGATTGCCGCGCTGGCTGTGAGCGGCTGTGCCGTCGGTCCCGATTTCAAGGCGCCCGCGGAGCCAGCGGCTACCGGCTACTCCACGCAGCCTGTGTCGCGGGAAACCGCATCCGCGCCCGTTGTTGGCGGCGAAGCGCAGCATCTCGTCGATGCCAACGTGCCGGCCGATTGGTGGCACCTGTTCCGATCGCCGGCGCTGGATGCGTTGGTGGACGAGGCGTTGCGTGCGAGCCCGTCCGTCGCGCAGGCGGAGGCGCGCTTGCGTCAGGCGCAGGCCGAAGCGCAGGCGCAGTTCGGCTATGCGTTGCCGTCGGTGGATGGCACCGTGTCGGCGGTGCGTCAGCAGATCAACCCAGAGGCGTTCGGATTCAACACGCCCAAGCCAGGGCCGTTCACGTTGTATTCGGCGTCGCTGTCGGTGTCGTATGCGCTGGACATTTTTGGCGGCGTGCGCCGGGCGCTGGAGGCATCGCGCGCGCAGGTCGATACGCAGCGTTATGAACTGGAGGCGGCGCGCCTGTCTCTGGCAGGCAATGTGGTGACGACGGCGGTGCGGATTGCCGCGCTGGATGCGCAGATCGCGACCACGCAGCGATTGGCGGCCGAGCAGCGCAAGCAATTGGAGATCACCGAGCGGAGGTTGAGCGTGGGCGGCGTCGCGCAGGTCGATGCGTTCTCGCAGC
Source organism: Ralstonia sp. PBBBR1 (assembly GCF_002256165.1). Taxonomy (NCBI): domain Bacteria; kingdom Pseudomonadati; phylum Pseudomonadota; class Betaproteobacteria; order Burkholderiales; family Burkholderiaceae; genus Ralstonia; species Ralstonia sp. PBBBR1. The sequence goes on along the minus strand of NZ_NKIL01000011.1, from coordinate 94,598 downwards.
GCACGCTCGTCGCGCAGACCGACGCCACGTTGCCGCCGCTCGCGCAACAGGCCGCGCAGCAGCGGCACCGTCTATCGGTATTGCTGGGCCGCGAGCCCGGCGCCGGCTTGCCGGAGTTGCCGTCACTCGACGCGCTGCATTTGCCCGATCCGCTGCCGGTGTCGCTGCCATCCACGCTCGCGCAGCGACGCCCCGACATTCGCGCCGCCGAAGCGATGTGGCACGAAGCCAGCGCCAACGTGGGCGTGGCCACGGCCAACCTGTTCCCGCGCATCACGTTGTCCGCAGGCCTGGGTTCGGAAACCACCAGCTTCCGCAACCTACTGGGCGCCGGATCGAGCATCTGGAACCTGGGCGCAGGGCTCACGCAGCCGATCTTCCACGGCGGCACCCTGCGCGCGAAAAAACGCGAAGCCGAAGCTGCCTACGATGCAGCCGGCGCCGCCTACAAACAAGCCGTATTGCAAGGGTTGCAAGAAGTGGCCGACGCCCTGCACGCCGTCAACAACGATGCCCAAACGCTTCAGGCCCGAGCGTTGGCAACCGACCAGGCGCACCAGACCCTGCGCGCTGCCCAAGCTCGCCACGCCGCTGGCGGGATCAGCACGCTAACGTTGCTGGACGCCCAGCGACAGGTCGATCAAGCCACGCTGCAACAGGTGCAGAGCCAAGCCGACAGGTTGCTAGACTCCGCCGCGCTCATGCAGGCGTTGGGTGGCGGTTGGCAAAACCCACGATAAAGGGAACCCAATCGACAACGCAAGCCTTCAGCCGGTGTGGCCGTACCCTGCCCTAGATGGTGCCTTGGATTTTTGTTGCGGGGAGGATCAAGGAAGGAGCCTTGTCTGAGCGCAGCGAGTTTGGCTCCTTCCCCTCCCCGCGACAAAAATCCAAGGAGGGGGTCGCCATCTCGGGCGCGCCTTTCTTTGCTTACTTTCTTTGGCAAGACAAAGAAAGTGAGTCAGCCCCGGCAGGGGATGAAACCAGGGATGAACCACAAACACAAAACAATCAAACAGCCGCCCGCAACAACCGCTGCTGATAAGCCTGCAAATGCGCAAACGCCACCCGCAGTAGCGAAACATCCGTCCCCAACGCCCGCCCACGGCGCAGCATGTCCCCCACGATGTGATCCGCCTCCACCCGCGCGCCATTCTCCAGATCCCGCAGCATCGATGCCGTCAGCGGCGACCCAGCCTGCGTCAGCACATTGAGCCCCCGTTCGCGCGCAGCCTGCCGATTCGGATACCCCGACGCCGCAGCCACACGCTCGCACGCGTTGAACATCGCCTCGTTCAGCGCCGCGCCCTCGTCCGTGGCGACGATTTCGCCCACCGTCGCCCGCATCAGGCACGTCATTGCCGCCAGCGAAGTGAGGAACGTGAATTTCTCCCACATGTCCTGCATGACGTTCTCGGCCAGCACGGAATCAAAGTTGGCCGTGGCAAACACGTCGCGAATCGCCTCGGTGCGCTCGCGCGGCGCATGCGGTGTGCGCTCGCCAAAGGTGATCGAGTGCACGGCGGGGCCCTGGCCGTTGCTCAGATGCAGCACGGCACCGTCCGGCGCACTCGTCGCACTGATGTGGCACAGCCCACCCAGCACGCGCGATTCACCAAACGCCGCATCCAGCCGTTCCAGATGCGCCAGCCCATTGAGCACCGGCAGCACCACCGTGCGCTCGCCGACCACGGGGCGGATCGCGGTGATGGCGTCTTCCAGGTCGTAGGCCTTGCAGCTCAGCAGCACCAGGTCGGCGCGGCCCCAAGCCGTGGCCTGGTCCGCGGTGATGGTCTGCACGGGCAATTGCGCATCGCCGTGCGGGCTGCGGATCACGAGACCGTGTTGGCGCAACCGCGCCGCGCGGGCAGGGCGCACCAGGAACGTCACGTCCGCGCCGGCCTGGGCGAGCCGCCCGCCAAAATAACCGCCGGTGCCACCGGCGCCAAGCACCAGAATCCGCATTGCTGTCGTCATTGGGTTCGTTTCCATCGAGCAGAAGATAGGCAAACGATTCTAGGCCTGTTCGCGTGACCCTGCAGACGGCGCCCCGTGCGCGCTAAAATGCTGATTTTCCTCACAATTTGACGCCTGTTCGGCCATTATTCAGCGCTGGCGGGGTCGAGATGCCATGACGTTTTCCAATAATTTCCACCGCCTCGAAACCCGACTGCAGTCGCAGGTTGGCCGCGCCATCGGCGACTTCAACATGATTGAAGACGGCGACGCCATCCTCGTGTGCCTGTCCGGCGGCAAGGATTCGTACACGATGCTGTCGGTGCTGATGGCGCTGCAGAAGCGCGCGCCGGTCGATTTCAAACTGATCGCGATGAACCTCGATCAGAAGCAGCCGGGCTTTCCGGAAGAGGTGCTGCCCAACTACCTGAAGAAGCTGGGCGTGGAGTATGTGATCGTCGAGGCGGACACGTATTCGATCGTCAAGGAGAAGGTGCCCGAGGGCAAGACGACGTGCTCGCTGTGCTCGCGCCTGCGCCGCGGCGTGATCTACCGCACGGCCAAGGAGCTGGGCGCCAACAAGATCGCGCTGGGCCACCACCGCGACGACATCGTCAACACGTTCTTCCTGAACATGTTCTTCGGCGGCAAGATGAAGTCGATGCCGCCCAAGCTGGCCACCGACAACGGCGACCACATCGTCATCCGGCCGCTCGCCTATTGCGCGGAAAAGGACATCGCTTCGTACGCCCGCGCGATGGAGTTCCCGATCATCCCGTGCAACCTCTGCGGCTCGCAGGAAAACCTGCAGCGCAAGAAGGTCAAGGAGATGCTGCTGGAGTGGGAGCGCCAGACGCCGGGCCGCATCGACAACATCTTCGCTTCGCTGCAGAACGTCGTGCCGTCGCACCTGGCCGATACCGATCTGTTCGACTTCAACGGCCTCACCACGGGCCTGGCGAAGATCGGCGAAGACGCGCTGTTCGGCCAGACTGCCTACGACCAGGCCCCGCTGGTGTTTGCCGGCTCGCACGACGACCGCATTGAGTTCGTGCGATTTGAGCGCAAGCCGGGCGACAAGTCCGCCGAGCAAGCCGTGCCTGGGGAGGCGGCGGCAAACTGAGCGGGGCCCGCTCCACACGGGGTGGCACACGGCGCACACATGCGCGCAGCGCGCCATGCCGGGCGTCCACCATCCGTCCGACCGGCCAGCGGGCTACCCGTCTCGGTCATGGCGCGATTGCAACAATTCCACCGTTTGACCGGTTCAGGGGGAGGGTGGGCCCCATGCTAGAATTTTTCCATCTGTGTCTTATACGCCGCAAAAGCGCCCCGCAGAAGGGTTTGCAGGCGGTCCGGCCATCCTGAGGGGAGGTGGCGGGCGGTGGGTTTCAGGCAGCCATTCCCGGTGCCGGGAACCCGTCGCAGCTATCGCTTCGAGTCACTCTAGGAACCTCCTTGTGAATATCGTCATCCTGGCTGCAGGCATGGGCAAACGCATGCGCTCCGCCCTGCCGAAAGTGCTGCACCCCCTGGCCGGCAAACCGCTGCTGGCGCACGTCATTGAAACCGCGCGCACCATGTCGCCGACGCGCCTGGTGGTGGTGGTCGGACATGGCGGTGATCGGGTGCGCGAGATGGTTGGCGCGCCCGACATCGCCTTCGCCACGCAAGACAAGCAGCTTGGCACGGGCCACGCCGTCATGCAGGCCGTCGACCAGCTCGACGAGAGCGTGCCCACCCTGGTGCTCTACGGCGATGTGCCGCTCACCCGCGCCGAAACGCTGAGCGCGCTCGTAGGCGCCGCCGGCAACGACCACCTGGGCGTGCTGACCGTGCATCTGGGTGACCCGACTGGCTACGGCCGCATCGTGCGCGACGCCGCCGGCCGCATCACGCGCATCGTCGAGCAGAAAGACGCCAACGAAACGCAGCTTGCCATTCACGAAGTGAACACCGGCATCCTGGTGTGCCCGACCGCCAAGCTCAAGAACTGGCTGGCGACGCTGTCGAATGACAACGCGCAGGGCGAGTATTACCTGACCGACGTGATCGAGCGCGCCGCCAGCGAAGGCGTGCCCATTACGTCCGCGCATCCGCTGGCCGAGTGGGAAACGCTGGGTGTGAACAGCAAGGTGCAACTGGCGGAGCTGGAGCGCATTCACCAACGCAACCTCGCGCAGCAACTGCTGGAAGACGGTGTGACGTTGATCGACCCGGCGCGCATCGACGTGCGCGGCAAGCTCACGTGCGGCCGCGACGTGGTGATCGACGTCAACTGCATCTTCGAGGGCAGCGTCACGCTGGCTGACGGTGTGCGCATCGGCGCTAATGCGGTGATCCGCGATGCGGCGATCGAAGCCGGCGCCGAGATTCTGCCGTTCTGCCATATCGAGCGTGCCAAGGTTGGCGCCGACTCCCGCATCGGCCCGTACGCGCGCCTGCGCCCGGGCACCGAGCTGGCCGAAGACGTGCACATCGGTAACTTTGTCGAGGTCAAGAACAGCCAGATCGCGGCGCACAGCAAGGCCAACCACCTGGCCTATGTGGGCGACGCCACGGTCGGCTCGCGCGTCAACATCGGCGCGGGCACCATCACGTGCAACTACGACGGCGCGAACAAATTCCGCACCGTCATCGAAGACGACGCCTTCATCGGTTCCGACACGCAGCTCGTGGCGCCGGTGCGCGTTGGCAAGGGCGCGACGCTGGGTGCCGGCACCACGCTGACCAAGGATGCGCCCGAGGGCAAGCTGACGGTCTCGCGGGCGCGGCAGGTCACCATCGACAGCTGGCAGCGCCCGGTCAAGCAGAAGAAGGAAGGCTGACAGGTTTTCTCCTGCGCCGAACAGCGGATGCCGCTTCGGCACACGAGCATCGATACTGAATTACCGAGTGCGGCGCACATTGAACGTGCGGCCACACCCCAAACTGGAGAAATCAACATGTGCGGTATCGTTGGCGCGGTTTCCACGCGCAATATCGTTCCCGTCCTGATCGAAGGCCTGCGCCGCCTGGAATACCGCGGCTATGACTCCTGTGGCGTCGCCATTCAGCGCGATGGCCAGCTCGAGCGCGCGCGCACCGTATCGCGCGTGGCCGATCTGGATGCCCAGGCACAGACGAGCCACCTGGACGGCGCCATCGGCATCGCCCACACGCGCTGGGCCACGCACGGCCGGCCGGATACCGTCAACGCGCACCCGCACTTCTCGGGCGACACCATCGCCCTGGTGCACAACGGCATCATCGAAAACTACGAAGCGCTGCGCGAAGAACTCAAGGCCGTCGGCTACGGCTTTGAATCGCAGACGGATACCGAAGTTGTCGCGCACCTGATCCACCAGGCCTACACGTACCCGAGCAGCAAGACGCGCGGCGACCTGTTCGCCTCGGTGCGTGCGTCGGTCAAGCGCCTGCACGGCGCTTATGCGATCGCCGTGTTTGCACGCGACAACCCCGACGTGGTGGTGGGTGCGCGCGCCGGCTCCCCGCTGGTGGTGGCGATTGGCGAGAACGAATCGTTCCTCGCATCCGACGCGCTGGCCGTGGCCGGTACCGCCAGCCGCATGGCCTACCTGGAAGAAGGCGACGTGGTGGAACTCACCCGCGAAGGCTTCACCGTGGCAGATGCCAACGACAAGATCGTCGCCCGTGAAGTGAAGGAAGTCGGCACCTACGCCGCCGCCGTGGAACTGGGCCCGTTCCGCCACTTCATGCAGAAGGAAATCTTCGAGCAGCCGCGCGCCTTGGGCGACACGCTTGAAGGCGTGCAAGGGTTTGGCCCCGATCTGTTCGGTCCCGAGGCGGCCCAGGTGCTGCCCAAGGTCGACAGCGTGCTGATCCTGGCCTGCGGCACGAGCTACTACTCGGGCTGCACGGCCAAGTACTGGCTTGAATCGATCGCCAAGATCCCGACGCAGGTGGAAGTCGCCAGCGAATACCGCTACCGCGAGACGGTGCCCAACCCGAACGCGCTGGTCGTCGTGATCTCGCAATCGGGCGAAACCGCCGACACGCTGGCCGCACTGCGCCACGCACGCGAACTCGGCCACACGCATACGCTCGCCATCTGCAACGTGGCGACCAGCGCCATGGTGCGCGAGACGCAGCTCAAGTTCCTCACGCGCGCCGGCACCGAGATCGGCGTGGCGTCCACCAAGGCATTCACCACGCAGCTGGCCGCGCTTTACATGCTGGCGCTCACGTTCGCCAAGCTGCGCGGCCATCTGAACGCCGAACAGGAAGAAGATGCGCTGCGTCATCTGCGTCACCTGCCGTCGGCGCTGAACGCAGTGCTGGCCCTGGAGCCGCAGATCATCGCGTGGTCGGAAGAGTTTGCCCGCCGTGAAAACGCGCTGTTTCTCGGTCGCGGTCTGCATTACCCGATTGCCCTGGAAGGCGCGCTCAAGCTCAAGGAAATTTCGTACATCCACGCCGAGGCCTACCCGGCCGGCGAACTCAAGCACGGTCCGCTGGCGCTGGTGACCGAGCAGATGCCGGTCGTGACCGTCGCCCCGAACGACGCGCTGCTTGAAAAGCTCAAGTCGAACATCCAGGAAGTGCGCGCGCGCGGCGGCAAGCTGTACGTGTTTGCCGACGCCGATACGCACATCCAGTCGAGCGACGGCATCCAGGTGATCCGCATGCCCGAGCACTACGGCCAGCTCTCGCCGATCCTGCACGTGGTGCCGCTGCAGTTGCTGGCGTATCACACGGCACTGGCGCGCGGCACTGACGTCGACAAGCCGCGCAACCTGGCGAAATCGGTGACTGTCGAATAAGTTTCGGCAGGCGCGGAAACAGATGCCACTACTCAATAATTCCGTATACGAAGCCTTCAAAGTTCCGTATACGGGATGCTTTCCCACGCCGGCGGGCTTGTTCCATAAGGCGTATACCGAACTTCCCGGAAATTGCCTGCCACTTCGGCGTTAGTAGGATTTTTGGGCAATTGCGGACGAGCAGTCTGTCGGCATAAGTAGCGCACCTCCTTCCTTGGGTTATGCGGCAGAGAGCGTGGCCGCAAGAAACCGTCGAGACCGTCGCAAGCGCTCTCCCCGGAAAGTGTTTTTTGCGCCGCTCATCTTCGCGCCTGTTGCGAGGCCGTGCACGTAGTGCTGCAATGTCTGGGCATGCCGGTGGAACCGGTGCTCGCGAGGGACTATGACGAGGTACGTGCTCTTCCTCGACTTGGATGGCGTCTAGCATCGGGGCGACTCAATCTGGCGTCTCAGGGTATCGTTAGCTGTGCGCCCGGCCGAATCGAACTGTTCGAGTACGCCGCCATATTGGACCGATTACTCGAGCCTTATCAGCGCTTCGCAAAGCCGACCTGACAACAGACCAGCGTGACCGCCCACAATGAGCAGTCTGTCCGCAAGCCTTGCAATGGCCTGCGCCCGATCGCAATCGACGAGGACAGCGCTTTTTGACTGTCTTCGCGCAATATCCGCGCGGAGACAGTCGCATCTGCGCAGCGGAAGCTTTCTGATATAGGGCAGCGTCCGGTTGCCCGCAAAGTTGCATCGATCACGCGCGTTCGTAGCGTCATCGGCGACTGCTGCGTTGTGAACCTGTAGCCCATGCAGAAAACCCACCACGTGTGCAAGACCACACTAGTTTCCGGGCAGCGCGGAATCCCATAACGAAAAGCCGACCCTGCGTGCTGCATAGGGCACTTTTTCGTGCGCTGTCTAATAGACAACGTCATTCTCTATTAGACAATGCGTGGCGCTTCCTTTGCTGAAGAAGTGCGCACTGCTATTTCAGATTGGCGCCACTCCAGTATTCGGGTCGCCGTAATGCCATTCGCCACGCTCAAATGTCTCGTCGTCCTCTCGCCTGAGAGTCTTGCTAAACCGCCTTGCTCGCGGCGGTGGTGGGACACTGCGTCTATCGGCCATCATTCGCAGTGCCCTTCGGTTATGCCTGTGCGTCGTTCGCGCTCGTGATCTGCTCCATGGCCAGCCGCATCTCTGCTCCAGCAAACCGGGTGCGGTAATGGAGGTAGCCGACGCTCTCCTAGGGCGCATTGCGGAACATGATTCCCACGCCGGGTTTGTCCAGTGGAGTGAAATCCGCGTACGAATCGTGGCAATACGCGGCGAAGAAGTCCATTTCTTGCCGTGTGAGCTTGCTGTCAGTGCCGGATGACTCCATAGATGCCCAGCGCCTCGTTACCGAGGGCGCTCAACGCATCCAACGCCTGCCTTTGCCCTTCCTCAGTTGCAGCGAGCTTGAACGCTTGGGCCATTAGCGTGCGGCTCCGGGTCTCGACGCTCAGGCCCGCCACGTAAACATCCCGCTTCGCGTGCTCAATCGCATGAACATCGCGTAAGAACACCTTGTGTGTGCCCCCCAGCAGATGCTGGCGGTCGCCAGCGTTGACCACTCAAAAATGCCCAGCCCTCCGGGCGGACGGCCTGGGGGAGCGGGAAAGCCAAACGACGGCGACATCGACGCGCTCAGAGGCCGGATTGGAGCAGAGAGCGCGTTTCGATCAACACGCGTGATCGGCTACAGCAAATTAGCGCCCCCGTCTGGGGGCTGTCTGTGAACAATCGTGACGTTTTCAGCGGCCGGGGAAGCCAGCTAAGGGGGCTCTGGCCGGTGGCGTTAGGGCGGCGGGCTTTGCGCCAGATAGGCGTTGGCAGCCCAGGAGGCGGGATCAACGGCACAGCCTTTGAGCGTCAACTGGATGGAGGCCAGCAGCGTCTGCAGGAAGCCGGCACGGAAGCTGTCGCTATGGCGTTCTTGTTAAAGGACGAACAGGTCGGTAGAGCCGCCCAACTGCTACCGATGCGCCCCGCAAACAACCCAGGCCCGGCTATCGGGTGCAAGTCCATCATGACGGCGCCAATGAGCCGCCCAGGGTTTAGCAAGGTTTGTTAAAGCCCGCGCGGGTGTCCAACACCTCATTCTCCCTCATGCCCGAGTTCGGGGGGGCGATTGGCTAGTGCTACGATGCCACACTCATTGATGGTGGCCCAGGTTATATCATCCGCCGTAACAGGGTTATTTGGGTGACCAACTACCCAGCTAAGGGGGGGTAAGCCGTGGGGCGGCCTTCCAACGCATAAAATTGAGCCTCTCAGCGGAGGCATTGAATAAATGAGCATAAAGCCGGCGAGCAAAGCGTTTTCAGTGGAGGGCCGTATCAAGCGCCGCCTGCGAGCACACCTATCTGATTTGGGTTTCCAACGAGCGGAGAATGGGGCGCTGGTACTTCCGGACACCGGGAAGGATACGGTCAGAACTCTGCATCGCCAGCAGCGTCTTGAAGTTCTCTCTCAGAATGCAGGTTTTATCGAGTCCCATATGCGTTCTTTGCTGGGGAATTTTGCCTCCGGTGACGAAATTGCTGTAGAAAAAATTAAACCTGTCTTGCAGAGGGTAAGCGCTGGCACTTGGGAAGCGAACCTGTTCAGGCTCGCCTCGCTGACCTGGTCTGTTCCAGTCTCTGCGGGTTTTGGTCGCCGCATACGCTACTTGGTTTGGGACGAATTTCATGGGAAGCTAATTGGTATTGTGGCAATTGGTGACCCTGTATACAACCTGGCCGTCCGCGATAATCTAATCGGGTGGTCGGTAGCGGATAGAGCGGAAAGGCTCGTATGCGTCATGGATGCATATGTATTAGGGGCGGTTCCCCCATACAACGCGTTGCTTGGCGGAAAGCTTGTGGCGTCGCTGCTGCGAACGCGCGACGTGTATAACGATTTTGCAAGTGCCTATGGTGGTACGACAGGTATCATATCGGGAAAGGACAAGAAGGCTCGTCTATTGGCTATTACTACTTCTTCGTCAATGGGGCGCTCCTCAATTTACAATCGGCTGAAGCTCAACGGTACAGAATACTTTCGCTCGATAGGCTACACGGGTGGTTGGGGGCACTTTCATATCCCAGATGATTTGTTTTCTGAAATGCGCGACTATCTGCGAGGCATGCAGCACAATTACGCAGACTTTCACGCATTTGGAGAAGGGCCAAATTGGAGGTTGCGCACGATTAGAGCGGCACTCGATGCATTGGGCTTTAAGCAAGACATGTTGAAGCACGGGATACAACGAGAGGTCTTCTTGTGTGAAACTGCAAAAAATAGCTTGCGGATACTCGCAGGAAGGGAAAAGCGTCCGAATTTGGCGACACTTCTGACGGCTGAGGAGGTCGGGCAAGCGGCTGTCGAGCGTTGGATGGTCGGACGGGCCGAACGTATGCCCGAATTTAGGCAATGGCAGCGCGATAATTTGCCTGACCTTATCCACGGGGCGACTCGCCGAGACGATGTGCAACCTGTGATAACTAGAATAAGGGCACGACGTTAGTGACGGGCCGTGGTCGACGAACTCCTTGATAGTTACCAGCACTCACTTGAAATTCACTTCAAAGCTCTCTCTGATGCGCGAGCGGCTGAGGGGCTGCCTGTGTATGCGCTCGAGCATGGGCTTGATGCCGAAACGCTCTCAAAGGTCGCTATAGGCCTAAAGCGTAGCCTAACAGTCGACGGTCGTTTGTCATCTCATTGGTTGCTCTGGGTGGTCTACGCGACTGAGCTTGGCTATGACTACGATGGTGAAGAATATTGGCCTTCCTTTGAGCAACGTACGCCTCAATGGAACTGGCGAATCGACCGGCGAGGAATGTTGAGGCAGTGGTTTCACAAGTTCCGCAAATCGTTCCGTGGCGCAATTCCAACAGGGCCTTGGGCAACCCAGTTCTCAATAATCTCATGGCCCATAACACACGCAATCCTTCCTAAGGACCTGCAGGTCCAGTTGGCCAGGCTGATTTACGATGAACGATATTTGATAGCTGAGTTCATTGATGCTCAGCCGGAAGAGGTCGGAAAACTAGTTGCCGCATCGGCCTACGAGGCCTCGGCGAGACTGCGAAATTTCCTAGAGCAGCCCGTGTTGGCCGGTCGAATTGTTCTGGGATTGCTTGGCGCTGCGGGGCAGTCGACAAATTATTGGTTACAGCCGGAGACGATTCAGAGAATCTTGATAGATCTCGAGCGCCACAGTCATGCGAAGGCCTGGTTGCGAGCGGCGAGGTCCACGGTACAGTCGGCGAAGATAAAGCTAGCGTCGCCGGCTCGCGTGCCGACGGCGCCGAGGGCCACGGTAGAGGCCAGTCCGGCAAACGAGGAGAAGGTCGCTCTCAAGAGCGTTACACCGCAGCTTCTCCTTCTTAGGGAGGAAGATGACAGGTGGACACCAGTTGTAGAGATTCCCTCGTTCAGAGCGATTGCCGGAATGAATCCGCGCTTCGCGACACTACTGCGCTCAAGTAGAGCTAAGGTGCAGGGAACCACGGCAGGATGGAGTGCGCCAGGCTGGCTGCTTTACGGCCCGCACAAGAAGAAGCTTGCTAAGTGGCCATCGCTCAATACGTCTCTGGTGCAACTTGAACACACGGACAAAGCTTTGGAGTATTTGCTGCGCTCCGAGTGTCGAATTGAGGCTGCTCAATGTTGGCTATTCCGAGTTCGGCCAGATGGAAGCGCTGCGGAGGCTCCTAGTCGCACGATTCATTCTGACACCCAGTACATTCTCCTCTACCACGCTACTGACAGCGCCGAATCTCCCTTCCCTTCCATACATGTTGAGTGCGATGGGATTTCGGCACTTGCAGTCAAGGTCACATCCGAAACGCCCGCTGACGCGCTCCGATTTCTGTCGACGCGTCACCTCAAAGTAGAAAGGCATCTCCGAATCTGGCCTGTAGGTACACCGCCGAGGCGCTGGTCGGCAGACGGCAACGCCGTGTGGCTACGTGGCGAGACGCCGACGCTTGCACTGTGTCATGACGCGGACTGTCAGTCTCTTACGATGACGCTTGCCGGTCAGCCTCCTGTAACCGTGGGTCCCATCGCTGCTAAACAACCAATATTCTTTGGCCTCCAAGACCTGTCGATTGGTAGCCATATCCTCAGCGTCACCGCAAGATACAGTGCGCAGTATTCCGACGGCGGCCAACAAGTTTTAACCAGCAACGCCGCTCTTAGCATTCTTATCCGGGCGCCGCAGGAGTGGGTGCCGGGTGATATCTCTCACCGTGGATTCATAGTTTCTTGCGACCAGGTTGAGCCAACGCTCGACGCCCTTTTGGCAGGCCGCCTGTCAGTATCGATTGCGGGGCCTCGAGGGCGTGAAGTCAATTGCAGTCTTGAACTGATGGATTCGTCGGGTTCGGTGTTGTCCAGCGAACCGATTGGGACGGTCTGCTTGCCCGCGAAACGCACTGATTTTGATGCTCGTTTGCAAGGACATCTTAAGGGCATAGAGGACCCGATCCACTACTCGACGGCTAGCCAAAGCCGGCTGGTATTTGATGGCGGCGACTTGGGGGTGTTTCGTCAGGGACTAAAGCACGCGGCGCTCCCATTGCGGTGGTGTATCAAGAAAGGAAAGATGCTTGAGCTCAGACTGGTCAATGACGGCGACAATGAGCTCCCAACAGAAATCACTTTCTATCCCTTTGAACGAGCCAACTCGCCAACCAACATTACGGCTGGCCAAACCGAAAGCGGGTTACACCCCGAGGGTAATGGTGGTTTGTATGTCGCCTCGTGTGGAGAACTGCGGGCCGGCATAGTAGCGAGCGTATGGAGGAAGGCAGGACTTGACGGACTCGCTATTCACCCTAGCTTCAGTACCGACCTGGCGGAGCCAAGTGCGTTGGAGCGGCTTCTCAATAACCTCAGGGATTGGTATGGGGCAAGGGCCTTTGGTCCTCTCGCAAATCAACGAAGAGACATAGTCGTATCCGATTTACGGAACCATCTCTTTGAGCGTTTATGCGGTCGGCGTTGGGCCGCGCTTGAGAGACAAGTACAAAACTTAGGGCTGACTGCGGAACTCCGCAAGTCCTTGGAGGAAGAGGCTGTTCACAAGAAACTTTCCTTCGGGATTGCGCTGTCCAATGGTTGGCGCGAAATCATGACTGATTCGTTCTCGGAAACCAGCCAGCGTTTCCACAAGTGTGCCGAGCGATTTCAGGTTTGCTCTGACGCGGAAATAACCGCAACCGCCTTGCACTTGGCTGCGCAACCGGCTGACATCGTTCGGTCGTTCGGTCCAGACCTGACCGATAGATTGGGCGCAGTAAAGGCGATGCCGGAAATGGTACGAGCATCGCGGTTGCTTGTGATTCTGTCGGGGGACAATGGCAGGGCGAACATCGAGCGGTGGACATCATGATTGTTCAACTGGGAAAGAATGATGTTGTTCGGGTAGCAAGAGCCAACGCGGGGCTGCCTTCTTCTCAGGAGGAAACAACGCATGTAGACGAAGAGTTTCTCGCCGCTTGTCTCCGAAGGGTTGCGGGATTTCATTGCCCGTGTTCGGCGTCCACGCTTCGTACTGTGCTGTTGGAATGCACGAGCGTGTTGGTATCCGATGAGGCGGCACTCTTGGCGACTATAGACCGCGCCATCGAGGCCACGTATGTCGCAGGCGACTTGTTGGAGCTATCGCAAGTTGCGGTGGCGGACGATATGACTCCGGGTACTTGGGTGTTCGCTGCTCCCCCCTCGTTCGTCTCTCGTGCGGAAGGTGTATTTCATATCTTTGGTATGGGCACAGAGGACCCTACGCCTCTACCGTCGGCGTTGCGGACGCGTCTTCGGCAAGTGGGAGCTAATCGATTGCTTGAAGCGGAGCCGGGCGAGGACACTCGCACCATGCTGCTCGATGCCGGTTTTCGAGAGCAGTCAATCGATGTGTGGCTAAAGCTACCGAAGAAGGAAAGTCCACGCGACTACCGGGGCTGTGGGCATGCACTAATCCTGACTGCAGCGAGATAGTCGACCCGAGTCACCGGAGTCAGGTTTGCGGACGCCTCTACAGTCAACCGCGACAGCGTTGTGGATGTGGGTCACAAGTGCTGGAGCTGTTCACATGCCGCAATTGCGGAGCCGCATACGGCCGAGCCTACGCGGATAACGTGGAGGAGCCGCAGGCACTATGGAACGAGCCAGGGAAACAGCTACGGATGGAGAGCGGCGACGTGTCCGCCATGAATCCGCTGGACCTCCTGCTTGAAGAACCTCGACAACTCGACAAGGTAGAGCCTGTCTCATACGACATGGATACCGGCCGCGTGAACGCTCCGGTTCTGTCTGACCGCGTCCGACAAGTGTTCATAAGAAAGGACCGCTTGCAAGGCGTGGCGAACGATGACGGTGAACGGGACGACCGGCTCGAAGCCCGAGGGCTATTCATTCCTTGCGGTGTATGTGGCACGACTGCAGCATTCGCTCGCACAAGTGTCCAGGACCATCAAACCAAAGGCGACCAGCCGTTTCAGTCACTTGTTGCAAAGCAGATCCAGATTCAACCTCCCAACTCGAAGCCAGCAACCGCCTTTGCTCCGCTAAGAGGTCGGAAAGTGCTTGTCTTTTCGGATTCTCGCCAGGTGGCCGCGAGACTTGCGCCGAACCTGCAGATGTATTCGACTCGCGACTCTCTGCGGCCGTTAGTGATGTGGGGGTTTGAAAAACTTCGGTCTTTTGCACCCATTAGACCGAAACTCAGTCTCGACGACCTGTATCTATCGGTACTTCTGGCTGCTAACGTCATGGATGTGAGACTCAGACCCGAAATGTCATCGGGGGAGTCTATGGCAGCAAGGTTCACCGTAGATGCTGCCATCCGCGACCAAAACGTCCTGCATGACGCGGCAGCAATGCAGTCATTGTTGTTCGACCTAAAAGGCGAACGGCCACCGGCCGCACTACTTGACGATATCTATAAGACCGTTACGGATAGGCACCTGGGGCTAGAGGCGCTCGCCTTGGCTTCAATCGCCGTCCGTGAAGATAAACGAGCGATTGTCGGCGCACTACCTTCGATTCCTGGCGTGGCCGAGTGTGCAGAAGACAAGGTAATGTTGGTTGAGGCCTGGCTCCGTTGTTGGCATCGACGAGGGTTCTGGCTGAATTCGATGCCGGATGCGTGGTGGAATCGCGGCCGTTCGAGCGGGACCAGTATTCAAGGGCAAAAGTCGAAGTTCAAGGCAATGGATAGGGTCTTAGTCGACGCAAACTCGCGAAAGCTCTTCGACACCAAGTGGGTACCTTCATTGCTAACCGAGTTCACTTCCGACCAAAGTGGAGGAGTAAGGCGCTTAGAAGGCAAGAGTCTAACCCTTAGGCTAAATGGAGACTGGGTGCGATGCAACGCTTGCAAGTCTGTTCATCGACCTGTGTCTACACTCAAGCACTGCCTCGACTGTGGAAGCAAGGACATCATAGATCTACAGCCAGACAGTGACATCGTCTTTAAGGCGCGTAAAGGCTATTACCGGGACCGGGTACCCGGCGCATACTGAGTCAACGCAACAGGTAGACTCTGCGACGGCGCAAACTTCATGACGTGCTTGAAGCCAGTTGATTTCTCCCTATCGAAAACCGAAAAGGTTGCCACATCTGTAGGAAACGCATATCGCGGCAATACGCCGCAATAAAGCAGTCGGTCTAGTAGCTTGTCCGTGGCATCGATTTGCGCAGGCGACTCATCCTCCGTCTCAGGGGCTGCATCCGATTCTTCTTCATCGTCCGACGCGCGAGCCTCCTCCGATGCCTTGACTGTGTCACTGTCGATGTTAATTGCACTGTCTACGGCGTCGAGACAGTCTTCAACCATCTCATCAAGGAGCTGTTGCGAATCTGAAGGAGGAAGCTCGGTTGGAAGCCATTGCTCCACGCGTGCTCGCAAAACCGGTTCGTTTTCTTGCAGCCAAGCGTGAAAGTCTCCTCGATTGAGTCGTCCACCGCTGGAACGGAAGGCGGCGACAGTTCCCAGTACCGAGAAGAGGTTCGACGGACTGTCGACATCAAATTCGCGAATCCGGTCACGATGGTACGCTTGCAAGAGATATGCTCGGATAAGCAGGTTTGGATTTCAGGCAAGTGCTACACCTCTGGGGCCATCTACTCACCCATACGCTCTGAGCGTTTCGAGGCATTCAAGAAACGCCGGCTATATCGTGAGTGTGAACGATGCGGCTTCGCGGACACAAAGCCGTTTGGTGTCGGTGTAGAGCTAAATGCCGTATATGACTGTCCGGCATGCGGTGGTTCCGATACCTTTGGCCCTGCGCGGCAATGGCTTCGACCGCCGGGGTTCGCTCATCCGGTCTTCGAGCAGGAGGTAACGTCGCCAGACGACATGCCACAGACGAGCTACGCAACACGGGCCAAGCTGACGATGGTGACACCTGCAGAAACTGCAGGTTGGGACCACATCAGTCCTCGACTGCGCGTCATGACCTCCCGTCAGCATCTTCTAGTTTCGAATACTGGTCCCAAAAAGCTGGGTTACACACATTGTGTTGCATGCGGCAGTATTGAGGCCGACGTTACGCCAGAGCCGAAGTTGTTCATGCCGCATGCCAAACCGTATCCGGATGACGACTCAACGTGCCCAGGCGACAATGCTCGCAAGCACCTTGTGCTTGGCACCGACTTCATTTCAGATGTAGCGTTGTTCTCGCTGCGAGTGGAATATCCTTTGATTCTGCGACCCGGCACATACCCAACCTCGGTGGCATTGAGGACGGTGAGCGAGGCGCTTGCAAAGGCAGCGTGCCAGCTTCTTGATATCGAGCCAGGCGAAATTATGGCCGAGTATCGCCCTGCGTTGACGAAGGACTCCGCAGGTCGAGATGGTCTGCAAGCTGAAATCTTCCTTTATGACACGCTTCCCGGTGGTGCCGGCTTTTCTACCCAGGCAGCTCGGCTTGGTGTTGCTTTGTTTAAACGTGCCTCGGAGCTTCTGAAGGGGTGTCCTGAACAGTGTGATTCCTCTTGCTATCGCTGTCTGCGCAGTTTCAAGAACAAGATAGAACATCATCTTCTGGACAGACACGTCGGCTCCGAGCTTGTCGAATATCTGTTGTCAGGAAAAATTCCCGAGTTCAATGCTGAGCGGGTAGCGGCTTCAGCTCACCTACTCATGACGGACCTGCAGCGTCAGTACTCGGACGGCATTCAATTTGAGCGTGACGTTAAGGTAACACTCGCGAGTGGTGACGAAGTGTCAATCCCAATCCTTTGCAGAGCGGCGAATGGGCGAGCGCTAGCCATTTTCATATCGGCACCGCTCACGGAAGATACCGTTGACGAAGAAGCAACTGCAAATCGAGTGGCGGATGAATTGGGGATGTCGGTTGTCTCAGTCAACGAACTGCTCGTGCGAGAAAATCTTCCTGCGGCGACAACTGAGGTGCAGTCCGAGATTAAGCGCCTATAGATTGGGCTGCGAGGCGCTCGCTTAGCAGGGAGCTCCTCGCAGCGCTTGTAGTGCCAACAGCGCTAATGTACGGTAACACGCGCTGGTGTGTGACACAGGCGCTGAAATACATCCATTGGCAGCATGACAGCGAACGCCGCGCCCTCGCTGTCCACGAGCAGGAACGGGTGCTCGTCTAGTACTCGCCTCAGCGCAGCTAAATCCGCAGGCTTGCCTGACGGAATTTCCAGTGGCATTTCGAGATAGTCGCGTAGGTTTAGCATTGTCGAATCGGGCCTAGTGTTCGCTAGGTGCAGGCGGGGCTGGCTGGTTTGTCTGCGCTTCCGCTAGCCACTCCGCCGTGATGTCTCGCCAACTTGTAACGCTGTTGATGATTGACCACAGAACCCACGTATAGTCGGCGTCGGAATCGAAGCCAGGGGGGCCTAGAAGTACGTATCTTCTGCCGGACGTGGTGAGGGCGATGCGAGAGCCGAGGTCAAAATTCACGACGGCTGAACTGACGCGGCCGCTGCCGTGGTAAGGGCGCAGGCCAACGAGATGTCGCTCGCCTGTTTCGGTCTCGAATACGCGCCAACGGACCAACTCGACCGTTGGGTCCTCGCCCGCACATCTGGTGTTCCAGAAAGGCAATTGAGTGCTCCGCGTAGTCGGCTGCAGCGTGCTCGCGTGCATGCTGCGGTGAGCCGGCTACGGCTTGCAGCATCGTGCTGCGGGCATCGTCTGTAAGCACCCGGTGAACCCGTCTTGCCAGCTAGGTGGCGCTGGGCGTCCAGCGATGCGGGAGCAGTTCGGCGATGTCGGCCGCCTTGTGGGTCGGCAGTCGCGTGAGGACGTCTTTCAGATAGGCGTAGGGATCGTGCCCGTTGAGCTTGGCCGATTGGATCAGGCTCATGACGGCAGCCGCGCGTTGACCGGCGCGCAGTGAGCCTGCAAACAACCAATTGGAGCGACCCAGGGCAGGAGCGCTTCCAGTTCGGTCTCAATCGCCTCGAGGTCTGCGTCAATGGCTTCGTCCAGCAGACTCGCCTGTTCAGATGTCAGTTGCTCGCTGCGCTTGCCGAACTTCCAGCGCTTGTGGATGGCCAGCTCGTGTGTGAGCTGGTCGATCTTGGCTTGCCGGTACCGCAACTCCCGGTCCTTCTCGCCGACCTGGGCCATCAACTGCGCAGCCAGTGTGCGCAGTTCGTCCGGGCTCAGGGCATCGAGGTTGGTGGGTAGGTTCATGCGGCGAGTCTGCCAGAACCCCAAGTCCTCTGGAAGGAAGCCAGTTTACGGCTTTGGGGGTATTACACGACCGTGATCGCGTGGTCGTGGGTGAGCGTCTGCCAAGGCAGCCCCGTCACCAGCGCACGCAATTGCTCGGGATTGAGCGCCGTGGCGATCGCCTGGTCGCCGTTCGTCCAGATGAAGCGCCCCTTGTTGAGGCGCCGCGCGGCCAGCCAGATGCCGAAGCCGTCGTAGACCAGCACCTTCATGCGCGTCGAACTCTTATTGGCAAACAGGTAGGCGTGGTGGGGGCGTGCCGCGCCGAACACCTTGACGACCCGCGCGAGGATCGTTTCGGTACCGGCGCGCATGTCCAGCGGCTCCACGGCCAACCAGATCGCGTCCACCCGAATCAACGCAACCACCCTTGCAGCCACTGGGCGCACTGCGCTGCGGCCGATCCCGGCCAGCGAAGACTGATCGTCGTCGCGCCACGGCGGACTTCGATCTGGATGTCCGGCACGGCAGTGGTCGGCTCGCCGATCCGCAACGGGATGAACTCGCCTTGCGGCACCCTCATCAACTCGCGGTCCTCAGGCGCGCCATTCTTTGCTTCCTGCTCGGCGACCCAGCGCCGCAGCAGATTCGCATTGAGGCGATGGTGCAGGGCTATCGCCGCGATCGAAACACCCGGCTGCATGCACTCCTGCACTGCCTTGGCCTTGAACTCGGCGCTATGCCGACGTCGGCGCCGTATTGGCGCGCTCTCTTCGATAGTGTCCACGTGTCCACCTAGAACTAGATGGACACGATGCTCCTTGCTACGCGGGTCCCCTTCAAGACGGGTTCACCGGGTGCTTACCATCGTCTACGGTGCCGTCCGTTGCGATCCATCAAATGCGGCCGCGTGCGCTCGCGGGCGAGCATGGCGCTTCAACATCCTATGGGCCTCACGATCGCGTGTGTTTTCGCACGCGATCGTGAGGTTACTATAGGCCCCGGCTTTGCTCGTTCAAGGACTCTTTCGGATGTTGGCCTAAGGTGTTAGCGCGCGGCCGAGGTTGTTGCTGCTGCTGCGGCAAGAAGGTCCGTCTGGTCCACAAAACGTTCGATGCCGGCCATGGATAGGACTGCTGCGCACTGCAGGAGCAGCGTGAGGGAGTACGTTCCCATGGCAATTTGTTCATTCAGGGATGGCGGCGCGATGTTGACGCCGATTGCCTGCAATCGACGACCGAGCTCAGCTACCGTGACGCTTGGTCGCGCGGACATTTCCGCTTGCAGCAGTCGAGATGCACGTTGCTCCCACGTGCCTCTCGTTGCGATGGCGTTGCGCCACTGCATTGGATATTCCGCGTTCACCGCGTGCAGTGCCTGAAGGAAGAAGCTGCATTTCAGTGCTCCGCGCTGGATCTTTCCCTCGACCGAGCGAGCGGTCTCGCTAATTCCCTCGCTTTCAAGCGCATCGGCGAGCTCGGCGTAACTGACACCCTTGCGAGTCAGCAATGCCCGCATGACTCGAGAGGCGAGGGTTGTCCAGGTGACCTCGTTCAATTCGCTCACGAAAAGTCCTTGCAGTTACGGCCGGTGGGTCTACTATTTTTCGTGTGAAAACACACGAGTGATTTTTCAAGTGCCGGTGTGGTGTGCTGGAAAAGCATCGCACTTGTAGGCGAATGAGGCAACCAGTTCTCTGTGGCATGGCGCTGTGATGAAAGCGCGGTCTGGCAATTGGGCACGACTGCATGCGGTCGCCGATGTGGCGAGTGGGGTGTGCGAACTGCATCGGCTTTGCGTTAAGTGGCGGGCGACATATTTGAGTGTGGCCGGTCCTGGTTGCTACGCCTCGACGGGGGGGGGGGGGAGGTGAGCTTGAATTTTCGAATTGTTTAAAAGTCCTTTTTCTTTTCCAATTAAAATTGGATATTCGAATTTGAAAAATGGACTTATCAATTGATCGTATTGAGAAAACGGATTTTTCTCTTGCAAAAATTTTTAAATCGTGATTAGAATGCGGCCTTCTTCCAGCGGTGGGGGAATTTCTCGTGGTTCGGAGCGGTCGGCGTCTTGTGGCGCAGCCGGTGTCGAGGCGCGTCTGCGTTATTCCGACAGTTGGACAGCGAGGAGTGAATAGTGGTTGCGGCAGTTCGAGCCCTTGAACCGGCCGACCGTGCTTGAGGAATGCAGCGTAATAGAGGCGACTATCGCAGACAGTCATTGAGGCAGTAAACGAAAAAAGGCGAGGGTGCAACCTCGCCTTTTCCCATCGGGGAGCCTCCTATGGAGACACGCCGCATTACTAGCGCGCGAAGTGTCCCATGGTTTGGCTCATCCGTCAACCATTTGCCTCTCTTGAGGAGAGGTGCGGCTGCGTGCGCTCTGGCGGCGCCGGCTTCGGACACATATGACGCAAGAACATGCGGTGGCGGCAGCTTTCGCCCAAACGAAATACCCAACTGCGAGAGAGCAGAACCCCTGCTCCAGTCAGTTGCCTCCCATTCCCACTACGCAAGCGGCAATGAGGGAACTCACACGGGGGCGCATCGTCCGACAACACCGTGGCGCAGGAGAGTCGGCCGGGGCAGGCGCGGACCTGCTGCTCGCGAACGACACGCTTGCCAAGCTACTTATCGATGTCACAGCTAATGTCCATGAGGGCTATGCTGCGCGTGACCTAAATCGAGCAGATATTCGGGCGCGAGTGATCACGGCGAGCGAATTCGTCAATCATTCGTCTAATCAGCACGGTCATGCACTGACCCTGCCAGCAATTAATCTGCCGGATGCAAAGCCGCGCGGGATTTTGACTATTGCTCAAGCTCGAATGGGACGGCGGGTCATCGTCGACGCGATTCAGGGTTACCTCGGGAGTGAGGCCCGCTCCGTCACAGTGCAAGTCGGGTCTGGGCAGGTCGTAGCCTACTGGATGGTCCCGACTCTGCGTGTGCAATGGCCGGCAGGCGGTTCGCTTCGCAAGTTCGTGAGGACCCTTCTGCGCTCGTTCGACGCGGTAACCGGCACGCGCTTGTCGGAACAGCGCCGTGGCTCATTCCATCGAGACGAGCCGGACGTGCAGGCTGCTCTGTGTGCACTCGGTGTCGCCGCCAATCTCGGGCTGCTGATAGTCGAGCGCATCAATACCCGAGATGCCACAAGCAGCAGCGCCTCGACCCTATGGGATACGCTGGGCCAATTCACGCGCACCACTGGCATCCCTATCCTATGCATGGCGACGCCTGGAGCGGCAGCGCCTGGCATCACCGGGCCGCTTCACCACTACGAGTTTGCGGCGCCATGGTGACTGGCTACCCCTCCGACAAGCTCTTGCTACGTTGCCAAGACTCACGCTCGAGCAGCAGCCTTATGCCGCAATTCAATGAAAACACGTGGAAAAAGTGCCATGCCCGCTTGTCGAAACTATCCATGTCCCGCGCAGTGGGAAACTGCAGCCAGCCTACTGGATGCGGCAGCTGCGCACACTGACAATAGGGCGGCGAAATTGCTAAACGGCCGCTGCTTTCGCCGGTGTAGTCCACTCGTCTACACGCTGCCCTGCCGTGTCAATCGCTTCAGCATTGCTACCGAGCAAGCATACGGCCCAGATGAAAGCGTTCTCGCCTGCCACACCCTATTCAACTATTTCCGACATGGCATGCCGCCAGCGATGGAAGCGCGAGCCAGGTGGCAACTGATTTACGGTGTCCAGTCACGGACGAGTTGCCCTCGCCTGCAGCCACTTTGGGAGTGCGGTAATCGGTTTGGTCTGCAATGTCCTGAATGCGCTAAAGCAGCGTGCTGCGAGTTTGGGCGTCGGATCTCGTTCTGCGCTCACTGCTGCCCCTTCGTGACGCGATGCCCCCTCCATGGAAGCCTGCTCTATTGCGATAACGAATGCAGTTCCCTCGAGTACATGGTCATCGTCGCTGGCGATGCTCGCACTGCTTGGAACAGTTTGCAATTTTCATTGTGTAGCCACCAACTTGCTTGTACGCGTATTCCCAAGGAAACACGGCAGCAGCTTAAGGAACGACTTGCTGAGCTAGGCTATGTGTCGGAGTCCGGCCGGACACGGTTGGCGCGGTTGAAGTCGGATTTCACGGGGTTCTATTGTGCCGGCTTTGAGGATGTCCGCCTGAATGCACTAATTGGTCGCGAGGACTTCGTGGACAACCTCATGCATGGAGTTCAGCGCGATACACGGCCAATACATCCCGTCTATCTGACGTTGCTGGATGTCTTTCTGGCCAACTCAGATGGTGTGTCTGGTCACGCAACCAGGCATAGGTCGGCTTTGCGCCAAACCGAGGGTGCAGGAGGAGTTGCCCAAAGCGTTCGCAGAACGCCAGTGCCACAGCCAGCGTCTCTGGAGGAGCGACGGGGTAGGTGGGCGACTTTCGTCAAGAGCGATGATGGCTTGACGAGGACACAGATGCGCAAGAAGGCTCCGGCTCTGTGGACCTGGCTATATCGCCACGACCGCGAATGGTTATTGGCCAATCAACCTTCATGTGTCCGTCCACATTCGGGAAGGCGACCGTCCGGTATCCCGCCGCAGCTAGGAGCGCTTATCAGACGTCATGCCGGCCCCAAGCCGCTCGATGCGGCCGGCAGGGTCCGGCTGCCGTCTTTGTACCAGACTCGGCTTGCATACGGGTTGAGCGACTACGCTTTCCTGCGTTCGCGGCGAGAGTTTGGGGCCGACCTGTGCACGCTGGTGCTTCCCGGTCTCAAGGCCGCCTTTGTGCGCCAACGTGTTCGGAACGCTATTGGGGAGTGGGGCGACTGTGGTTGCGTCGCCAGCGCTTCTGTCATTGCACGGAAAGCCGGACTCCGCGAATCGACCGTCAGAAAGTACGTGCCCGTCGTCGTGACGTCTAACCGTTTGGAGGAGGGCGCGTGACACTCAAACCGCCGGCCGGATACACGCACATGACGTCGATTTGCTGCTCCGAGCATGTCATCGGTTTCAAACATCGCATACGCCGCGCTACCCGCAACGATAGGAAGCTCACAGCATGGCTATTCCCGTCAGGGTTGCAGGCGCTAGTCGACCAGATGTCCGCCTTTGTCGGCGATGAAGGGTCCTTACTCGCGAACAACACTTTGCTGCCCCTATTTTCCCGCTTCTTACCGTCTCAGGACGTCGAGCTTCTGGCGAGGCACTCTCTCTGTGCATCGGTTACAGGGCTACCTGCTATCGTCGGCTTGAATGGACCACGGTCAGGGTGGTGTCCTAGAGTGGTTGCTAGTTGCCCCGAATGTGCGCGCATCGATGTGGCGCCCTGCGGCAGACCATTTTGGCGGCGCGACCACCTAGTGCCGGGATTATTGTTTTGTGGAAGGCATGGCGTACCTCTCGAAACGCTCTGCCCAACGTGTCATGGGCCAAATGCTCGCCCATCTCCGCGCTCGACGTTCGCTACGACTTTGGTGAAGGACATCCGCTGCTCGGCCGCCGCATCCCCGATCTCGACCTGGACCCCGCCATGGGCCAATCGCGTGCGGCGGGCCGACGCCCGCTATGCAGGAACGTGGGCGCTGCCGGTGGTTGGCACGGTGCCCGCGCCATCCGCAGTGCTGGTCCGCCTCGGCGGCCACGTGGCGTGGGTTGGTGACGGACCGACCGAGGGGCTGCAGGCGGCGTTGCTGCGGTGGTTCGGCTCGGTGACGGCCTGAGCGCCGCTCGCCAGCAGATACAGCCGGTGGAGCGCGGCGTCTACCCAGGCGTTTGAAGCAGCCGGGGTGACTGCGGTGGCCGGTATGCTGCACGGCATCGGAATCACCGTCCCTCTGGAGTCCTGGCATGTTCAACGTCCTCAGCAAGATCGTCCTGCTCGCCGTGTATGGCCTCGCGTTGCTCAGCTATGCCACGCCACTGCCGCTGTCGACCGATGCCATCGGCTGGCTGCGCATCGGGGCGCTGGTGCTGCTGGCTGCGCACCTGCTGGAAGTGGTGCTGTGCTTTCGCAAAGTGGCGCTGCACAAGGGGCCGCTGTTCGACAGCGTGCTGCTGACGTTGCTGTTCGGTTTTCTGCACTGGAAGCCCCTCGCAGACGCCGCGCGGCAAGCCCGCTGATCGCCGCAGACCGGCCCGACTAGCCGCAACGGCGGGGCAGACCTACTCTAGTTCCAGTCGTCCCTTGATTGACCAGTTGGGACTCCTTGCTGCAACGCGGCATCGATCATGGACAGAGTGGAACGAACAGCGTTTGTCTTTGCCGGTGGCGGCAGCCTCGGCGCCATCGAGGCCGGCATGCTGCGCGAGCTGGTGGCCTCGGGCGTGGTGCCCGACATGGTGGTGGGCGCCTCAGCCGGCGCCATCAACGCTGCCTTTTTTGCGTGCAATCCGCACGCGGCCGGCACCGCGCAGCTCGAGGCGCTGTGGCGCGGTGTGCGGCGCGCCGACGTGATGCCGTGGTCTTGGCGTGCAATGTTCAGCATGCTGGGCATCCTGGGCGGGCGACGCGAGCACCTCGTCGATGCATCCGGCCTGCAGCGCCTGCTGACGCGGCATTTCGCGCAGACCCTGCTGGAGGCGGCCACGCTGCCCCTGCACGTTGTGGCCACCGACATGCGCACCGGCGCCGAGGTGGTGCTGTCGTCTGGCGCCATCGTGCCGGCCGTGCTGGCCAGCGCTGCCATTCCCGGCGTGTTTCCGCCGGTGCGCATTGGCGATCGCCTGTTGATCGACGGGGGCGTCGCCAACAACACGCCAATCTCTGCGGCCATCCGGCTGGGCGCCACACGCGTCGTCGTGTTGCCGGCCGGGTTTGCGTGTGCCGACCGTCGTGCCCCGCGCAGCGCCATCGAGCACGCGCTGAACGCCTTGTCACTGCTGGTCGCGCGCCAGCTTGTGCAAGACCTGGAGCGCTGGGCTGGGCAGGTGCCCATTGCCGTCGTGCCGCCGCTGTGCCCGCTGGACGTGTCGCCCTACGACTATGCCCGCTGCGGCGAACTGATCGACCGCGCTGCTGCGGCCACGGCGGCATGGCTCGCAGCCGATGGTCTGGCGGGCACCGGCATCCCGGGCGCGCTGCGTGCGCACGACCACAACGAAGATCACCCGAACTGCAGCGCAGACCTCCACGGCATGCCCACGGCTTGATGCGGCAGGATGGGATTTTCTGTCTGGCGTTGAAACTGAATCTGCGCGGCGCGGCTGTTTCCCCTGGCGTGGCGCGCCCATGATGCGGCTATCCAACGATCCAAATCACCGGGAAGCCTGCCATGAAAGCCGTTGCCTACTACCAAAGCCTGCCCATCGACCGCCCCGAGGCGCTCGTCGACCTGACCCTGCCCGAACCCACGCCAGGCCCGCGCGATCTGCTTGTGGAAGTGCGCGCCATCTCCGTCAACCCGGTCGATGTGAAAGTGCGCCTCGGCATGCCGCCGGTGGATGGTCAGCCCCGCGTGCTGGGCTGGGATGCTGCGGGCGTGGTGCGCGCCGTCGGCGCCGAGGTGTCGCTCTTCAAGCCGGGCGATGCGGTCTGGTATGCCGGTGCCCTGCAGCGCCCTGGCACCAATAGCGAGCTGCATGTCGTAGACGAACGCGTGGTCGGCGTGATGCCCGCCACGCTTGGGTTTGCGCAGGCAGCTGCGCTGCCGCTCACCGCCATCACCGCCTGGGAATTGCTCTTCGACCGGCTGCAGGTGCCTGAATCTGCAGCGCCCAGCGGGAAGACGGTGTTGATTGTCGGCGCGGCGGGCGGTGTTGGGTCGGTGCTCGTGCAGCTCGCGCGCCGGTTGACGGGCCTGACCGTGATCGGCACCGCCTCGCGCCCGGAAACGGCCGCCTGGGTGCGCGAGCTGGGCGCCCACCATGTGATCAACCACGCGCAGCCGCTGGCCGCGGAACTGCATCGCATTGGTGTGCCGGCAGTGGACTACGTCGCCAGCCTGAACCAGACCGAACACCACTTCGAGCAGATCGTCGAGGCGCTCAAGCCGCAAGGTCGTCTTGCGTTGATCGACGACCCCGCGCAGCTTGATGTGCGCAAGCTCAAGGCGAAGAGCCTGTCGCTGCACTGGGAGTTCATGTACACGCGCTCCATGTTCGGCACGGACGACCAGATCGAACAGCACCGACTGCTCAACCGCGTGGCCGCGCTCATTGACGAGGGCATGTTGCGCTCCACCATGAACGAGCATTTCGGCACGATCAATGCCACCAACCTCAAGCGCGCGCATGCCTTGATCGAAAGCAATCAGGCGCGCGGCAAGATCGTGCTGGAAGGGTTTTGATTCAGGCGTCGGCCAGATAACCGGCGATGCGCTCTTGCAGGAAGTCGCGCAGCCGCATCAGCGTGGGCGACAGCGCGAGGCGGTGCGTGCAGATCAAATGCAGCGGCGCCGCCTCGCCGCGCCAGTCGGTCAGCGCTGCTTGCAGACGGCCGGCGCGCAGATCGGCCAGTACATCCAGCCGCGACTTGTAAGCGATGCCATGCCCCGCAACCGCCCAGCGGCGCACGAGTTCGCCGTCGTCGGCAATGCGGTTGCCGGTGACGCGCACAACGTGCGCCTGACCGTCGTCGCTCGCGCCGTGAAAGGTCCACTGGTCGTGCGTGGTGTCGGACAGGGCCAGCAACAGGCAGTTGTGCCGACGCAGATCGTCGGGGGTCTTGGGCACGCCGTGCCGCGCAAAGTAGGCCGGTGCCGCGCACAGCACGCGGCGGTTGTCCGGCGCCAGCGGCAGCGCCACGAGGGACGAATCCTCCGGCTCGCCATAGCGCACCGCGGCATCGACGCGCTGGCGGAACATGTCGACCAGCCGGTCGCCGATGCGCACCTGAAGCGCCACCGCTGGGTGCTCGGTGAGGAAGTCGTCGAGCCAACCAGTGAGCACGTTGCGCCCGAGGTCTGACGGGATCGACAGCGACACATCGCCGCCGATGGCTTGGCGTCCAAGGGCGAGCGCATCCTGCCCGGCCTGCAGATCGGCCAGCGCACGGCGTGCGTGTTGCAGATAGCGCTCGCCTTCCTGCGTGAGCGCCAGGCTGCGCGTGGAGCGCGCCAGCAGCCGCACGCCGAGTTCCGCCTCCAACGGCTTGACGGCTGCACTTGCTGCCGCGGGTGCAATGTTCAACACGCGTGCGGCCGCCGACAGGCTGCCGTTATCCACGGCCAGCACGAGGATGGTGAGGTCGTCGAAGCGGATCATCGTGCGTGGTGTGGAGTGGAGTGGAAAAACCGGGGATGGACGGCATCTTACCGAGCACATCGGCTTTCCGCACCTTGCCCCTTCGACTCGCATCCCACATGTCTTGTCGACATGCGCTCACGCTTCGACGCGCCACCGCGTGAGCGGGGGCGTTACGTCCATACGCCTATTCCTTATGCACCGGAAACAGCGCCGACAGCACCTGCCGTGCCGTCCCGCGCAGCACACCGCTCGCATCCGGGTCGCCATACGCCAGTGCCGTCGCAAAGTTGCGTGCCTGCTGCAGCGTGACGTGGGGCGGCAGCGGCGGCACATCGGGATCGGTCTTCACTTCCAGCACCACGGGCCGGTCGGCGTTGAGCGCTTCGTCCCACGCGCCGGCCAGCTGGTCGGGGTTGTCCACGTAGATGCCCTTCAGCCCGATCAACTCGGCAAAGCGGTGATACGGCACGTTCGGGATGTCCTGTGCCGCCGGGAATTTCGGGTCGCCTTCCATCACGCGCTGCTCCCATGTGACTTCGTTCAGATCCTGATTGTTGAGCACCATGCAGATCCACTTGGAAGACTTCCAGCGCTTCCAGTATTTCGACACGGTGATGAGTTCCGCCATGTTGTTCATCTGCATGGCGCCGTCGCCCACCAGTGCGATGACAGGGCGCTCGGGATGCGCAAACTTGGCGGCAATCGCATACGGCACCGCCGCCCCCATCGATGCCAGCCCGCCCGATAGCGAGCCCATCATGCCGGGCTTGAACTTGAGATCGCGCGCATACCAGTTGGCGCAGGTGCCGGAGTCGCTCGTGACGATCACGTTGTCTGGCAGCTTCGGTGACAGCTCCCAGAACACGTGCTGCGGGTTGACGGGATAGGCCGGTTGCAATGCGCGGTCTTCCAGCGTCTTCCACCAGCTTTCATTCCAGCGTGCAATCCGGTCGGGCCAATAGGGATCGGTCTTGCGCTGGAGCAGCGGCAGCAGTGCACGCAGCGTCTGCGCGCTGTCGCCCACGAGGTTGACCTCCATCGGATAGCGCAGCCCCAGCATGCCGGGGTCCAGGTCGATCTGCACACCGCGCGCCTGGCCTTCCTTGGGCAGGAACTCCGCGTACGGAAAGCCGGAGCCGACCATCAACAGCGTATCGCAATGGTTCATCAGCTCCCAGCTCGGCTCGGTGCCGAGCAGGCCGATGGCGCCTGTCACATAAGGCAGGTCGTCGGGCAACACGGCCTTGCCGAGCAGCGCCTTGGCCACGCCCGCCCCCAGCGTTTCCGCCACGGCCGCCACTTCCGCGCTGGCTCCGAGTGCGCCCGCGCCCACGAGCATCGCCACCCGGCGGCCGCTGTTGAGGATGTCCGCTGCGCGTTCCAGGTCGGCGGCTTGCGGGATCACGCTCGGCGCGCTGTAGCCCACGCCCGAGTGCACCGTGCCATGCGCACGCGGCGGTTCGGTGTAGGGCATTTCCTGCAGATCGTTTGGCAGCACGAGCGCCGTCACCCGGCGTTGCCCGATGGCGATGCGTACCGCGCGATCCAGCAGGTGCCGCACCTGCGCCGGCATGCTGGCCTGGTGGACAAACGCGCCGGCCACGTCGCGGAACATCGCCGCCAGATCCACCTCCTGCTGGTAGTGCCCGCCGACTGCGGTGCGCGCCTGCTGCCCGGTAATCGCCAGCACCGGCATGTGGTCGAGCCGAGCGTCGTACAGGCCCGTGATCAGGTGCG
Organism: Ralstonia sp. PBBBR1; assembly: GCF_002256165.1. NCBI lineage: Bacteria > Pseudomonadati > Pseudomonadota > Betaproteobacteria > Burkholderiales > Burkholderiaceae > Ralstonia > Ralstonia sp. PBBBR1. Next base: position 65,299 of record NZ_NKIL01000011.1, on the reverse strand, counting down.
CAGCACCCGGCCCGGACGTTGCCATGCACACGCCAAGCTCACCGGTGAACTTGGCGTGCGCCGATGCCATGAAGGCGGCCATCTCTTCATGCCGCACCTGCACGAACTCGATCTTGCCGCCGGCGCGCTGCAGGGCCCCGAACATGCCGTTGATGCCGTCGCCGGGGTAACCAAAGATGCGCCGCACGCCCCACTCGTACAGGCGGGCGACGAGGAAATCGCAGACGGTGGCTTGCATGGTGTCTGTCCGGTGTCGGGTGGTCGGGTCCGTCTCGGGTCCGTCAACTCGTTCAGCTCGCCGTCTCGGTCAGCAGCGCTTCCTTGCGCGCGGCCATGGTCTCCTGCAGCGGCGTCAGGTCGACGTGCTGTCGGACCAGCTTGGGAAAGAGTTCGGTCTCTTCCTCTTCCACGTGGTGCGAGACGTACTCGGCCAGCACGGTGAACTTAGCCGCGAACAGATCGTCGCCCGCGTGCATGCCGTTCAACTGCTGGATCAGATCCTTTGCGGTGGCGTGCTCGACCACGGCTTCGTCGACGAGGTCCTTGAACGCTTCGCCGCCGTTGTCGCGTACGTACGGGTAGAACACCTCTTCTTCAAGCTGCGTGTGCACGGTCAACTTTTCACACGCTTCGCGCACGATTTGCTCGCGGGTCGCTTCGTCTTTCTCCTGCTGGAACGTCTTGAACAGTTTTTTCACCTCGCGGTGATCGTCCAGCAGCATCGACAGCACGGCGCGTTGCGCCACAGGGATTTCAGCTTTGTTCATGAGGCTCTCCGGTAGGGGTTTCTGGTTTGATGCGCCGTACCGTCGAGCAAGCGGCATGCCGCACGCGCGCCTTTGCGGGCGATGTGCCGCAGGCAAGCTTCGTGCTGACACAGGTGGTTACGTGCGAGACGCCGCGCAGATGCGTGGCCGCCGCACATCATCCTGAACGTCAACTGATTGATGGGAGGTAACTGCTATGCAAACCACGACAACCGGCACCGCGCTGGGCACCGGTACTGGCACCGGTGTAGGAACCACCGCCGGTGTACGCATGCGCATCATCGGGCGTGCCGACTCCGATTCGGCGGGTCCGGGCCCGGAACTGATGGCCGCAGATACGCTGGAGGGCGATCGCGTCGTCAACCTCAATGGAGAAGACCTCGGCAAGATCACCGACATCATGCTCGACGTCCAGCGCGGCCGGATCGCCTACGCGGTGATGTCGGTGGGCGGCTTCCTGGGTATCGGCGACAAGCTCTTTGCCGTGCCGTGGAGCGCCATGTCGCTCGACGTGGACCGCAAGTGCTTCGTGCTCGATGCCAACAAGGATCGCCTGGAAGCGGCTCCCGGTTTCGACAAGGACAGCTGGCCCACGATGGCCGATCCGACCTGGGCGCAGTCCGTGCATGAGTACTACGGCTCGCGTCCGTACTGGGAAGAGTATTGAGTGCGCTCGGGCACGCCGTTCGCTTGCATGTCGTCAACCACGCTTGAAACAGGAGGGCGCTATGGAGAAGGGCAAGAAAGAGAAGCATCCGCACGCACATAAGCGTGAAGAGCTGGTGGAAAAGGCTGTGGAAGACACCTTCCCGGCCAGTGATCCGCCCGCCACGGGCGGCATCACGCGCGTTGTCGACAAGGACAAAGACGCCGACGCACACCAGGACAAGCGCACCCACAACGGCAACCACCGGTAGCAGTCCGCCGGCACTGCCGCGCCCGCATCGCCTCTGGCATGCGGGCTTTTTTTCGAGGCTGGCGGCTTACCGGTGCGCCAGGATGTTCACGACATTGCCGAACGGATCACGCACGTAAAAGCGGCGCACGCCCCACGGCTCATCGACGAGCGGGTAGACGATTTCCAGGCCCAGCGACACGGCACGCCTATGCACCGCATCCACATCGTCCACCTCCACCGACAGCGCCGGCACCGGTGTGCCGTTTCCACCTTCGCTGGCAATGCTGACTTGCGGCGTCATGGTGGCGGCCGTGTCGGCAAAGGTGACGATCCAGCCGTGGTCCATCACGGCTTCCAGATCGAGCAGTTCGGCATAGAACGCGCGGGCGCGTGCCGGGTCGGCTGCATGCAGATTGGGGACGATGCGTCGGACAGCCATGCAGGGGCTCCTTTTTACCGATTCGGTGACGGCATTCTAGTCACGGCTGTGACGCCCTGTTGGCATGCGCACGCGGCGCACATCACGTAAAGTGGCGGGCACTCGAACTACAGAGACACGCACGCCATGGAATTCCTGCAATCGCTGCTGGCACCCCGCCTGCAAAACGTTGAAACCTCCGCCATCCGCGAACTGTTCAAGGTGCTCGGCAAGCCGGGCCTGATCTCGTTTGCCGGCGGCTTTCCTGACGCCGCCCTGTTTGACGTGGAAGGCCTGAAGGCCGCGGCCGACAGCGCGCTCACCACCGACGCCGCCCGCGCGTTGCAATATGGCGCCACCGAGGGCTTCGAGCCGCTGCGCGAGGCTATCGTCACGCTGATGAAGGCGCGCGGCGCCAACGTCGCCAACACCGACATCCTCGTCACCACCGGTTCGCAGCAGGGGCTGGATCTGCTGGGCAAGGTGCTGATCGGCGAAGGCGATACGGTGCTGACAGAAGCCCCCACCTTCCTCGCCGCCATTCAGGCGTTCAAGCTGTATGGCGCCAAGGTGGCCGGCGTGCCGACCGATGGCGACGGCCTGGACGTCGACGCGCTGGAAAAGGTGCTGTCCACCGCGCGCCCCAAATTCCTCTACGTGATTCCCAACTTCGGCAACCCGAGCGGCGCGCTGATGAGCCTGGAGCGCCGCAAGCGCCTGCTGGACGTGGCCGTGCGCCACAACCTGCTGATCGTGGAAGACGACCCCTATGGCGATCTGTATTTCGACGCACCCCCGCCGCCGTCGCTGTACGCGCTGTCGCAGCAGACCGACGGCGCACAGGGGCGCGTGATCTACCTGGGCAGCCTGTCGAAGGTGGTGGCGCCGGGCCTGCGCGTGGGCTGGATGATCGCTTCGCAGCCGGTGCTGGGCAACGCGGTGATGGTCAAGCAGTTTGCCGATGCGCATACCTCCACGTTTGCGCAGGCCACGGCCGCTGCGTATCTGCGCAGTAATCGCCTCGAGACCGTGCTGCCGCGCACGCGCGCTGCCTATGCCGAACGCGCACACGCCATGGCCAACGGGCTGCGTGCGCTGCTGCCCGACACCGAACTGACCTTCAACCGCCCGCGCGGCGGCATGTTCCTGTGGTGCACCTTGCCGGGCCGCAATGCCGGCGATGTAGCCAAGATGGCCATCGAACGCGGTGTGGCGTTCGTGCCGGGTGCGGCGTTCTACCCCGTAGACCCGGATCGCTCGACGCTGCGTCTGTCATACGCGACCTCGTCGCTGGCGCAGGTGGAAGAGGGTGTGCGCAAGCTTGCGCACGCCATCGGCGAGTTCAAGCTGGGCTGACCGCACCGGCGCAGGCCGCGGTGGCACAGGCACACACCGACGCGCAGCAAGACCCCGCGCTGCTGCGCCGCCTGCTGCGCGCCAAAGACCGCATGGACGCCGCCTCGCACGAGGCGTGGCCCGTCAAGCGGCTGGCCGAAGTGAGCGGCGTATCGGCGGCGCATTTTGCGCGCTCGTTCAAGCAGGCCTTCGGCATTCCGCCGCACCGCTACCTGCTCACACGCCGCATCGAGCAGGCCACCACCCTGCTGCGCGACACCGACCTGCCCATCATCGAAATCGCTTACGCCACAGGCTGGGAAAGCCTCGGCACCTTCGGCCGCATCTTCCGCGACATCACCGGGCAGAGCCCGAGCGCGCTGCGCCGCCACGCACAGGCCACCGCGTCGCTGCAACAACTCGACCGCGTGCCCGCCTGTGTGCTGAAGGCGGCGCAGCGGCCCGACCTCGTCACAGCAGTTTCGGAGAAGCGCCGCCAGCTGGCGGAGGGTACAAATCCGTCACCCACCAACAACAAGGAGCGGTGATGAGCCAAGGGATCAATGTCGTCGGGCTGTATGTGGATGACCAGGACGCGGCGCTGGCGTTTTATGTCGACAAGCTGGGGTTTCGCGTGCACACCGATGTGCGCAACGGCCCGTACCGGTGGCTGACGGTGCAGCATCCGGAGCAGCCGTCGTTTCAGCTGGGCCTGTTCCAGCCTGGTCCGCCCATCCACGACGAGGCCACGGCGCAGACGCTGCGCGCCATGGTGGCCAAGGGCGCGATGCCGCCGCTGGTGCTGACCGTCGCCGATTGCCGCGCCGCCTACGCGCAATTGCGCGAGCGCGGCGTTGAATTCACGCAGGAGCCGATCGACCGCTTCGGCAGCGTCGACGCCGGCTTTCGTGACCCGGCCGGCAACGGCTGGAAGATGATCCAGGCCGCCGGAGGTGCACAGTGAGCGCCCGTAACGCAATCCGCCAGTTTCACCGCTGGGTGTCGATGGCGTTCACGCTCACCGTCATCGCCAACTTTGTCGCCATGGGGGTGGGCAAGGGGGCGCAGCCGCCTGCGTGGATCACCTATGCGCCGCTGCTGCCGCTGGCGCTGTTGCTGCTCACCGGGCTTTATATGTTTGCGCTGCCGTACCTGGGTCGGCGGGGTGCGCGGCGTTCGTCCGGCGACCGGAATGCGCCTACTGCGGCGGTCTGAGCGCAGCGCGTGAGGCTTTGAGGCGCAATTGCCATGCTCGGACTGTCTAGCGCGACTCTTGGAGGCTCGCGCATCGAGCGCAACGCTTTGAACGCGGCCGTTCGAGGTCGAAAATGTCGAGCCCAAAGTGTGGTGCATCGGGGTTTGACGCTCGGCCGCCAACATCCAGGCTCGGAATGCGAGGGTTTGACGTCTGAGCGCCGGGTTCAGATCCTGGCGCCTCGTGTTCTGCCGGCCGGCTCTCAGTGGGCGACCGACGTGGCTGCCGGTTCATCGGCCAGCGCCGCCTCATGCCGCCCACCCATGCGCCACAGCACCACGGCCACCACATGGCACGCGGCGGCGGCCCATCCCAGCATGCCGGGCCCGCCATGCGCCAGCGCCAGCGCGCCAACGCTCGACCCCAGCGCAATCCCCGCATACACGGCCGACGCATGCAACGACAGCGTGATCGGCGACACATCGGGGGCCAGGCGGATCAGCCGCGTCGCCTGCGCCGGGCCGAAGCCCCAGCCGGCCATGCCCCACAGCACGACCGCGCCGATGGCGACGGCGCCGGCCACCGTGCCGTGCAGCACCTGTGCCGACAGCGACAGCACCGAGAAGGCCAGCACGATGCCCGCGCTGCTGACCGCCAGCACGCGCGCCACGCCGGCGCGGTCGGTCAGGTGGCCGCCCAGGCCCGTGCCCAGTGCCGCAAAGCTGCCGACCAGGAACAGCACGATGCCCACATGCTGCGGCGCGAAGCCCAGCCCCTGCACAAAGAACGGTGCGACGTAGGTGTAGAACGTAAAGCCGCCTGCGGCCCACAGCGTGGACACCGCCAGCGCGCCCAGCATGCCGGGCCGGCGCGCCACGCGCAGGCGTTGCGCCAGCGTGGTTACGCTGTGCGGCAGGTCGCGCGGCAGACCGAAGGCGAGCCCTGCCGTGGCCAGCGCCGAGAGCACCCCGCATGCGATGAACGTCGAGCGCCAGTCGCCTTGCGCGGCAATCCACGCGCCCAGCGGCACACCGAGCGCCACCGCCACCGTGCCGCCACCCGTGATGACGGCCAGCGCCGAGCCGCTGCGCGAGGCCGGCACCAGCGAGGTCGCCACCGCATTGGCCGTCGGCAGAAAGACGCCGGCCGCCAGCGCCAGCAGCACGCGCGCCGCCATCAACTGCCCAAAGCCGTGCGCGGTGGCCGCCAGCAAGTTGCCTGCCGCAAAGATGGCCAGCGCGCCGATCAGCACGCGTCGGCGGTCCACATTGCCGAGCAGCGTCGCCATCACCGGCGAGCCCACGGCATAGGTGACGGCAAACACGGTGACGAGCTGCCCAGCCGCCGGCACGCTCACGCCCAGGTCTGCGGCCAGCACCGGCAGCAGACCGGCGATCATGAACCCTTCAGTGCCGATGGCGAACGCGCCCAGGCACAACCACCACAGCGATGCCGGCATGGTCGGCTCCTGTCAGAAGAGGAAAGCGGAGAGAGGGGCGGAGCGCAGAGGCTCCGCGAGGATCATCGCGCGGTGGAGCTGGCCGTCTGGCCCAACAGCACGTTGCGCTCGTCGTCGGAGATGTCTTCGCGGCGGCGCGAGTAGGCGCGCTCGACCCCGGCATAGGCGCGCTGCGTGGCAGGGCGTGCGCCAACGCCTTCGAACCAGCGCTGGAGATTCGGAAAGTCGTTCAGGTCCTGACCATGCCCGGCGTGCGGGACGATCCAGGGATAGGCCGCGATGTCGGCGATGGTGTAGTCGTTGCCGGCAATGTAGGGGCGATCGGCCAGGCGGCGGTCGACCACACCGTACAGGCGGTTCGTTTCCTTGGTGTAGCGCTCGATGGCGTAGGGCACGCGCTCGGGGGCATACACGTTGAAGTGGCCGATCTGCCCGGCCATCGGGCCCAGGCCGCCCACCTGCCAGAACAGCCACTTGAGCACTTCCATGCGGCCGTGCAGGTCGGCGGGCATCAGCTGGCCGGTCTTCTCGGCCAGGTAAAGCAGCATGGCGCCCGATTCAAACAGCACCACGGGGTCGCTGCCTTCGGCCGGGTCGTGATCGACCATGGCCGGGATCTTGTTATTGGGCGAGATGGCCAGGAACTCGGGCTTGAACTGGTCACCCCGGCTGATATCGACGGGGATGACGCGGTGCGGCAAGCCGGTTTCGGCAAAGAACAGCGCCATCTTCAGGCCGTTGGGCGTGGCGCAGTAGTAGAGATCGATCATGGCGGGGCCCTCGTGTTCTGTCATGTTGGTTGACAGCGTAGGCGCGCGAGTGGCCTTTTGTAATGTCCAGAAACTGGAATTTTCAGGTAACCACTTACGGGTTGTGCGCCGCTTCGGGTTCCGCTGTCTCGCAGGAGCGTGCGTACCATTCCCACGCCGCGGTGCCGCACAGCACGCCCGTCGCCAGCGCGGACACCGCGAGCGCCGGCAGTTCACCCGCCGGCAGCCAGGCGCCGCCCAGCACCACCAGGCCAACCGCATGTGCCGGGCGCAACCGCCCGAAGATCGCCCACTTGAACAGCAGGTTGCCCAGCAGATATAGCGCTGCGCTGCCCAGCACCGCCAGCGTCGTCCCTTCATGGGCGCGGCCCACCGGATGCGCCAGCACGAACTCATCGGCCACCGCCCCGACGATGATGCCGGCCACCAGCACCACGTGGATGTAGGTGTAGGCCAGCCGTGCGAGCCGGCCCGGATCAGCCGAATGCGACATGGTGCGCGCGCCGCGCTCGGCAATCCTGTCGAAATACAGCCACCACATCGCCAGGCTGCCGATGAACGACAGCGCCATCGCCGCGATGTTTTCTGCGGTCCAGTCGAGGCCAGCAAACGTGGAGCCCGTCACCAGCACCGATTCGCCGAGCGCGATGATGATGAACAGCGAGCAGCGCTCGGCCATGTGGCCGCCTTCCACGTTCCAGTCGTTGGTGGTGGAGCGGCCCAGGCCCGGTGTGTAGAAGCCCATCGAGGGGCCGAGCCATTCGATGACCAGCGCGCAGATCCAGCAGGTCCAGCGCACGGAACCGTCCGACAGGCCGCCCGCCAGCCACAGCACGGCCGAGATGCCGAGCCACGTGGCGATGCGCTGGAAGTTGCGCCGCATGGGCAGCGACTCACCGCGCACGGCCCACAGGAAGAAGACCGTGCGGCCGAACTGCATGAACACATAGGCCAGCGCAAAGGCCAGCCCGCGCGAGCCGAACGCCTGCGGCAGCGATGCCGAGAGCAGCAGCCCGCCCGTCATCAGCACGAGCATCAGCATGCGGATGGCGAGCTTGTCCGGATCGAGCCAGTTCGTCACCCACGACGTGAAGATCCACACCCACCACACGGCCAGCATCAGCAGCAGCGCCTGCGCGCCGCCTTGCAGCGTGAAATTGCTGATCAGCAGGTGCGAGAGCTGCGTCACCGCAAAGACGAACACCAGATCGAAGAACAACTCGATGTTGGTGACGCGGTGATGGCCGTGGGCCCCTTCGGGCGAGGGGCGGAGGTAACTGCGGGGCATCGGGTGTCCTTCGGTGCGGCCTTGGAAAGGGCGATCAGGCCGACTGCATGCCGAGCGTGAGCGTGCCTGCGCCCACCATCACCGCGCCGCCCGTGTAGCCGAAGCGGCGCTGCGCGGCCACGCTCGTCAGGCGCTTGGCGAGCAGCTTGGCGGCCAGCGCGTACATCGACGCATTGGCGGCGGCCAGGATGACGAAGGTCGGCAGCAGGATCACGCTCTGCGAGAGGAAGGTCTGCTCGGCCGACATGAACTGCGGCACGAAGGCGACGAAGAAGACGATGCTCTTGGGGTTCAGCGCGGTGACCGTCCAGGCGGAGAGGAAGCGGCGGCCGGCGGACTTTTGCTGCACGGGGATGGTGGCCTCGGGCGCATCCGCCTGTACGTCATCCTGCAGGCGGCGTGCGCTGAGGATGGACTTGATGCCCAGATAGACGAGGTACGAACCGCCGATCAGCTTGAGCGCCGTGAAGGCCGCGGCCGATGCGGCGAGCAGCGCGCCCGCACCGGCAAGGGACACGGCCATGGCGGTCGTGTCGCCAGCGGCCACGCCGGCAACGGTGCTCCACGCCGAGCGGCCACGGTTGGCCAGCGAATCACCAATCACCAACAGGATGGTCGGGCCGGGGATGAGCAGGATGATGATGCTGGCGCCGATGAAGGCCAGCCAGGTTTGGAGGGTCATGGGGTGGCTCGCTGTGTTGTTGGGGGGTGGGGAGACAGTTATCCATGAAAAAAATGGGGCGTCAAATGGGGAGGGGGGTTTTGGTTTTGGTTTTGATGTTTGTGGTGCATCCCTTGTTTCATCCCCTGCCGGGGCTGACTCACTTTCTTTGGTCTTGCCCAAAGAAAGTAAGCAAAGAAATGCGCGCCCGAGATGGCGAAAGACTCCTTCAATTTTCGTAACCGGGCGGAGGCGGGGAAAACTCGCTGCGCTCAGACAGTTCCCCGCCTTTTTTCCGCCCGCTTACAAAAATTGAAGGCGCCATCTAGGGCAGGAACGGCCAAACACTCGGTATGCCGGTGCAAACGAAAAAGCGAGCCTTGGTGGCTCGCTTCGTGTTCGACGGTTTGCTTTTCCCTTGCCCTAGATGGCGCCTTGGATTTTTGTTGCGGGGAGGAAAAAGGAAGGAGCCTTGTCTGAGCGCAGCGAGTTTGGCTCCTTCCCCTCCCCGCGACACAAATCCAAGGAGGGGGTCGCCATCTCGGGCGCGCCTTTCTTTTGCTTACTTTTCTTTGGCAAGACAAAGAAAAGTAAGTCGGTCCCGCCAGGGAACGAAAGGGGGATGGACCACCAAGTCCAAAACACGCACAAAAAAACCCTACCCATGCCTCCGCGCCGCCAACCCCACCCCACTCACCAACAAAACCGCAGCCGCCACTTCAAGCCCATGCGGCCATCGTGCCTCATAGATAAACCCATACAAAAGCGCAAACACCGTCTCAAACACGATCAACTGCCCCGACAGCGTCAACGGCAACTTGCGGCTGGCCGCATTCCACAGGCTGTTCCCGAGCACAGACGCCCCCAGCGCCACGCCCATATTCACCAGCCAGAACATCCCCCACGCCGACGGGGGCTGCGCAGAAGCCGTCGCCATACCGGGCAGCAAAAACGCCGGCACGGCCAGTGCCAGTGACAGCACTCCAGTCGCAACGCCCGTCAACAGCGACCACTCCCGGCTCGTGAACTGCGGCCGCGCGCGCAGGTACCGCGCATTGCACACCGCATACACCGTCCAGCACGCCAGCGCACCTGCTGCCATCAACAGCCCGAAGAGATAGGTTCTGCCGCCCGCACTCGAATGCACGTCTGGCGCATCCAGATAAATGCACACCACGCCCGCGACGGCCATCAGCAAGGGCAGGGCCAGTTGGCGCAGGGGCAGGCTGCCGCGTTCGGCCGCGCCGGCCAGCGTGACTGTCACCGGCAACAGCCCCACGATGAGCGACACCGGCGCCACGCCTGCGCGCTGCACCCCGCCCGCCACGCACAGGTAGTAAAGGATGTTGCCCGGCAGCGATAGCAACAGCAGCGCCACCCAATCCCGCCGCGTCGTCTTGCGCCACAGCATGCGCCACATCGGCAGCGCCAGCACGAGCGAGAGAACGCCATACAGCACGTATCGCGCGGCAGACAGCGCCAGCGGCGAGAACTGCGGCAGCATCTTCGGCGCGACGAAGATCACACCCCACAGCGCCCCGGCCGCGACGCCGTAGCCGATGCCCGTGAGGTGGTCGCGCCGCGCGTCGTGCTGACCGTGATGAAGCTGCGTTGCAGTGGAGGGGTCGCCAACAGCCATGGAGCGCCTGTCCGGAAAGATCAATCGAACCGGCACTCTGCGCGTGCGCGCGTCGCGCGTCTTGGCGAAGACGGCTGCGCTTTGGCAAAAACGGAAATGGCCCGGGTTAGCGGCGCACCGCTGCGGGCGTGACGCCGTGTGCGGCCTTGAGGTGGCGCGTGAGGGCGCTCTGGTCGTAGTAGCCGGTGCGTGCGGCAATCTCGGCGATGGGCAAGGCGGTGGTTTCCAGCAGCGTCAATGCATGCCGCAGCCGTACCTGGGCCAGATGCGCATGCAGCGTGGTGCCATAGGTGGCACGGAACAGCGTGGCGAGGCGACGCGCACTGACGCCCGCCTCGGCGGCAAGCGCATCGACGGTGAGCGGCTCGGCGTAGCGGTGCTCGATGGCGTGCCATGCGCGCTCGGCACGCGCGTCGGGGCGTGCGCGGATCTGCGCGGCTTGGTTGACCGGATGCGCCGCGAGCGTCGCCAGCGCGAGAGACGACCACGCATTGGCCAGTACGGCATCGACGATGGGCGCGTCCTGCAGCCAGGTCGTCAGTGCGCGCAGGCCCGGCGTAAGTGGAAAGAACACGCGATCGGCCAGGCCGCCCAGGCTGGGGGCGTCCACGGTTTGGCCGGGAATGTCGAACACGATGAAACGGTTGGCGCCCGTGGCTTCAAACGCATGCGTGGCGCCAGCCGGGATGAGCGCGGCGTGGTGCGTGTCGACGCGGCCGCCGCGGCCGTCCACGTCCATCTCGAGGATGCCGCGTGCGGGCATCACGACTTGCATGAAGTCGTGCGAGTGTGGGGGCGCGGCGAGGCCGTAGGTACGGAAGTCCAGCATGATCAATTTGACAACCCGGTGGATAAAACCTTCATGTCACATTTTCCCCGGGGATTTTTCGTGCGTGTAGCGTACTCCTGTATTGAGATCTCGATGCCGACCATCTCAGACGAGAGGCCTCTGGCGCTAACGGAAGAGATCGGCCGGACACGCCGCTGCCCACAACCTGACGTCGGGCAACCCGCTGAACGCGCGAAACCCACGGCATATCGGTTTTCATCGGTGGGGTAGACCTATCGTATCCAGTCCAGCATCGCCACTAAAGATGGAGATGGCGCGGCGCCATAAACCACCTTGAGTGTGTGCTGCCATTCGGCGAAGAACGCGCTGGCTTCAGCAGACCGGCCTTCTGCCCGCAGGCATTCCAGCAGGTGACGGCAGATGCCTTCTGCTGTCGGGTGCAGGCGAAGCGCGCGCTGATACACAGTCGTTGCCGACGTCGGTGCATTGAGGGCTTCCAGCTTTTCCCCCACCGTGAGCACGGTGCGCACCAGTTCGGCACGCAGGCGTTCCCGCTGCGGAAGCAGCCATGGTTGCTCGGCCTCGTCGGCGAGGAAGTCCCCGGTGTAGGCGGCGAGCATGTCCAACGCGGCTGTCAATAGCGTGTGGGAATCGGCGTCAGGTGTTTTTGCCAGATCGAGTGCGATTTGGCGGTGCGCCTGGAACGTCCAGAGATCGAGCCCGCACAAGTGCATGTTGAGCCCAACCTTGCCGTTGCTGACCACGATGGCATCGGCATTGCCGAGCAGTTTGCGCAGCCGGTGAATGGCCACGTCGAACGCACCTTTGGCGCTGTCGCCATCCGCGTCGGGCCACAACGCGGCTGAGAGATGGTCGATGGCGACTTCCCGTCCCCCATACGCGACGATCGCCTTGAGCGTGTCCAGCGTGCGCCGGTTGCCCTTGCCGCTCTGCGCTAGCGGCTCACCTGAGCAACTCACGCTGAAAGCCCCGAGCACGCGCAGTTCAATCTCCCACGGCCAGTGCTTCACGCGCGCAGTTGGCGCCTGTAGACGGCGTTTGCGGACCAGTGCGGTCACGTAGTTCGTCTCAATGCCGGTTGCCAACGCATGGGCCGCCAGGCGGGCGACCATCGGGTCATGCCAGCCAGGGAAATTCGTGATGCCGAAGCGTCGGCCCAGTGCCAGCGCCTCTGGCAGCCATGGGCTGCTTGGTGCGCCACGATCCAACGCCATCACCGCGCGCACCATCAACGTGTGGCAGAGCGCCACCTTGCTATCGACGTCGCGCGACAGCGCCTCTGCTTCTTCGGCAAACGTGTCGGCCTGTTCTGCCTGGCCGAGCAAGTGCGCGATATATGCGCTGGTGGCAAGGGTGAACGCCACGCCGAAGCGGAAGTTGAGTGACCGAAAGCCATTGCGCCCGAACTCAACCATGAGTTCCGCCTCGCGCAAGCGGTCTTGCTGCAAGGCCAGCCACCCGCGCTCGAAATGGTGCATGGCCTGATCGAGTGGCCGGCCCATGTGAATGTCTTGCGCCAGCTTGGCCCGGAACGATTCCGCCACCATCACATTGCCGGCGGAGATAGCCGCCGCCAGCCCATGATTCAGTAGCGCGTGCTTCCACAGGTAGATGTCGCTGGCGTGCATCAAGGCTTCCGTTTGCTCTACCACGGCGATGCATGCATCGTTCTCGGCAAAGAACCAGTAGCCCATCGCCTCGGTGGTGAGGATCGTGGTGCGCAGCAGGTCGCTGGTCTGCGGCGATGCCACGGCCGCCCGCATGAGCTGGAGCACTACGCGCGCACGCTCAAGATCGCCCGTCCACAGGTGATAGACCGTCAGCATGAAGCCGAGCGAGGCTTGCGTCTGCACGTCCACCGTGCCGATGAAGACGAGGGCGCGGTCGGTCCAATGTCGGCTATCCGCATGGCCCATGGCGTGAAACGCCAACGCCGCGAGCACGCTGGCCAGCACGCGCGCTTCGATTTGCGCATCGGGAAACGCCGGGTAACGCGCGCGCAGCGTGTCCAGCATTTCCAGCCAATGCGTGAGCGGCCGGTAATCGCGGGATTCGAAATAGATGCAATCGACGATGCTAGACCAGGCGAGGTAACAGCCAGCGGCATTGTCATGCGCCTGGAACAGCGTCAACGCCGGCTCGAAGTAGCGGCGTGCATTGCCCGGGTCCAGCGCCATGCGGCTGGTGCCGGCCCAGAACAGCAGCCAGGGGTCGGCATTGAGCACGGCGGTGGGGAGTTGCCCAAGCAAGTCGCTCAACGTGCGATAGCGGCCTTGCTGGAGAACCATTGGTGCATGGCGCAGCGCCAGTGCCGCAAGTTGCGGCATCAGCCCGGCATCGGCCAGCAATTCGCCGGCGCCGGCAAGCTCGCCGCGCGCTTCCAGCAAGGCGGCGGCGTTGGCTGTCAGCTGCTGCCGCTCGTCAGCGGAAAATGCATCGGGTAACCGTGACAGCAAGAATTCGCGAAACAGCGCGTGGTACTGGTACGACGCCCCTGCCCCGCTGCCGAACTGGTCGATGAAGTACTGCTGGCAATGCGCGGAGGTAACGAAGTGATCGACATCCGTGCTGCCGGTGAGTTGGCGAGCCTCGGCCAGATCGAAGTTCGGCAGGATCGCCGTGCACAGCAGGAAGTGGCGCAGCTCGGGCGACGCGGCGCCGATCATCTCCTGCGCGAAATACGGGAACAGCACTTCACGCGAGTCCAGTCGGTCGACGTCATAGCTGCCCACGCGGCCAATCTGGTCCAGCAGCAACACCACGGCGGCTACCCAGCCGCCGCTGCGCGCATGCAGCCGGCCGGCAAGCTCGCGCTCTGCATCGGGGCGCTGTTCCAGCGTTGCCAGCGCGGCGGGGTGGCCGGCCAGGATGGCGCCGGTTTCTTCCTCGGTCAGCCGCAGGTGTTGCCAGTCCACCAGCGCGAGTTGCTGATTGGCTTGCAGCCGCGCCAACTCAGGCGGCGGCGCGGATCGGCTCAACACCAGAATCCGCACGTGCTCGGATGCCTCGGCCAACGCGGCTTGCAGGATTCCCTTGAAGCTGGGCTCGGCCTCCGCTGCGTGCACGTTCTCAAGCACCAGCAGGGTGGCTTCTGGTAGCCCCGAGAACACGGCCCGGAAGTAACGCCGCGCAAACGCTGCCAGGTCAAACAGATGGTCGGGGCTGAACAGCGGCGGCTGGGTGGCGCTGTCTGCACCAAGATGCGCAGCGCAGGCTTGCCCGAAGGTCCGGAAAAAGCTGGCCGGGTCCATGTCGCCGGCGTCCACCTCGTACCAGATGGCGGGCAGCCCGCTCGCTTCCAGATAGCTGATCGCCAGTTTGGTCTTGCCCGAACCGGCAGGGCTGGCCACCCACACGATGGGGCTGGCCGCAAAGCCGCGCCCGATGCGGTTCAGCACACGCGGGCGCAGCACGATGCCGCCCGACTGCGGGCGGTTGATCTTGGAGAGCGTGGGAGCGGAGTTCAAGCGGAGGTCGAGTGCCAGCAGGAGGTTCGCGGAATGTGCGGCAAGGGTGCAGCGGGATTATCCCGTGCGCTGCGCTGCTCGCATGCCTCGGGATTTCCAGAATGTCATGCACTTCGGCTCGGGTGATTCCCCTCGGAAGGAGGGGGCGTTTCGGCACATCGAGCCCCATCGCCGCCCAGATCGGTAAGTCATCGGTAAGTGGCTGCGTGGCGTAATGCCTGAGCGCGGTCCATAGGAGCCACACGGCGTCTTCATTCATTTAAATGATGCGCGGCGCCATGTGCTTCTAGAGGATCCGATCCAATCCGGTCCGAAACCGAGCTATTCCGTACCACACCACAAAAGAGCCCGAGGGAGGGAACCATGAAGCTCACACCGATCGCAATCAGCGCTGCAGTGCTTGTTTTGACCGCTTGCGGCGGAGGCGGAGATGCTCCGCCTCAGCTAACCACGCAGCAATCGCAGACGATCAGCGGCGTGGCGGCCACTGGCGCGGCCTTGCCCGGTGCAACGGTCAACGTGACCTGCTCGGCGGGTTCGGGTACGGCCACCACGAGAGCGGACGGCAGCTATTCGGCACCCATCACGGGCGCCAGCCTGCCTTGCGTGGTGACGGTCACCAGCAGCGACGGCAAGACGGTGCTGCACTCGCTGGTTGCCGGTTCAGGATCGATCGGCAGCACCGCCACGGCCAACATCACGCCGCTGACGGAACTGCTGCTGGCACAACTGGCCGGACAGGACCCGGCAAAGTATGTGGCCGGATTCAGTTCGACGACGACCGTGAATGCCAGCGACGTCACCGCCGCGCAAGCCGCCCTGATCAAGGTGTTGCAGAGCGCCGGCTTTGACGCGTCGGGCATCGGTGACTTCCTGGGCGGCACGCTCAGCGCAGGCAGCGGCCAGGGTTATGACGGGGTGCTCGACACGCTGCAATCGAAGCTGGCCGGCGCGGGCGTCACCCTGACCGACCTGAGCACCGCGGTTGCCAGCACCAGCGGCAGCTCCAGCGGGTCTGCAGGCTCGACGGTTGGCACCGTGCTGGCGCCGGCCAATTCGGCCTGTCCGGCGCTCAAGAGCGGCGATCATCGGCTGATCAAATTCTCGGATGGTTCGGCACAGGTGGTGACCATCGACGCGGCCAAGCTGACCGTCGCGGTGGGCGGCTCGAGCTACCAACTGACCCAAGGTGCGACGGCCTGCGATTACACGTTGAACGATACCGGTTCGACGCGCGTGCTGGTGGCCAAGTCGGGAATGGCGGTCTGGACCAACGGCAGCGGTGGCACGGGCGTGCTTTCGCTGTCGCTTCCCAAGCAGATCGTCGATCCGACTGCTATCAACGGAAACTACATCTATGCGCTCCTGAGCGGGGCAAGCCAAGGCACGTTTGGCACGAATAACTATGCGAAGGGCGTCGTGACGGCTGCCACGAATTGCGCGGTCAACGCGCCTTGCGCGCCTGATCTGAATTCACCGTATGGGCACATGGTTGCCACGTCGGATGGTGGGGTCGACTGGGTTGATGATGGCGCCTCCGCAGGTACCGTCAACGCCCACGCCTATGGGTTCCGGAACGCGCAGGGGAACACGGTTTTCGTGGTTGCGCTGACCGGGGGCGGCGTAGGCATCTTCGCCCCGCAGACGACGCTGTCCATGCCAGCAGTCGGCACGACCAACGCCTTCTGGCAAAGCAACGTCAAGTCGACCGGTCTGAGCGCGGTGACGGAAGACAGCAACACCATCACGGCGGTGAATGGCTCGACGGTGACACGCACCTTTGCCGATACCCATACGGACCAGATCATCTACAACGATCCATTCGCCGGCCTGCGCCATCGGCCCGGTACCAAGGTCTGCACGAACACGAGCGGTGTTGCGGTTACGTGCAACGAGACGTGGCAACTGCCGTTGAGCGGCCTGACGCTGGCATTGAGCGGGTCGCCGTCCGTCACGCCATCCACGTACCAGGTGAACTTTTCGGTCAACAAGCCCGGCAACTAAATCGAGAAAGGCGCCGTCATCAAAAGCGGCAACGGCCAGGGTGCCAACCGAGCGCCCGGCACTGCCGCCTTCGGGGAAGTTGGCACCGGCTCATCGCGAGCCGGTGCCAGCGCAAAAAAATACCCGGCCACAGATCGTCTGCGCCGGGTCTCGGAACTTTCACGGAAAGAGGATCCGTGAGAAGAGGAACAGGCGCATCGTGCGCCGCCCGCATGACAGCGGCATGTCAGCCGCGTCTGCGTCCTCATTCCTCCTGGATCGTCACCTTGTTCGGATAGAACGCCAGATAGCCGGCCACCTCGCGCGCCACGGGCTTGGGCTGTTCGTACGTCCAGACGGCGTTGTCGGCGCGCATATCGCCGGCCACGATCGTGTAGTACGACGCATCGCCCTTGTACGGGCAATGGGTGTGATGCTGCGTGCGCTCCAGCAGGTTCATCTGCACATCGTCGCGCGGGATGTACTGCACCGGCGGGTACGACGCCTCGCGCAGCGTGCGCGCCAGATGCGTGCTGGCGATGGTGAAACCGTTGAGGGTCACGGTCACGCGGCGCGGGTTCGACTCGACGGTGATGGGGTGGTTCGGATCGATTTCTGGCATGCGGCACTCCTGCAGTTGGGCGAGGGAAGACGCTTTCACTGTAGCAAGCGCCGCGCGCGCCTTCCTCTGGCTGCAGGCTTCCGCTTACCAGTGCGTTTCCGATTCCGGCGTGGACGAGACGCGGTGGATCGCCAGGTCGGCGCCCATGAATTCGGCCTCGCGGTCCAACCGCAGCCCAACGAGCTTGCGCAGCGTGCCGTACACCACCGTGCCGCCGACCAGCGCAATGACAATGCCGCCGGCCGTGCCCGCCACCTGCGCCCAGAACGACACGCCGCCCAGGCCGCCGAGCGCCTTCAGGCCGAAGATGCCGGCCGCGATGCCACCCCACGCGCCACACAGGCCGTGCAGCGGCCACACGCCCAACACGTCGTCGATGCGCCAGACGTTCTGCACGCGCGTGAACATCCAGACAAACAGCACGCCTGCAATGCCGCCGACGGCAAGCGCCCCCAGCGGGTGCATCACGTCGGAGCCCGCGCACACGGCCACCAGGCCGGCCAGCGGCCCGTTGTACGAGAAGCCCGGATCGTTCTTGCCCATCCACCACGCGGTGAGCGTGCCGCCCACCATGGCCATCAGCGAGTTGATGGCGACCAGGCCGCTCATCTTGTCGAGCGTCTGCGCGCTCATCACGTTGAAGCCGAACCAGCCCACCGCCAGCACCCAGGCGCCGGCGGCCAGGAACGGGATGTTGGACGGCGGATGCGCGGCGATGCGGCCGTCGTCCTTGTAGCGGCCGTGGCGGGCGCCAAGCAGCAGCACCGCCGGCAGCGCGATCCAGCCGCCCACGGCATGGACAACCACCGAGCCGGCAAAGTCATGGAACTCCGCCCCCGTCACGCTCTGCAGCCAGTGCTGGATGCCGAAGCGCTCGTTCCAGGCGATGCCTTCAAAGAACGGGTAGACGAAACCCACCAGCACGAAGGTTGCCGCCAGTTGCGGCTCGAAGCGCGAGCGCTCGGCAATGCCGCCGGAGATGATGGCCGGGATAGCGGCCGCGAAGGTCAGCAGGAAGAAGAACTTCACCAGCTCGTAGCCGTTCTGCTGGGCGAGCACGTCGGCGCCGGTAAAGAAGTTGACGCCGTACGCGACTGAATAGCCGATGAAGAAGTACGCGATGGTCGACACGGCAAAGTCGACCAGGATCTTGACCAGTGCGTTGACCTGGTTCTTCTTGCGGACGGTGCCCAGCTCAAGGAACGCGAAGCCGGCATGCATGGCCAGCACCATGATCGCGCCCAGCAGGATGAAGAGCGCGTCGCCCCCGGTTTTGATGGAGTTCATTGCGGTTGTCGTGCGGGTTAAAGGTCAGCGCCATCCGGGTGCGGTGCGTGCCCGGAAATGGCGCAAAAGGCACCGACAGATGCAAAAGTTGTTCCAGCGGTGTGCAAAAAGGTGACATGGCGCACCATGGTCGTGCGCGGGAGGTCGTTGCCCGGCAGCGCGACGGCCGTGGCCCGAAATCGGTGCGTTCTTGCTTTGAATTGGTGCATCTGGCGCTGCACGTGCGCTTTGATGGTGCGTTGCGCCGTTCTGACAGGCGCTACGGCTTGGCGCCGGACACGCTGAACGACGCGGCCACGGCGTCCCACAATGGTTCGTACCGCAAGCGCACGGCGCTGGCCTGCTCGGGCGATGTGGCGAGAGACTGCATGTGCAGCATCAGCAGCGCGCCGTCGGTCGGCACCATGAAGACGCGGCCGACCAGCGTGTTGCCGGGGGCGCGCGGGATATTCGGCCCGGGCGATTCGCCGATGTAGCTGGCCCACACGCCGATGCGCCCGCCGAACGATTGCGTACCCCAGCCGAGCAGTCGGCAGGGGGCCGCCACGGCTTGCTTCACGGCATCGCGCATCCAGCGCGGCTCGCGGCTGTCGGGCACGGTTTCGGGGTCGCCTTCGGTGGGGCGCACGATGAGCTCAATGCGCGACAGCCCAGAGCCGCCCTGATTGGCCCACGCGCCGATCGCCACCCGTGCCGGGTCGGGCTTGCGCGGCGCCGTGGGCGGCACGCGTTCCCACGAGAACGGCAGCCGCAGGGCGAGGCTCGCGCCGCGCGCATTCGGCCAGTCAGACAGGGTCACGGCCTGGGTAAAGCGGCTGCCCAGCTCATCGGCGGGGCGGTCGTCGTAGACCACCGCCAGCAGGGTCTGCAGCGTGGCGCGGTCCTGGCTGCCCTGCGCACGCGCAACCACGCGTTCGGCCAGCGAGTGGGCCGTCTCGGCCGTCTGGGTGGCAACGCCCACGCTGGGCTGGTGGAGGTCCAGCGCGCGCTCGATCAGCAGTTGGCGCTCGTCGTCGGATAGCGGAATGCCGGCGATCAGGCGGCGGGTGCGGGCCAGCGCCTGCGGGAAGGTGTTGTCGAATTGGGTACGGGCGCGGATCAGCTCCTCACGCTGGCCGGGAAAGCGCTGGATGGCGCGGTCGAGCGCCTGCGACTGCACGGTCAGGAAGCCAAGCACGCTGATCAGCCCCGGAATGGCGCCAGGCGTGTAGTCCCACGCCAGGGCGTGACCGGACCACGCCAGCAAGGCGGTCAGACACCAGCGCATCGTTGCGCGGCTTGGCATTGGAAGTTCCCCCTGTGGTCGGACCCGTTTCCGACCGAAATCCGACTCTAACGATTTGTATCGATTGTGTGCAAGATGGGTGTTGCACCGAGATCTGACCGTTCCGGCCCCTAACCATTTGCGCAAACCATGCCGGGCGGCGGCGCGCCAGTTGGAAGGAATCGCGCTTCGGCCACCATGAAGCCGCAGGTAAGGAAGAACGGGAAGGCCGGCGCCCCGTAAGGCCGGTTGACGAGTGCGTCAACCCCGAAAATACTGTCTGTTCGACCCTCCGACCGGCACGCCGCGCCTTGTGCGCCGTACAACATATTCAACGCCGGCGCCCCACTTATAGAAGGTGGAGACATGACCGATCTTTCCGCTGCCCGCGCGGCCGATCCCACGCCTGCAAGCGAACCCGCGCCGGTGCGCAACAAGGTGCGCTTCGTGACGGCTGCATCGTTGTTCGATGGGCATGACGCGTCGATCAACATCATGCGGCGCATCCTGCAGTCGATGGGCTGCGAGGTGATCCACCTCGGACACAACCGCTCGGTGGACGAGGTGGTGAACGCGGCGTTGCAGGAAGACGTGCAGGGCATTGCCGTGTCCAGCTACCAGGGCGGCCACGTCGAATACTTCAAGTACATGATCGACGCGCTGCGCGCACGCGGCGGCGAGCACATCCAGGTGTTCGGCGGCGGTGGCGGGGTGATCGTGCCGGCGGAGATCCGCGAACTGCAGGACTACGGCGTCGCGCGCATCTACAGCCCAGAAGACGGCCAGCGCATGGGCCTGGCCGGCATGATTGCCGACATGGTGCAGCGCTGCGATATCGATCTCTCCATCCATGCGCCCGCTACCCTTGACCCGGTAGCCAATGGCGACCGCCGTGCGCTGGCGCAATTGATCACCGCACTCGAGTCGGGCCGCATCGATCCGCCATTGCGTGAAGCCGTACATGCGGCCGCGGCAGCCACGCCGACGCCGGTGCTCGGCATCACGGGCACGGGCGGCGCGGGCAAGTCGTCGCTGACCGATGAGTTGATCCGCCGCTTCCGGCTCGACCAGCAGGACACGCTGCGCATCGCCGTCATCTCGATCGATCCGTCGCGGCGCAAGTCGGGCGGCGCGCTGTTGGGCGATCGCATTCGCATGAACGCGATCAACCATCCGAACATCTTCGTGCGTTCGCTGGCCACGCGCGAGGCCAGCCGTGAAATCTCCGACGCGCTGCCCGACGTGATTGCCGCATGCCGCGCCGCCGGGTTCGATCTCATCATCGTCGAGACCTCCGGCATCGGGCAGGGCGATGCGGCCATCGTGCCGCATGTCGATCTGTCGCTGTATGTGATGACGCCCGAGTTTGGCGCCGCCAGCCAGCTGGAGAAGATCGACATGCTGGACTTTGCCGATCTGGTGGCGATCAACAAGTTCGATCGCAAGGGCGCGCAGGACGCGTGGCGTGACGTCGCCAAGCAGGTACAGCGCAACCGCGAGCAATGGCACGCCCGCCCCGAAGACATGCCGGTGTTCGGCACGCAGGCTTCGCACTTCAACGACGATGGCGTGACGGCGCTGTATCACACGCTGGCCGATCGACTGAACGAGCGGGGCATGGCGCTGGCTGAACGCACGCTGCCGCGCCCGGCCGGCAAATGCTCCACCAGCCACGACGCCGTCGTGCCGCCCGCGCGCGTGCGCTACCTGGCGGAGCTGGCCGATACCGTGCGCGGCTACCATCGCCGCGTCGACGCGCAAAGCCGCCTCGCGCGCGAGCGCCAGCAGTTGCGTGCCAGCCACCGCATGCTGGAGCAGGCCGGCGCCACCGTGCAGACGCTGTCCGCGCTCGACAAGCAGGCGGCCGAGCGCGACGCACAGCTCGGCGCCGCCGAACGCAAGCTGCTCGCCATGTGGCCCGACCTGCGCCGTGCGTATTCCGGTGACGAATACGTCGTGAAGATCCGCGACAAGGAAATCCGCACGCAGCTCACGCACACCACGCTCTCCGGCACCACCATCCGCAAGGTCGTACTGCCGCCGTATGAAGACGACGGCGAAGTGCTGCGCTGGCTGATGCGCGAAAACGTGCCGGGCAGCTTCCCGTACACCGCCGGCGTGTTCGCCTTCAAGCGCGAGAACGAAGACCCGACGCGCATGTTCGCGGGCGAGGGCGATGCCTTCCGCACCAACCGGCGCTTCAAGCTCGTCTCGGAAGGCATGGAGGCCAAGCGTCTGTCCACCGCGTTCGACTCCGTCACGCTTTACGGTGAAGACCCGGCGCTGCGCCCCGACATCTACGGCAAGGTCGGCAACTCGGGCGTGTCGATCGCCACGCTCGACGACATGGAAGTGCTGTACGACGGTTTTGACCTGACCAGCCCCGCCACGTCGGTGTCCATGACGATCAACGGGCCCGCGCCGACGATCCTGGCGATGTTCATGAACACCGCCATCGACCAGAACCTGGCTCGGTTCCGCGCCGACAACGGGCGCGAACCGACGCAGGACGAAGAGGCAAAGATCCGCGCGTGGGTGCTGCAGAACGTGCGCGGCACGGTGCAGGCCGACATCCTCAAGGAAGACCAGGGGCAGAACACCTGCATCTTTTCGACCGAGTTTTCGCTCAAGGTGATGGGCGATATCCAGGAATATTTCGTGCACCACCAGGTGCGCAACTTCTACTCGGTGTCGATCTCGGGCTATCACATTGCCGAGGCGGGCGCCAACCCGATCTCGCAACTCGCATTCACGCTCGCCAACGGTTTCACGTATGTGGAGGCGTACCTCGCGCGCGGCATGCACATCGATGACTTTGCGCCGAACCTGTCGTTCTTCTTCTCCAACGGGATGGACCCGGAATACAGCGTGCTCGGCCGTGTCGCGCGCCGCATCTGGGCAGTGACGCTACGAGACAAATACGGCGCGAATGAGCGCAGTCAGAAGCTGAAGTACCACGTGCAGACCTCGGGCCGATCCCTGCACGCGCAGGAAATCGCCTTCAACGATATCCGAACGACGTTGCAGGCGCTGATCGCCATCTACGACAACTGCAACAGCCTGCACACGAATGCCTACGACGAGGCCATCACCACCCCGACGGCCGAATCCGTGCGGCGCGCCCTGGCCATCCAGCTCATCATCAATCGCGAGTGGGGCCTGGCCAAGTGCGAGAACCCGAACCAGGGCTGCTTCATCATCGACGAGCTGACGGACCTCGTGGAAGAAGCCGTGCTGCAGGAGTTCGAACGCATTGCCGAACGCGGCGGTGTGCTGGGGGCGATGGAAACCGGCTACCAGCGCGGCAAGATCCAGGAGGAGTCGATGCTGTATGAGCAGCGCAAGCACGATGGCTCGCTGCCGATCATCGGTGTGAATACGTTCCGCAACCCAGACGCCGATAGCGTGGTGCCGCCGCACATTGAACTGGCGCGTTCCAGCGAGGAAGAAAAGCAGAGCCAACTCGCGCGGCTGCAGGATTTTCATGCTCGGCATGCCGGGGAAGCCCCGGCCATGCTGCAGCGCCTGCAGCGCGCGGTGATTGACGATCAGAACGTGTTTGCGGTGCTGATGGACGCGGTGCGGGTTTGCTCGCTGGGGCAGATCACGCATGCGTTGTTTGAGGTGGGGGGGCAGTATCGGCGGAATATGTAGGGGATTTTTTTGTTTGTGGTGCGTCCCCTGTTTCATCCCCTGCCGGGGCTGACTCACTTTCTTTGGCAAGACAAAGAAAAGTGAGTCGTGCCCGGCAGGGTACGAAACAGGGATGAACCACACCCGCCCGGCGGGGTGGCGCGACGCTGGTCATCATACGGCGATCCGGTGGAATGTGACGCGAGCGTCAGCCAGGCTTTTCTGCCCGTCGCTGCGTCGTTTATCCTCTGCAATCTGTTTCATCCCATCTTTCATTCCAACACCAAGCGAGGAGCAGTTCATGGCAATTCAAGTCGTCGGCATCGTCGGTGCCGGAACAATGGGCAACGGCATTGCGCAAGCGTGCGCCGTGGTCGGGCTGGATGTGGTGATGGTGGACATCAGCGATGCCGCCGTGCAGAAGGGCATTGCTACCGTGGCCGGCAGCCTGGACCGCCTCATCAAGAAGGAAAAACTGACCGAAGCCGACAAGGCCGCAGCGCTCGCCCGCATTCAGGGCTCAACTTCGTACGACGACCTCAAGCGCGCCGACCTCGTCATCGAGGCCGCCACCGAGAACTTCGACCTGAAGGTGAAGATCCTCAAGCAGCTCGAAGCTGCTGCTGCGCCGCACGCCATCGTGGCGTCGAACACGTCGTCCATCTCGATCACCAAGCTGGCCGCCGTGCTGCAAGACGCGAGCCGCTTCATCGGCATGCACTTCTTCAACCCGGTGCCGATGATGGCGCTGGTGGAAGTCATCCGTGGCCTGCAGACGAGCGATGCCACGCATGCGGCTGTCGAAGCGCTGGCCAAGCAGCTCGGCAAGACGCCGATCACGGTCAAGAACAGCCCGGGCTTTATCGTCAACCGCATCCTGTGCCCGATGATCAACGAGGCGTTCTGCGTGCTGGGTGAAGGCTTGGCCTCGCCCGAGGAAATCGACGAGGGCATGAAGCTCGGCTGCAATCACCCGATCGGGCCGCTGGCGCTGGCCGACATGATCGGCCTGGACACCATGCTGGCCGTGATGGAAGTGCTGTACACCGAATTCGGCGACCCGAAATACCGCCCCGCCATGCTGATGCGCGAAATGGTGGCCGCCGGCTATCTCGGCCGCAAGACCGGCCGCGGCGTGTACGACTATCGCAAGTAAGCCGCGACGCTTCACGGCGTTCGCGCTGTCCGCCAACTGTCAGGCTGGATTCGCGCAAACTGTCTGCAAGTGTGCATGGAGACGGTGTGGCGGTGCGTTGATGATGACGCATCGCCACACCGTTTTTTTTCTTCCCCAACACTTCGGACGCCACCATGTCGCGCTACGCCTTCCGCCTGCTCAACGTCTTTGCCGAATCCACTTTTGGCGGCAACCAGCTCGCCGTGTTTGAAGACGGGCGCGGTCTGGACGACGCCACCATGCAGGCCATCGGACGCCAGTTCAACCTCTCCGAAATCACCTTCATCTTTCCCGATGAGGCCGACGGCGCCACGGCGCGTTTCCGCATTTTCACGCCCGATTACGAGATGCCGTTTGCCGGCCACCCGTCGCTGGGGACCGCGCAGGTAGTGCGCGAGCTGTATGGCCCCGGCAATGAACTGACGCTGCGTTGCCAGTCGGGCATCGTGTCGCTGACGGCGCAGGACGAGGGGTGGTCGCTGGTGCCGCCGCGCTCCGGCGCGTTGAACACGCGCGAAGCCGATCCGGCCGTTGCAAAGATGCTGGGGTTGGATGCCGATGCGCTGGCGGGCCCGCCGCTGTGGGTCGACGCAGGCATCGAGCAACTGATGGTGCCGGTCAAGACACGCGCCGATGTGGAGCGTGCCCGGCCCGACCCCTCGGCCTTCGATGCGTGGCCGCGCAGCCGCAACGACGGGCGCAACGCCTACGTGTTCACCATGCCTGCGCCCGGCAGCAACGATCCGGTGGTATCACGCTTCTTCTTCGAATACGGCACCGGCCTGTGGGAGGACCCGGGTACCGGCTCGGCGTGTGCCAACCTCGGCGGCTGGCTGCGCGCGACGGGCCATGCGTTGCCGGCAACCTACCGCATCGAGCAGGGCGCAGCAGTCGGGCGCCCCTGCCACCTCACGCTGCGCGTGGATGCTGACGGCACGATCCACGTCGGTGGCCGCGTGATCGAAATCGGCCGCGGCACGTTGACGATTTGATCGATCGACTTGATCGATCAGGCGGCGCTGTCTGGCGCGCAGAGCTGCTTGCAGAAGAACGTCGTCCCGCAGAATGCGCCGTCGGGCATCAGCGCGTAGTTGGGCACCACGCCCACGCGCTGCCAGCCGGCGCGTGCGTACAGCCGCTCGGCATCACCGCCCGTCACGGTGTCGAGCACGAGCACCGCCTTGCCCTCGGCGCGCGCCTCGTCTTCGATGGCGGCCATCAACCGCTGCGCCACACCCTGACGGCGCGCGCGGCGGTGCACCAGCATCTTGGCGACGTCGGCGCGGTGCGGCTGGTTTTCCGGCTGCGCGAGCACCAGTTGCACGGTCCCGTGGATGGCGCCCGCCTCGTCTTCGGCAATCAGCAGGGCACGCTCGCCCCTTGCCACGCCTTCGGCCACATTCCGCCAGAATGCCCGCGCCTTGTCTTGCGACAACGGCGCCATGAAGCTGACGGACGCGCCACCCTCCACGCAATCGATGAGCACATCGGCCAATGCATCGATGCACGCGCTTGCTTCGTTGGCGCCCACGCGGCGGATGGTCAGGGTATCGATCATCAGGGCCTCCAGTGGGCGGCGGATACGGTGGTCAATGCGACGAGGTAACGGGCCGGCCGCCGCGTGGGGTTGTGATAGACGATCGGGCAGTCCAGCCGCATGGTCAGGCAATCGCCTGCATTGAGGCGCCTGGGTCTTGCCTTGCCCAGATGGCAGAGACCATCGCGTTGACGAGGCTGGAGAACGCCCCGGTCGCATTCCGCGGCCTGCTCGAAGGACGAACCTTCGGCAAGCGCGTGGTGCGCGTGGCCGAGGCTTGATCGCGCAATTGGGGGCGACGGACTATGGGGTCGCGGCGTCGCGGCGCTGTACGGCGGGCGGCAGCCACGAAGCGTCGAGCGCCGCTTCCTTCGGCCACGTCAGTTGCAGGCGCAGGAGGAACGGGCCGGTGGGCGGCGGCAGCCAGTTGTTGCGCATGCCTTTGGGCGGCGCACGCTGGATCAGGATGTCGAGCGAGCCGTCGCGGTTCAGGCGCGGGTGGTCGGCCTCGCTCAGCATGTTGTGCAGGCCCGGGCGCTCCGCTGTGCTGCGCGGTTGCCCGCCAAGAGATAAAGCGGCGATGGCCCAGCCGGCGTTCTCGGGCGGGAGCTGGTTGCGCTCGAAGTGCAATACGTAGCGGTGCGTGCTGTCCAGCGCAATGCCGTTGGTGTCGGTCTTGGCGGTGGCAATGAGCATGTCCTGCGGCAGGTCGGTGCCGCCGCCGTTCCACGCGACGATGGCGCGCTGCGCATAGTCCAGCCCATAGGCACCGACCATGCGCGGGATGAACCAGCCGTTTTGCGTGATGGGCGGCTGCTTCACGGCCAGCGAGAGGGTTTCCCGCGCGGCCGCCACGCCGCCATCCATCACCTTCAGATTGGCGGCGGTCACGGCCTTGGCGTCGAACGGCGCACCGGGCACGATGCCCAGATCACGCAGCGATTGCAGCATTGTCGAGTCGGCCGCGTGCGGTGGATTGTCTTTCAGCAGTTCGGCAAAGCGCGTGAAGTAACTGTTCGCATCCAGTGCGGTGACGCGGCGGCGCGCGGCATCCATGCTGACGTCGAGGTCTGTGGCCTTGTCCGTGTTCACCTTGGTTTCGGCTTCGGCGTCGCGCAGGGAAGTTTTGCCGAAGGCGTCCAGCGGGGTGATGCGGTAGCGGTCCTGTACGCGGCGTGCGGCGGTCAGGTCGCGCGGGCCAGCCACCTGCGTCCGTGCCACCACCCAGACGAGGCTGGTCGGCGCGGCAATCTGTTTGACGCCCGTGGGCAGCGTGCCCTCCCAACCCGGCGGCGTGATGGCGTAGTGCGCGGCACGCGCCCCGGTGGTGCGGTTGCCGAGCGATTCGAACACGTCGTTCCACCCGTCGTGCAGCGCCACCCAGAGGTGTCGGCGCCCGGCGTCGGGCAGGCTCAGGACGACCGGGCCGTTACGCAAATCGACGAAGGCGCTGCTGGCGAGCACGTCCACGCGGGCGCGCACACCGGTGGGCAGGGCTTCGTCTTCCAGCGTGCGCTGATGCATGAACGTGCCGGCGGGCGCCAGCGCAGACGTGGTTTGCAGCAGCGCGTCGGTCATCATCAACGGAAACGCGTAGACATAGGCCGAGCGCACGAGCGCTTCGTTCGGCTTCGGAAGACGTTGTTCGATGGGGGCCGTGGTCGTGGCGTTCTGGGTGGAGCAGCCGGCCAGGCCCAGGGTAAGCGCCGAGGCCACCACGCTCAGCGCCACGGCCGCCCGCTTGGTAAGCAGGCGCAACGGCGCAGGGCAGTGCGTCATCTTGTTCTCCTTTGTCGTCGGTGCGCGCAACAGGAAAGCAGACGCCTGTCGGACATCCCCCCAAGGATGCTTGCGCATACGGTTGCGCGGTGGCCGATCCGTGGCTCCACGCATGTCGTGTCTTGAATCTTTGGAATGTAGAAGCGCCGCCAGCGCAAGTCAATTGAAGTGCAGCGGGGCACGCACGCGTGGCTCGGTGCAGGCCGCTTCTAGAGGCGCAGGTGCAGCGCAAGACGCAACTTTGCCGCGTCGTACTCGGCCTTCATGCGCGCCACGATTTCGGCGGCGGGCGGCAGATCGGCAATCTGACCCACGCCCTGGCCGGCACCCCAGATGTCTTTCCACGCCTTGGCGCGCGAGCTGCCGTCGCCAAAGTTCATTTTCGATTTATCCGCCTCGGGCAGGGCGGCCGGGTCCAGGCCGGCCAATTCGATGCTTTCGCGGATGTAGTTGCCGTGCACACCAGTGAAGAGGTTGGTGTAGACGATGTCCGACGCGGCCGCGCGCAGGATGGCTTGCTTGTAGCTTTCGGCGGCGTGGGCCTCCTGGCTGGCGATGAAGCGTGTGCCAATGTAGGCGAAGTCGGCGCCCATGGCCTGCGCGGCCAGGATGGCGTCGCCCGTGGCAATGGCGCCCGACAGCGCGATCGGCCCGTCGAAGATGCGCCGCACTTCGCCCACCAGCGCAAAGGGCGAGAGCGTACCGGCATGCCCACCGGCACCCGCAGCCACCAGGATCAGCCCGTCGACGCCGGCTTCCAGCGCCTTTTCCGCATGGCGCAGATTGATCACGTCGTGCAGCACGATGCCGCCGTAGCTGTGCACGGCATCGAGGATCTCCTTGACCGGCGCACGCAGCGACGTGATGAAGATCGGCACCTTGTGCTTGACGCACGTGGCCACGTCCTGCTCCAGCCGCGCGTTTGAGTGGTGCACGATTTGATTGACGGCGATCGGTCCCACCACAGCGTCCGGATGCGCGGCGCGGTATGCAGCGAGGTCCTCGTTCATCTGCGTGAGCCACGCGTCCAGCACCTCGGCTGGGCGCGCGTTGAGCGCCGGAAACGCCCCGACGATGCCGGCCTTGCATTGCGCCAGCACCAGCTCCGGGTAGCTGACGATGAACATCGGCGAACCGATCACGGGCAGCGTCAGGTGCTGCAGCACGGGCGGCAGGTGCTTGGCGGCGGGCATGGCGTCTCCTGGTTTGGCAAACCGGCACAACAGGGGCAGAGCATGTTGATCGATTATAGGAACGATCCCGCACCCCGCCGTGGGCTGTCTACCCGCCAGGCTCAGACGCGAGCGTGCTGGGCCAGCAGTTCGATGAAGGCGCGGTTGAAGGCGGGCAGGTCATCGGGTTTGCGGCTGCTGACCCAGTTGCGGTCGGTCACCACTTCACGGTCCACCCACATGCCGCCGGCATTGCGGATGTCGTCCTGCAGCGTCGGCCAGCTCGTCAGCGTGCGGCCACGCACCAGGCCGGCAGACACCATCAGCCACGGCCCGTGGCAAATCACGGCGATGGGCTTTTGCGCGCGCTCGAACGCTTTCACGAATGCCTGTGCGGCCGGCACGACGCGCAGTGCGTCGGCGTTGAAGACCCCGCCGGGCAGCACCAGGCCATCGAAGTCGTCAGCCTTGGCCTGATCCAGCGTCAGGTTCACTTTGAAGGTGTCGCCCTTGGTGGCGTGGTGCAGGCCCGTCACGCTGGGGCCTTTCGGCGCAATGATGCTGACCGTGGCACCGGCGCCTTCCAGCGCTTGCTTAGGGCTGGCCAGCTCGGCCTGCTCGAACAGGTCGTCGACGAGAATGGCGATGCGCATGTCATGCAATGGGGTCATGGCGAACTCCGTGTCAGGGGAAACCAAAAGAAGGGAACGGCAGCGGACGGTTCCGCAACGCACGTGCCCGCTCTGCGCTAGCATGCGGAGCATTCGCCACGCATCACTTCAATCACGACCGATCACCGGAGACCCGCATGACCACGCCGCTTTCCATCGATGCCGCCACCGCTGCCGCAGATGCCGCGCTGTTTCCCGGCTTTCGTCCGTTCCGCCAGATGGCCAACGGGGTGGAGATCGCGGGGGTGATCGGCGGCAGCGGGCCGCCGCTGCTGTTGCTGCATGGCCATCCGCAAAGCCATGTGATCTGGCATAAGGTGGCACGCGAATTGGCGCACGATTACACGGTCGTCGCGACCGATCTGCGCGGCTATGGCGCCTCGTCCAAGCCGGCTGGCAGCGCCCGGCACGCTGAATACAGCAAGCGCACCATGGCGCAGGACCAGGTGGAGGTGATGCGCGCGCTCGGCTTTGGCCGCTTCCGGCTGTGCGCGCATGATCGGGGCGCGCGTGTGGCGCATCGCCTGTGTGTCGATCATCCCCTACACGTGGAGCGCGCCATGCTGCTCGACATCGCCCCCACGCTGGCAATGTACGAGCACACCGACATGGCGTTTGCGTCCGCCTACTGGCATTGGTTCTTCCTGATCCAGCCGTCGCCGTTTCCCGAGACGCTCATCAACGCCACGCCCGATTTCTACATCGGCAAGCTGATGGGCCTGCGCCATGCGGGCCTCGAACCGTTCGCCCCGGAGGCCATGGCGACCTACGCCGCCGCCATGCGCGAACCCGCCTGCGTGCACGCCATGTGCGAGGACTACCGCGCCGCCGCCACCATCGACCTCGAACACGATCGCGCCGACCGCGACGCCGGCAAGCGTGTGAGCGTGC
This sequence comes from Ralstonia sp. PBBBR1, assembly GCF_002256165.1. NCBI lineage: Bacteria > Pseudomonadati > Pseudomonadota > Betaproteobacteria > Burkholderiales > Burkholderiaceae > Ralstonia > Ralstonia sp. PBBBR1. The sequence goes on along the minus strand of NZ_NKIL01000011.1, from coordinate 34,575 downwards.
CGCTTCGTGTGCTCTGGGGCGAGCACGGCGTGATCCAGCGCTGCTTCAAGCCGTTGGAGTTGTGGAAAGCGGTGGCGGACGACGTGAGCGGCGGCACGGTGCCATGCGGGCATTACGTGCCGGAGGAGGCGCCGGAAGCGCTGCTCAAGGAAATGCGGGCGTACTTTGCCTGAGGCGGCCGCCTAGGCGTCGGCCCATTCGCGCAGCAGGTTGTGATACGTCCCCGTCAGCGCAATGACGGACGGATCGTCCTGCCCCAGCAATCCCGTCAGCCGCTGCAGTTCCGCGTCCATCTGGAACAGCAGCGTGCGATGCGCGTCGCTGCGCACCATGCTCTGCAGCCAGAAGAACGAACACACGCGCGCACCGCGCACAACCGGTGTCACGCGGTGCAGGCTGCTGCTGGGGTAGAGCACCATGTCGCCCGCCGCAAGCTTGACGCGATGTTCGCCGAAGGTGTCGTCGATCACGAGTTCGCCGCCGTCGTAGTCTTCGGGCTCCGTCAGGAACAGCGTGCAGGAGAGGTCGCTGCGGATGCGGAAAGCGGTGCCGCGCAGATGGCGCACGGCGTTGTCAATGTGGTTGCCGAAGGTCTGGCCGCCCGCATAGCGGTTGAACAGCGGCGGATACACCTTGAGCGGCAACGCAGCGGAAAAGAACAGCGTATTGGCGGACAGCGCATCCTGAATCAAGGTACCGACCTCGCGCGCAGCCGGCGAGCCCTCGGGCAGCTGCATGTTGCGTTTGACCTGGCCCGACTGCGCACCGGCAGTGACCTTGCCGTCCACCCACTCGGCAGCATCGATGGTGGCGCGGCACTGCGCGACCTGTTCCTTGGTGAGCACGGCGGAAATCTTCAGCAACATAACGATGGGGTTTTCAGCACGCCGGCCAACGCGCGCAAACGCACATCGGGATGACCGGCGAGAAAGTCATGCGCTTTCGCAAGAAAGGTCGGGGCGGCGGTGCGCGGCACCGCCTGCATCCAGCCGAGGGCATCGTCTGCGTGATTCGCGAGGGCGAGCAGGCGTGCTGCGTTGAACTGGCCGCGGAAGTCGCCGCCCGCTGCGGCGCGCAGGTAGCAGCGCAGGGCCATCGCCGTGTCCGCCTCGACTTCCCAGCCGTCTTCATAGAAGCCCCCCAGCACGTTGATCGACTTGGCGTGGCCTTGTGCGGCCGCCGCTTGGAACAGTGCAAACGCGCGGGCGCGGTCCGCCGGGATGCCGCGCCCGAGTTGCAGGCGTGTTGCGTAGTTGTACTGGCCCCAGTCGAGGCCGGCATCGGCGGCGCGGGCGTACCAGTGCGCGGCGGTCTTGTCGCAGGCGGGCGCGCCCCAGCCGTGCTCATAGCAGCGGCCCAGCATGTTGGCGGCCATCGCGTGGCCCGACAGCGCGGCCGTCTTGAACCAGAACAACGCTTCGGCCGGGTTGCGTTCAACACCGCGGCCATCGAGCAGCCATTGGCCGAAGATGGCCTGCGCTTCCGTGTGCCCGCGCCGGGCGGCTGCCGCCAGCCAGCGCGCGGCGCGGTCAGCGGGGCCGGTGAGCACGGCGTGGATGGCATCGACCACCGCAGGATCGGCTGCGGTGGCTCCGGCGGCTGCGGCGGTTGCAGCGTCGGCCGGCATCAGTAGCGAATGCCCAGCGTCAGGATGGCCGTGCGGCCCGGTGCCAGCGATGCGTAATGCGATGCATACGCCTGATTGAAGTACACCTTGTCGAACACGTTCTGCACATTCAACTGCAACGTGGTGTGCTTGTCGATGCGGTAGGCGGCCATGGCGTCAAAGCGCCAGTAGGCCGGCACCCACTTCGGGTTGGCGGGGTTGGCGCTACCCCACACCTTCGAGACGTAATACGCGCCGCCGCCGAGCGTGAGCTTCGGCATCGGCTGATAGGTCGTCCACAGGCTGAAGCTGTTCTTTGGCGTGTTGGGGAAGGCCGTTCCGTTGGTGCCGCCAAAGGCTGCGCCTGCGCCGCCGTTGTTGCGCAGTTCGCTCTTCAGATACGTGTAGCCTCCGAACACCTGCCAGCGGTTGGTCAGCGCGCCTGACCAACCCAGCTCGAAGCCATCGACGCGCTTGTTGCCGGCCATGGCGGCGGTGCCGTCCTGCTGCACGATGCGGGCGTTGGTCGTCTCGATCCGGAAGATCGCAGCCGTCAGTGCCAGCTTGCTGTCGAGCACGTTCCACTTGGTGCCGAGTTCGTAGGCGCGGTTCTTTTCCGGAGCGAGCACGTCCCCGCGATTGCCGGAGCGGTCAGGCGTGAGCGCGCTGGTATCGGCACCCTGGCCCGCCACCGAGCCCGACGGCGTGGAAGACGTGCCGTACGCCAAGTAGATGCTGCCGTTCTGCGCAGGCTTGAAAACGAGGCCGAGCTGGTAGTTCAGCAGATTGTCGTCGCGCGAGAAAGTCGACCGCACGCCCTGCGCATTCGCCGACGTGGTGGCCGATGCCGAATAGCGATCAAAGCGCAGCCCGCCGTTGACTTGCCACCGTGGCGACAGCTCGACCGTGTCGAATACGTAGGCCGACTGCGTGCGCACCGTCGTCTCCGCCGGATTGTTGTTGAGCCTGATGCTGCCGGCCCAGGGGTCGTTCGGGTTTGGGTTGAAGAGATCTGCGCAGTTGTAGTCGCCCGCCGCGCCGATGCCGTTGGGGCAGCGGTTGCTGCCGGTGGCCACGGCGTAGGTGTCGTTGCTGCTGCGCTCGCGCGAGAACTCCAGGCCGGCCGCATAGCTGTGCTTGAGGCCGCCGGTATTGAACTTGCCGGTCGCTTCTGTCTGGTTGGCGACGGTGTTGGCCACCGAATAGCGTGAATTGGCGCGGCGCCAGACCATGCCGTAATAGATGTTGCCCTGGCTGTCGTCGGGCTGCGTCCAGATCGTGTCCTGGCTCGTGCGGGCAATGCGCATGGTGTTGCGCAGCTTCAGCGCGCTCGACACATCGTGCTCCAGCGTGAAGGTGCCCATGTCGACGCGGTCGCGGCGGAAGTCGCGCGACAGGCCGTAGTAGACATTGCGGTCGACATTCACGGGCGCGCCGTCGCCGGGGCCGAACAGTTGCGGGCGGCCGTCGGTGCGGCGGTTGAACGTGCCGTTGTTGTATGGAATGCCTGTGTCTGGCGTGTCGTTCGATTGCAGGTGGTAGTACGACAGCGTGGCGCGCGTGGGCGTGCCGAGCCCAACGGCGATGGACGGCGCGATGCCCCAGCGGCTGAAGCTCGTCACGTCACGCCCGGCAACGGCGGCGTCGTGCGCCATCGCGTTCAGGCGGAACGCGGCGTGCTCGCCGATCTGGTAGTTGCCGTCGGCCGTGGCCCGCTTGTACGCCGCGTTGCCGACCGACAGCGTGCCCTCGGTGAAGTGCTCAAGCTTGGGCGTCTTGGTGACGATGTTGACCGCCCCGCCTGCCGCGCCGCGGCCTTCATACGCACCCGACGGGCCCTTGATGACTTCCACCGATTCCACGTTGAACATTTCGCGCGATTGCGCACCGATGTCGCGCAACCCGTCGAGGAAGGTACTGGCCTGCGCGTCGTAGCCGCGGATGAACGGGCGATCACCGACGGGGTTGCCGCCTTCGCCGGCGCCAAATGCGATGCCCGGCACCGTGCGCAGCGCCTCGGTGAGTGTGACGGAGCCGGTGCCCTGCAATACCTCTGCGGGGATCACCGTGACGGACTTGGGCGTATCGAGCAGCGGCGCGGTGAATTTGCCGCCCGAGGCCGCATCCGCCTTGAACCCGTTGGTGCCGGTGACGGTTTGCTCGGGCAGGGTGGCGGACACGGCGTCTTTCTTCGTGTCGGCCAGCGCCGGCGCTGAAACCACGGCGAAGCTCATTGCGCCGGTCAGGTAACCCACCACCGAATGTTCGGTGCGCTTGCGTTCGATCTGTGCTGTGGACATGACGTGGTGACACTCCCCTGAAAGTTTTTGCCACACGTTTTTTGTAAATGAGAATTGTTATCGTTCAAATGTGAGCGAGTCAACGCGTCGGCTGGCGAATTGCTTACGGCCGCAGTGGGATCGTCATATAAATCATGGGGTTATGACGATCCGGCTTCGCTGTAGAAAATCGTTGAGGACCCACAGCACGCGAACGCTTCCATTTTTTCAATCAAATGATTTAGTATTGCCGGGCAGGCTGTCCAACCGAATTCCCTTTCAAGGCGAGCATCGCGTGAGCACGGACCCGGAACTCCTCATCGAGCGGCGCGGCCAAGCGCTGTGGCTGACCATCCAGCGCGAAGACCGCCGCAACGCGATCAACGCCGCCGTGCTGGAAGCGCTGACTGCCGCGCTGGTCGACGCCGGCCGTGACGCCGCCGTGCGGGCCGTGGTGCTGACCGGCGCCGGCACGCGCGCCTTCTGTGCCGGCGCCGATCTGCAGACCGGACAGTCCTTCCGCTTCGACTATTCCCAGCCGTACCAAGCCCTGGCGGATCTGTTTCGCCAGGCGCGCCGCTGCACCGTGCCGCTCATCGCCCGCGTGAATGGCGCTTGCATGGCGGGCGGCATGGGTTTGCTGGCGATGTGCGATCTGGCGGTGGCAAGCCACAGCGCCACGTTCGGCTTGCCGGAGGTGAAGGTCGGCGTGTTTCCCGCCCAGGTGCTGGCCGTGCTGCAGCACCAGTTGCCACGCCGCGTGCTGAACGAGTTGTGCCTGACGGGCGAACCGATGAACGCAGACCGCGCGCTCGCCGCTGGCCTCGTCAACGAAGTCACCGAGCCCGAAGCGCTTGATGGGGCTGTCGATGCATTGCTTGCGCGGCTGGTCGACAAATCGCCGTCGGCCATCCGGCGCGGCCTGTACACGCTCAAGCACGTGGAATCGCTCAGCTTCGAGCAGGCCATGGCCTTTACCGAAAGCCAGATCGGTCTGTTTGCGTTGACCGAAGACGCGCAGGAAGGCCAAGCCGCCTTTCGCGAAAAGCGCGCCCCGAACTGGACGGGCCGCTGACATGCGCAAGGACACCGTTTCCATCGGCGGGGCCAGCGGCTTCTGGGGCGACAGCGTGACCGGGCCGCTGCAGCTGGTGGCCTCCGGCCGTCTCGACTTCCTCGTCTTCGATTACCTGGCCGAGCTGACCATGTCGTTGCTGGCCAGCGCGCGCATGAAGAACGCCGAGTTGGGTTACGCCACCGACTTTGTGAGCGTGGCGATGCGCGCGGTGCTCAAGGATGCGCTGGCGCAGAACATCCGCATCATCGCCAACGCGGGGGGCGTGAACCCACGCGGATGTGCGGCGGCGCTGCAAGCCTTGGCCGCTGAGTTGGGCGTGAGCGTGCGCATTGCCGTGGTGGAAGGCGACGATGTCATGGCGCTGCTGCCTGCCTTGCGCGGCGAAGGCGTGCGCGAACTACAGAGCGCACGGCCATTGCCCGACAAGGTGGTGAGTGCCAACGCGTACCTCGGTGCGTTGCCGATCAAAGCGGCGCTCGATGCCGGCGCGCAGGTGGTCATCACTGGCCGCTGTGTCGATAGCGCGGTTACCCTGGGCGCCTTGATGCACACGTTCGAGTGGCGTGCCGACGACTATGATCGGCTCGCCGCCGGCAGCCTCGCCGGGCACATCCTTGAGTGCGGCTGCCAGGGTGCGGGCGGTCTGCACACCGATTGGGAAGCCGTGCCCGACTGGGCGCACAGCGGCTACCCGATCGCCGAATGCCGGGCCGACGGCAGCTTCATCGTCACCAAGCCCGAGGGCACGGGCGGGCTGGTGACGACTGCGACCGTGGGCGAACAACTGCTCTACGAAATCGGCGACCCCGCGCGCTATGTGTTGCCCGACGTCGTTTGCGACTTCACGCACGTGACGATGACGCTGGCCGGCGAGCATCGCGTGGAAGTGCGCGGCGCACGCGGTCGTGCGCCCACGCCCGATTACAAGGTGAGCGCAACGTATGCCGATGGCTATCGCGCGACCAGCCAACTTACCATCGTCGGCGTCGACGCCGACCGCAAGGCGCGCCGCACAGCCGAGGCGATTCTTGAGCGCACGCGCGGCCTGTTCCGCCAGCTCGGCCTGCCGGATTACAGTGCAATGCATATCGAAACGCTCGGTTCAGCGTATCTGTTCGGGCCGCATCAGCCGAACGTGCCGCGATTTGAATCGGTGATGTGGCTGGCGGTGACGCATCCGAACAAGCAGGCGCTGGAACTGTTCGCGCGCGAGATCGCCCCGGCCGGCACGTCGTGGGCGCCCGGCACGACCGGCGCCGGCGGGCGGCCAAGCGTGGTGCCCGCCATCAAGCAATACGCTTTCCTGATCGACAAGGCACGCGTCCGGGCGCGCGTGACGTTGCTGGGCGAGGAGGGCTTCGACATCGCCGTGCCAACGGGTGGCGCCACGCTTGAACCATCCGCTGCGGCGCAGGCCTCCGTTGCATTGCCCCCCGGCCCGACGCGCGAGGTGCCCCTCATCGAACTCGCCTATGCCCGCAGCGGCGACAAGGGCGACACTTCCAATATCGGCGTCATCGCGCGTCGGCCCGAAGACCTGCCGCTGCTGCGCGCGCAACTGACGGAAGATGCCGTCGCGGCGTACCTCGCGCACGTCGTGAAAGGGCGCGTGACGCGGTACGACTTGCCCGGCATCCACGCGCTCAACTTCGTGTGCGAACAGGCGTTGGGCGGTGGCGGCATGGCATCGCTGCGCAACGATCCGCTCGGCAAGGGCATGGCGCAGGTGCTGCTGACGATGCCGGTGCGCGTGCCGGTCAACCACCCTTGATTGACGAGGCGATCATGCTTTCAGGTTTGCTCCCGTCTGCCCGCTTCGATGCCGATCACGATATCTTTCGCGAGACGGTGCGCCGCTTTGTCGACAAGGCCGTGCTGCCGCACATCGATGCGTGGGAAGAGGCCGAGACGTTTCCGCGTGCGCTGTATCGCGAAGCGGCCGACCTTGGCTTGCTCGGCATTGGTTTCCCCGAGGAATACGGTGGCACGCCGGGCGACCTGTTTCTTGAACTGGCGATGATCGAAGAGCTGACGCGAGCGGCCAGCGGCGGTCTACTCGCATCGCTGTTCAGCCATACGATCGGTGCGCCGCCCATCGTGGCGGGCGGATCGGCCGAGCTGAAGGCGCGCGTGTTGCCGGCGATTCTGTCGGGCGAGAAGATCAGCGCGCTTGCCATCACCGAGCCTTCGGGCGGCTCGGATGTCGCCAGCCTCACCACACGCGCGGTGCGCGACGGCGATCACTACGTCGTCTCCGGCAGCAAGATCTTCATCACCTCCGGCATGCGCGCCGATTACATCACCGTGGCCGTGCGCACCGGTGAGGCGGGCGCGGGCGGCATCTCCGTGCTGCTGGTGGAGGGCGATACGCCTGGGCTGTCGCGCACGCCGCTCAAGAAGATGGGCTGGTGGTGCTCTGACACGGCGCAACTGCATTTCGACAACTGCCGCGTGCCGGTCGGCAACCTGCTCGGCGCGGAAAACCGCGGTTTCGAGCTGGTGATGCGCAACTTCAACCACGAACGCCTCGCGCTGGCGATGCAGGCCTACGGCCTGGCGCGCACGTGTCTGATCGAAGCCGTGGAATGGGCCACCCAGCGCGAGACCTTCGGCAAGCGCCTCGTGCAGCACCAGGTGGCGCGTCAGAAGCTGGTTGCGATGGCCACGCGCATCGAAGCCACCCGGGCGTTGCTGGAAGACCTGATGCGGCGCATGCAGGCCGGCGATTCTCCGGTCGCGCAACTGTGCATGCTGAAGAATTTCGCAACGCAGAGCCTTCAGTTCTGCGCGGACACGGCCGTGCAACTGCTTGGTGGCATGGGCTTCATGCGCGGCACCAAGGCGGAGCGCATCTATCGTGAAGTGAAGGTCTACATGATCGGCGGCGGCGCGGAGGAAGTTCTCAGCGACCTTGCCGCGCGCCAACTCGGCTGGACCTAACGCGCATTCAGGGAGAGAACCATGTATCGCTCAGTCTTTCGACCGGGGCTGTTCCAGGGGCAGGTGGCCGTGGTGACGGGTGGCGGCAGCGGCATCGGCCGGTGTACCGCGCATGAGTTGGCGTCGCTGGGTGCGGCGGTCGCGTTGGTGGGGCGCAACGCAGAGAAGCTCGCCGCCGTGCGCACGGAGATCGTTGAAGCGGGCGGCACCGCGCACGCCTACGTCTGCAACATCCGCGACGAGGCTGCCGTGCAAGCCACTGTCGCGCAAATCTACGGCGAGCACGGCCGCATCGACGCGCTCGTCAACAACGCGGGCGGGCAGTTTCCCTCGCCGCTCAAGGACATTTCCGCCAAGGGCTGGGAAGCCGTCGTGCAGACGAACCTGACCGGCGGCTTCCTGATGGCGCGCGAGTGCCTCAACCAGGCGATGCAGCAGCGCGGCGGCGCCATCGTCAATATCGTGGCGGACATGTGGGGCGGCATGCCCAACATGGGCCACTCCGGCGCCGCGCGCGCGGGCATGGTGAACTTTACGGAGACGGCCGCATTCGAGTGGGCGCAATACGGCGTGCGCGTGAACGCGGTAGCGCCGGGCTACGTCGCGTCGTCGGGCATGGATGCGTATCCGCCTTGGATGGCCGAGACCATCCGGAGCATGCCGTCGACGGTGCCACTCGGGCGCTTTGCCACCGAGGCGGAAGTGTCGTCGGCGATCGTATATCTGTTGTCGGAAGCGGCCGCGTTCATTACCGGCACCACGTTGCGCATGGACGGTGGGCGCCCGAACGTGCGGCCCGGTTCGCCTATGCCGGCTCCGCGTCATGGCGCCGAGCCGTTCAACGGCTTCCACCTGGCCGTGACGCCCAAGGTGCTGCAAGGCGAGGAGGGCCGCCATGCCGGCGCTTGAATCGCGCATCGTGCCGCAGAGCGACGCATATCGGCAGAACCATGCCGCGCTCACGGAACTCGTCGGCCAGTTGCGCACGCTGGAAGATCGCACACGCGACAAGTCCGAAGCCTCGCGCGCCCGCTTCGAGCAGCGCGGGCAACTGCTGCCGCGCGACAGGCTGGGCCGCCTGCTCGACGCCGGCGCGCCGTTTCTTGAGCTATCCACGCTGGCGGGCTTTTGCCTCGACCACGCAGACCCGGCGCGCTCGATTCCTGGCGGCGGCTTCATCGCGGGCATCGGCTGGGTGAGCGGTGTGCGCGCGATGATCATTGTCGACGACGCGGGCATCGACGCAGGGGCCGTGCAGCCGATGGGCATCGAGAAGTTCCAGCGTGCCCAGGCCATTGCGCTGGAGCAGAAGCTGCCGTTCATCCACCTTGTCGAATCGGCCGGCGCCAACCTGCTGACGTATCGCGTGGAGACCTTCATCCACGGCGGCAGCGGCTTTTACTGGCTCGCGCGGCTGTCGGCGGCGGGCATTCCGGTGATCAGCGTGGTGCATGGGTCCAGCACGGCAGGCGGCGCCTACATGCCGGGCCTGTCGGACTACGTGGTGATGGTGCGCGACCGGGCGCGCGCGTTCCTCGCCGGGCCGCCGTTGCTGAAAGCCGCCACGGGCGAGATCGCCACCGAGGAGGAACTGGGCGGTGCGGAGATGCACGCCACCACTTCGGGCCTGGCCGAATACCTGGCCGAAGACGATGCCGATGCGCTGCGCATCGCGCGCGAAGTTGTTGCCGCGCTCGACTGGAACCGCGATGTGCCGGCACCGGACAGGCCATACGCGCCGCCGCGCTTTGATGCGGAAGAACTGCTTGGCATTGCGCTCACCGATCACCGCAAACCGCTCGACATGCGCGAGGTGATTGCACGCATTGCCGACGGGTCGGACTTCCTGGAGTTCAAGCGCGACTACGGCCCCGGCACCGTCACCGGGCACGCGGCCATCTGTGGCATGCGCGTCGGCGTCATCACAAACAACGGGCCGCTGGACCCGGCGGGCGCGACCAAGGTGGTGCATTTCATTCAGGTGTGCTGCCAGTCCGACACGCCGCTGCTGTATCTGCAAAACACCACCGGTTTCATCGTCGGCAAGGCGTCGGAACAGGCCGGCATGATCAAGCACGGCTCGAAGATGATCCAGGCCATGGCCAACGCCACCGTGCCGCGCATCACCTTGCATTGCGGCGCGTCGTTTGGCGCGGGCAACTACGGCATGTCGGGGCGCGGTTTCTTTCCGGATTTCTGCTTCAGCTGGCCCAATGCCAAGACGGCGGTGATGGGCGCCGAGCAGGCCGCCGGAACGATGGCGACGGTCATGGCCGCGAGCATGCAACGCAAGACGCAGACCGTCGACCACGAAGCCATTGAAGCGATGCGCGCCAAGGTGATCGACACGTTCGAGCGGCAGTCCGACGCGTTCACCATTTCGGGGCGGCTGCTGGACGACGGCGTGATCGACCCGCGCGACACACGCAAGGTGCTCGCCTGTGTGCTGTCCGTCTGCGACGAGGCGCGCAGGCGAACGCTGCATCCGATCCAGTTTGGCGTTGCGCGCCCGTAGCGCCATCCCGAAATCCATACACGAACAGCCCAGCACACCAGGACAACGGAGCGAGACACCATGCACTTCACCCACGAGCACCAGGAACTGCAGCGCAACCTGAAACGCTTCATCGACAGCGACATCAACCCGTATGTGGATGAATGGGAAGCGGCCGAGATGTTTCCTGCCAAGCAGCTCTTCAAGAAGATGGGCGAGCTGGGTTTTCTCGGTATCGCCAAGCCGACCGAGTTTGGCGGCCTGGGCCTCGACTATTCGTATGCGATGGCGATGGCCGAGACGCTGGGGCATATCCACTGCGGCGGCGTGCCGATGGCGATTGGCGTGCAGACCGACATGGCGACGCCCGCGCTCGCACGCTTCGGTTCGGACGAACTGCGCGCACAGTTTCTCGCCCCCGCCATCAGCGGCGATGCGGTCGCGTGCGTTGGCGTATCGGAGCCGAGCGCCGGCTCCGACGTGGCGAGCATCAAGACCTCCGCGCGCAAGGACGGCGACGACTACATCATCAACGGCAGCAAGATGTGGATCACCAACAGCCTGCAGGCCGACTGGATGTGCCTGCTGGCCAACACGTCGGACGACCCGGCCCACCGCAACAAGTCGCTCATCATCGTGCCGATGAACACGAAGGGCGTGTCGGTCGGCAAGAAGATCCGCAAGATCGGCATGAATTCGTCGGACACGGGCCTCATCTACTTTGACGATGTGCGCGTGCCGCAGCGCTATCGCATCGGCGAGGAAGGCAAGGGCTTCACGTACCAGATGCTGCAATTCCAGGAAGAGCGCCTGTGGGCCGCGGCCAGCAGCCTGGCGACGATGACGATGTGCATCGAGACCACCGCCGAGTACGCGCGCGAGCGCAAGCTCTTCGGCGCCAGCCTGCTCGACAACCAGTGGGTGCACTTCAAGCTGGCCGAGCTGAAGACGGAAGTGGAAGCGCTGCGTGCGCTCACGTATCGCGCGTGCGATCTGTACATCCAAGGGCAGGACGTGACGGAGCTGGCATCGATGGCCAAGCTCAAGGCCGGGCGCCTCGCGCGCATCGTGCCTGATGCCTGCCTGCAGTTCTGGGGCGGCATGGGCTTCACGTGGGACAACCCGGTCTCGCGCTATTACCGCGACGGGCGCCTGGGCTCGATTGGCGGCGGTGCGGACGAGGTGATGCTCGGCATCATCTGCAAGTACATGAACACGCTGCCGGGCAAGAAGGGCTGAAAGATGACCGCCCCGCATGCCGCCTTCTGCTCGATCCTCATCGCCAACCGGGGCGAGATCGCTTTGCGCATCAGGCGCACGGCGCGTCGCCTTGGCATGCGCACCGTTGCCGTGTATTCCGACGCTGACCGCGATGCGCCGCATTGCCGCGCGGCCGATCTGGCGTTGCCGATCGGCGCGTCGCAACCGCAGGCGTCGTACCTGAACGTTGCGGCGTTGCTGGAGGCCGCGCGCAAGTCGGGTGCGCAGGCGGTCCATCCGGGTTACGGCTTCCTTGCAGAGAGCGATGCCTTTGCCGGCGCATGCGCGGATGCCGGCCTCGTCTTCATCGGGCCGCCTGCGGGGGCCATCCGAGCGATGGGCAACAAGGCTGGCGCCAAGCGCCTCATGGAAGCGGCCGGCGTGCCGTGCGTGCCCGGTTATCAGGGCGAGGACCAATCCGCCACACGCATGGCGGACGAAGCGGCGCGCATCGGCTACCCGGTGATGATTAAGGCGGCCGCCGGCGGCGGTGGGCGCGGCATGCGGCGTGTAGACCGGCCCGAGGCGTTTGCGGCGGCGCTGCAGTCTGCCCGCTCCGAAGCGGAGAACGCGTTTGGCTCGGGCGAGTTGATCCTCGAGAAAGCCATCGTCGAGCCGCGCCACATCGAGATTCAGGTATTTGCCGATGCGCACGGCAATGTGGTCCACCTCGGGGAGCGCGATTGCTCGGTGCAGCGCCGGCATCAGAAGGTAATTGAGGAGTCGCCGTCGCCGGCCGTGTCGCCCGAGTTGCGCGCGCGCATGGGCGCGGTGTCGGTGGCGGCGGCGCGCGCGATCGGCTACGTGGGTGCGGGCACGCTGGAATTCCTGCTCGCCCCGGACGGCGCGTTCTACTTCATGGAGATGAACACGCGCCTGCAGGTCGAGCATGCGGTGACCGAAGCGATCGTGGGCGTCGATCTGGTCGAGTGGCAGTTGCGCGTGGCGCTGGGCGAGCCGTTGCCGCTTGCGCAAGACGTCATCGACGCCCGCCGTGCACAAGGCGGCCACGCCATCGAAGTGCGTCTGTGCGCAGAAGACCCGCAGCAGAATTTCCTGCCGCAAAGCGGCACCGTCGCGCGCTGGCGTGCACCCGGAGACGTGCGCACGGACCATGCGTTGTCCGACGGGCTGGTTGTCTCGCCGTACTACGATTCGATGCTCGCCAAGATCGTCGCGCACGGCACCGACCGCGCCGATGCATGCCGGCGTCTCGCGCACGCCCTGGACGATTGCCTGCTGCTTGGCTTGCCGACCAACCGGGCGTTTTTGCGCGATTGCGTGGCGCATCCGGCGTTCCTTTCCGGCGATGTGTCGACCGCGTTCATCGATCGGCATTTCCCGGCGGCGATGCGTCAGGCGGCCGTACCCGATGCAGCGGTTTGCCAGGCGGCTGCCCTGCTGCTCACGTACCTGCGCCAGGACGCCGCACGCCGCTATCCCGCAGAGCTGCATGGCTGGGCCAGCAGCCGCACGTATCCCACGCTGTGCCGCTTCACGCTCGACGGTGAAGCCATTGAGATGCGCGTGCGTGCGCTCGGTGCGCAGCAATGGGAACTGACCTGGGACGGCGGTGCCACGCAGGTGGCGCTTGTGTCTGGGCGCGAAGGGCGCATCACGCTCGCGCTGGGCGACACATTCCGCGCGGTGGATTACGCCGTCACGGCCAGCGCTTGCCACTTCGTGCTGAATGGCATCGAACACACCGCCATCGACACCACCTACGCCAAGGCCGAGCGCAGCGGCGCGCAAACCGGCAGCGGCCGCATCAGTGCACCGATGAACGGTCGCGTGGTTGCCGTACACGTGGCCGAAGGCGAGGCCGTCAGCGCCGGTCAGGTGCTGCTGGTGGTCGAGGCGATGAAGATGGAGCACAGCATTGCCGCGCCGCTCGCTGGCGAGGTGAAGGGGCTGTTCACCCAGGTCGGGGCCCAGGTTGCGCCTGGTGGGTTGCTGATGGAGATTGCCGCGGCCTGACGGCTGCACTGCCGTCCTGATCCCATCGTTTTGTCGTGCTGTTCATGCGGTCAATGCAGTCAATGCAGTCCTTAGGAGACGTCCCATGTCCGAAGCCACGCCAGACACCGCGCTTGAAGCCAACCTGCTGAACCGGGTGACGTTGGGCGATACGTTGCATCGCAGTGCGCGTAAGTTCGGCGCGAAGGTCGCGCTGGTCGATGGCGCCCGCCGCATGACGCATGGCGAACTCAACGCAGACAGCAATCGCTACGCGCACGCGCTGCTTGCAAGCAGCCTCAAGCCCGGCGACAAGGTGGCGATGGTGTGTGGAAACTCTGCGCAGTTCCTGGTGGCCGCGTACGGCATTCTCAAGGCGGGACTGGTGTGGGTGCCGATCAACGCGATGCTCGGGCCGGAAGACGTGCGCTACATCCTCGAACATGCCGAGGCGCGGCACGTGGTGATCGACGCGGCGCTGTACCCGGTGCTGCGCGACACGCTGGCGGCGCTCGGGCTCCCGGCGCACCAATGCTTCGGTGAACCGGTTGCCGACGGGCCGCAACCGGTGGAGCAAGCGTTGCAAGGCCACGCCGATACGCTGCCCGCCGTGGTGATCGACGATCTCGATCTCGCGCTCATCATGTACACCAGCGGCACGACCGGCCGACCAAAGGGCGCGATGCATTCGCACCGCTCGGTGCATGCCGCGCTGATGTCCAACGTCGCCGGCCTGAATCTGAATGAGACCGACGTGTTCTCGTGCCTGCTGCCGATGTTCCACTGCGCTCAGTTTGCGACGGCTGCATCCGCGATGATGGTGGGTGCAACGCTTGTCATACAGCGCGGCTTTGACCCGGCGGCACTGCTCGATGTGATTGCCAACGAACGCATCACGCAGCTGTTCGGCTTGCCGCTCATGTACGCCGCGCTGCTGCATCATCCGCTGCGTGCGCAGCGCGATCTCTCAAGCCTGCGCCTGTGCCTCTATGCGATGGCGCCGATGGCCAGGCCCCTGCTCGAACGCCTGATTGCCGAGGTGTGCCCCAACTTTGCCCTCGGCTCCGGGCAGACCGAGATTTTCCCGATGACGATGTACTTCGCGCCTGACCAGCAACTGCAGCGCACCGGCAACTATTGGGGGCAGCCGTGCATGGTGAACGAAGCAGCGGTGATGGACGATCAAGGCAATCTGCTCGGCCCGAACCAGTTGGGCGAGATCGTGCACCGCGGCCCGAACGTCATGCTCGGCTACTACAAGGACCCGCAGGCCACGGCCAATGCGCGCCGCTTCGGCTGGCACCACACGGGCGACCTCGGCATGTGGGATGCCGACGGCCAGCTTCAGTTCAAGGACCGCATCAAGGACATGATCAAGACCGGCGGCGAGAACGTCCCTTCGGTCAAGGTGGAAGAAGTGTTGCTACGGCACCCGGCCGTGGCGAATGCGGCAGTGGTCGGCTTGCCGCACGCGCACTGGGTGGAAGCGGTGGCGGCGTTCGTCTGCCTCAAGCCCGATGCACAGGCCGATGCCGCCGCGCTGCAGGCGCATTGTCGAGCGCATCTCGGTAGCTTTGAGGTGCCCAAGCACATTGCCGTGGTCGACAAGCTGCCCATGACGGCGACCGGCAAGATCCAGAAGCACGTGCTGCGCAGCGCCAACCAGACGCTGTTCGAGGCCGATGCGCGCTAACGTGGACTAAGCCACCGGCTGGGGCGGCGTACGCAGGATGAACAGCACCGCCTGATCGGCCAGTGCGTCGATGCTGATGCCGGCGCCCGCCTGATACCACTGCGCCGTCCAGTTGAGTGCGCCGAACATCAGCAGGCGGTCAACAGGTGTTGGTTGTGCCCACTCGCCGGAGGCGTGCAGACGGTCGATCACGCGCGTCCAGATGCCTTCATACCGATCCTTGAGCGCGATGATGCGTTCTTGCGCCTGTGCGTCGAGCGAGCGCCACTCGTACAGCATCACCGGAATGAAATCCTGGTGGGGCGCAAGGATCGTGTGGAGGTGCGCGCGCACGAGCTGGCGCATCGCCTCGCGCGGGGGCAGGTCTTCGATATCGATGGCTTCGATATCCGCCAGCGCCACGGTCAGACCATGTTCGATCACGGCTTGCAGGATGTCCTGCTTGGTCTTGAAGTAGTAGAACCAGCTGCCCGCATGCACGCCCGTGGCCGCCGCAATGTCGCGTACCGTGGTGTTGCCGTAGCCCTTCTCCCGGAACAGTCGGGCCGATTGCTCGATCAGCGCGCGGCGCAAGCCCTCGTTGGCGTCCTGCGCGGGGCGGCCGCGCTTGCGGCGCGGTGCTTCGGCTTCAGGGGCGGCTTCGGTGGCAGATTCGGGCGGATTGGATGTGGCGGGTTTCGGCATGCCCAGGCGAAGAGAAGAGGCGTCGCTGCATTGTAGCGGGGCACTGCCACCGCGCGGCACGTCAATCGCGGTTCAGGATGCGGCCGTGTTCGACGGTGGCGGCGCCCGCCTTGACCAGCGCCGCAATCGCAGCATCCAGCAACGTCTCCATCGATTGGGCTGCGAAGAAGCGTGCGTGCAAGCGCGGCATCAGCGTGGTCTGTGTGAACCACGCAAACAGCGCCTCGTGCGACAGCGCCTGCTGCTCCAGCAGCTTGAACTTCACCAGCACGCGGATGGCGTGCAGCGCGTTGCGTTCCGGGTCTGCCCGCAGATACGCAAGCCGCCCGAGCGATGCATCAATCGCGGCGTTGACGTTGGTGAACGGCCGGCCGTGTCCGGGAATCACCACGCGCGCATCGAGCTGCACGATGCGCTCAAGAATGGCCTGCTGTTCGGCAAAGCCACTCTCGCCTTCCAGCTCGGGAAAGATCACGCCGAAGCCACGTTCCCATAGGGCGTCGGCCGAAATCAGCACGCGCGTGTCGGGGCTGAACAGAATGACCGCGTGCGGGTCGTGCCCCGGCGCGCTGATGACCTGCCAGTCGAAGCCTCCCAGTCGGGCCGTCATGCCGTCCGACAGCCCCGCGTCGGCATCGCTGTCAGGCAACGCGAAGCGTGCGCATTCCTGGCCGGTGGGGCCGTAGCTGAGGGCGTCGGTATCCCAGCGGCGCACGTCGTCGATCTGCGCGGCGGGCACGCGCGTGTGGCTGCCGTAGATGGCCTGCAGCGCTGCATTGCCGCCGCAGTGGTCGGAATGCAGGTGCGTGTTCAGCAGACGGCGCAACGGCCGGCCTTGCAGCGCGTGCTGCACAAGCGCCACGGTTTGCGGCGCGTGCGTGAGGTAGCCGGAGTCGACCAGCGCGCAACCGCCGTGCGCTTCGTCATCGAAAAACAGGATGTTGTTCGACGACAGCCAGCCGCGCTCGAACACGCGCATCGAATTGGACAAGGTGACGACGTCGTGTTCGGCCATGGTGATGAGCGGTCAGGCGCAGGGCGCGTCGTTGAGCCAGGCGCAGGCGCGCTCGGGCAAGGTTTTCCACACGGCCAGACGAGCCGCGTCATTCATGGTCGACCACGAGGCAATTTCGTCGATCGTGCGCATGCAGCCGATGCACAGGCCGCGCGCTTCGTCCATCTTGCAGACGCTGATGCACGGCGACGACACCGGCTGCGCACGCTCCGCCTGCTGGCGGCTGTTGCGCAACTTGCCGAGCGACAGCTTCAGTTGCGCGCGGGTGCAGGCGTCCATGCTTGGGCGATCAGTCGCGCTGGGCGATGTCGGCCACGGGCGCGCCCGTCATCGCTTCCAGTTCGGCAGGCGTCAGGTTGAACACGGCATGCGGGTGGCCGGCCGCGGCCCACACGCTGTCGTATTGGAACAGGTCTTGATCGAGCAGCATCACCGGCTTGACCGCATGGCCGACCGGACATACGCCGCCGATGGCGTATCCGGTCTTCTCGCGGACGAACTTCGCGTCGGCCTTGGCAAGTGCGCCCACGTGCGCGGAAACCTTTGCTTCGTCGACACGATTGGTGCCGCTGGCGATCACCAGCACCGGCACGTCGTCTTCCGCACGGCGGAAGATGATCGACTTGGCGATCTCGGCCACGGAGCAGCCCAGCCCGGCAGCCGCTTCAGCGGAGGTCTTGCCGGTTGCCGGCAGCATCACGATGTTTTTTTCGTAGCCGAGCGTGCGCAGGTGGTCGGCCACGCGTTGAGCAGATTCAGGCAACGGAGCTTTCGTATCGGTCGCGGTCATCGTCGTTGTTCTTGATGGGGGTTCAGATGCAGGCCTGGGCGATCTGGTCCTGCAGCTTGAGCAGCAGCGCGCGACCCGCACGCGAGGCAGTCGGGCGGCCGATGGCCTGCGAGATGAAGTCACCCGCCAGCACCACCTTGTCCAGGTCGATGCCGGTGCGGATACCCAGGCCGTGCAGCAGGTACAGCACGTCTTCGGTGGCGACGTTGCCGGTGGCGCCCTTGGCATAGGGGCAGCCGCCCAGCCCCGCAACTGAGGCGTGGAAGATGGCGATGCCGACTTCCAGGCTGGCGAGGATGTTGGCCAGCGCCTGGCCGTATGTGTCGTGGAAGTGTCCCGAGAGGCGGTCGATCGGGAACGTCGCCGCGGCGGCTTCCATCACGGTTTTGACCTGCCCGGCGGTGCCCACGCCGATGGTGTCGGCAATGTCGATCTCGTCGCAGCCGAGGTCGGCCATGCGCTTGATGACGTCCACCACCGACGACACCGGCACCTCGCCCTGATACGGGCAGCCCAGCGAACACGAGATCGACCCGCGCACGCGAATGCCCGCATCCTTGGCGGCCTTGGCCACCGGCACAAAGCGTTCGATCGATTCGGCGATCGTGCAGTTGATGTTCTTCTGCGCAAAGGCCTCGCTGGCGGCGCTGAAGATCACGATCTCGTCCGCACCTGCTGCAGCAGCGCCTTCGAAACCTTTCATGTTGGGCGTGAGCACGGAGTACAGCGTGCCCGGCCGGCGCTGGATGCGCGCCATCACGTCGGCGCCATCGGCCATCGCCGGCACCCATTTGGGCGACACGAACGAGGCGGCTTCCACGTTGACGAAGCCGGCCTCGGACAGGCGGTTCACCAGCTCGACCTTGGTGTCCGTCGAAACTGGCGACTTCTCGTTCTGCAGACCATCGCGCGGGCCGACCTCGACCACCTTCACAAAATTCGGAATGCTCATCTCAGTAACCTCGTTGCAGATCGACGATGCCGGCAATCGGCTCGCCTGCTTCCAGCGCTCGGATCTTGCGCGCGATCTGGGCAATGCTGACCTCGCGCAGCGTCAGCGCCGAAATGTGCGGCGTGATGTGGATGCGCGGTTCGGTCCAGAAAGGGTGGTCGGCCGGCAGCGGCTCGGTGCGGAATACGTCGAGCGCGGCGCCGGCGATGTGGCCGCTGCGCACGGCGGCCAGCAGCTCCTCTTCCACGACATGCTTACCGCGCGCCACGTTGACGACGAATGCGCCCGGTGCGAGTTGCGCGAGCAGTTTCGCGTCGATCACGTTTTCGGTGTCTGCCGTCAGCGGCAGCACGTTCACCAGCACGCGCGTGCCGGCAAGAAAGCCGGGCAGGGCTTCGCTGCCTGAGCGGCAATCTACGCCCTCGACGTGCTTGGCAGAGCGGCTCCAGCCGCGCACCGGAAAGCCGAAGCCCGCCAGCGTCCTGGCGATGTGCGTACCGAGCACGCCGAGGCCCAGCACGCCGACGACAAACTCATCGCGGTTGAACGGCTTGAGGAAGCGCCACATCTTCGCTTGCTGCTGGCGCTCGTATTCATCGAGCCGGCGGAAGAAGCGTAGGACGGCGTGCGTGACGTATTCGCCCATCTGCGCGGCCATGCCGGCGTCGTCCAGCCGCACGATCGGCAGGCCTTCGGGGATGGCATCGGGCGCTTGCGCACGCAGGCCCAGGATGGCATCGACGCCCGCGCCGAGGTTGAACACGGCGCGCAAATCGCGGCGATCGCGCAGCATGTCGGCGGGCGGCTGCCAGACCACGGCGTAGTCGGCGTCCTGCACTGCGCCTTGCTCCCACACCGACAGGCGTGCCTCAGGAAGTGCCTGCGCGAAACCGTCGAGCCAGGGTTGGGGCTTGCCGTCGGGCGTGTAGATCTGGATGTGCATGTGGGGCGACTTCAATGCGGGTGATTGACGTATACGTCAAGCAGTGTAGCAGGGGCCGCCAAGGCGTGTGGCAGCCCTCTTGGGCTTCATTCGGCGGGCTTGAACGCCAGCAACTGCACGCCTTCCGTCACCTGATCGCCCACGCCATACAACACCGATTCGACGACGCCGTCGGCAGGTGCCGTGAGCGTGTGCTCCATCTTCATGGCCTCCATGACGACCAGCGGTGCGCCCTTGGTGACGGTTTGCCCCGGGGCGGCCAGCACGGCGATGACCTTGCCGGGCATCGGCGCCGTCAGCTTGCCGCCTTCGTCGTCGGCCTCGCCGGCATGGGCGAGCGGGTCGTGGCGCTCCAGCGTCCAGTGCGCACCGCCGGTGAAGACGTGGAACGTGTCGCCATCGGCATGCACCTGGCCGGTCGCCTTGTGCGTGCCGAGCGTGACGGTGAAGGTCTCTGCATGGCGCTGTGAGGTGAAGGGCGCTTCGCTGCCGCCAACTTTCAGTCGCGAGCCGTCGCGGCCGTAGATGAGCGTGGCATCGATGGACTGATCGCCATGCGTGAAACGCAGCGTGCGCTCAGCCGCGCCGTTCAGGCGCCAGCCGCTGCCGCGCGCCCACGGCGAATGCGGATCGCGCGTGTCGGTGCGCAGGCTGCGTGCCTCGCGGGCGAGCAGCGCAGCCACGGCCAGGGCGATGGCGTCTAGCGGCACGTCCGGTGCAGCGGGGAACAGCGTGTCGTGATTGCGGGCGATCAGGCCGGTATCCAGATCGGCGGTCGCAAACGGCTTCGATGCGACCAGGCGGCGCAGGAAAGCCACGTTGGACGACAGCCCCACCAGGTGGAAGCTGCCCAGCGCCTGCAGCATGCGCGCGAGCGCTTCTTCACGGTCACGGCCCCAGACGATGAGCTTGGCGATCATCGGATCGTAGTACGGGCTGATGGCGTCGCCTTCACGCACGCCGGCATCGATGCGCACGGCAGCCGGTTCGCCATTGGCTTGCGCGCCTACGGTGAACTCCACCGCCGCTGGTGTGCGCAGCACCTTCAGCGTGCCGATGGAGGGCAGGAAATCGCGGTCGGGGTTTTCGGCGTAGATGCGTGCTTCGAGCGCATGGCCGTGGATGTGCAGCTCGTCCTGCGTGCGTGGTAGCGGCTCGCCGGATGCCACGCGCAATTGCCATTCGACGAGGTCCTCGCCCGTGATCATTTCGGTCACGGGGTGCTCGACCTGCAGGCGCGTGTTCATCTCCATGAAGTAGAACGTGCCGTCTTCGTCGACGATGAACTCGACCGTGCCGGCACCCACGTAGCCCACGGCGCGCGCGGCCGCCACGGCCGCTTCGCCCATCGCGCGGCGGCGGTCCAGCGTCATGCCCGGCGCCGGAGCTTCTTCCAGGACTTTCTGGTGGCGGCGCTGCACGGAGCAGTCGCGCTCGAACAGGTAGACGGCGCCGCCGAAGCTGTCGGCAAACACCTGGATTTCAATGTGGCGCGGACGCGTGAGGTACTTCTCGATCAGTACGCGGTCGTCACCGAAGCTGGAAGACGCCTCGCGCTTGACGGAAGCCAGCGAGGCTTCGAACGCATCGCCTGACTCCACCACGCGCATGCCCTTGCCCCCGCCGCCGGCGCTGGCCTTGATGAGCACGGGGTAGCCGATGCGATCGGCTTGCGTGCGCAGGAAGGCCGCGTCCTGGTTGTCGCCGTGGTAGCCGGGCACCAGCGGCACGCCCGCCGTTTCCATCAGCGCCTTGGCCGCGCTCTTGCTGCCCATCGCTTCGATGGCCGAGGCCGGCGGGCCGACGAAGATGATGCCGGCGTCTGCGCAGGCTTTTGCGAAAGCTTCGTTCTCTGAGAGGAAGCCGTAGCCGGGATGGACGGCCTGGGCGCCCGTGGCGCGTGCGGCTTCGAGGATGCGGTCGGCGCGCAGGTAGCTGTCGCGGGCGGCGGGCTCACCGATGTGGATGGCTTCGTCGCAGGCCGCGACGTGGCGGGCGTTGGCGTCGGCATCGGAGTAGACCGCGACCGTGCGGATGCCGAGCTTGCGGCAGGTGGCGGCGACTCGGCAGGCGATTTCGCCTCGGTTGGCGATGAGGAGCTTGGTGATCATTTGGTGTTTGTCTCCGGTGTTCTGCGTCTTTTGCACTTGTGGTGCATCTCCTGTTTCATCCCCTGCCGGGGCGGGCGGTTTTGGTCCATCCCTGTTTCGTACCCTGCCGGGCACGACCTACTTTTCTTTGTCTTGCCAAAGAAAAGTAGGCAAAAGAAAGGCGCGCCCGAGATGGCGACCCATCCCTTGAATTTTCGTAACCGGGCGGAGACGGGAAAAACTCGCTTCGCTCAGACAGTTTCCCGTCTTGTTTCCGCCCGCTTACGAAAATTCAAGGCGCCATCAAGGGCAGGAACGTCAACGGCCAAACCGTTGGGGTGCATGCTCTGTCAGGCTCTTGTTTGTTGCTGTTGCTGTTGCTGTTGCTGTTGCTGTTGCTGTTGCTGTTGCTGTTGCTTGTTGCCGTTTGCTTCGCTCCGCGTCTTGCCGCGTACCCACCACTGCGTTTGCACTGCGATGGTGGGGCCGTTGATGCCCTAGATGGCGCCTTGAATTTCTGTTGCAGGGAGGAAAAAGGAAGGGAAACTGTCTGAGCGAAGCGAGTTTTTCCCTTCCCCTCCCTGCGACATAAATTCAAGGAATCTTTCGCCATCTCGGGCGCGCCTTTCTTTGCTTACTTTCTTTGGCAAGACAAAGAAAGTGAGTCGGCCCCGGCAGGGGACGAAAGGGAGGCAGACCACCAACAAGAAACCAA
The DNA here is from genome assembly GCF_002256165.1 of Ralstonia sp. PBBBR1. Classification (NCBI taxonomy): domain Bacteria; kingdom Pseudomonadati; phylum Pseudomonadota; class Betaproteobacteria; order Burkholderiales; family Burkholderiaceae; genus Ralstonia; species Ralstonia sp. PBBBR1. The sequence continues at coordinate 12,080 of NZ_NKIL01000011.1, read as the reverse complement.
GACCCACCCCCACAACAAAGCATCAGTCCGCGGGCGTAATGTCGATATGGCAATGCGAAGACTGCGCCCCCACATGCGATTCATGGTGCATGTGATCCTGCACCTCCACCCGCATCCCCAACCGCGCCAGCAGCTTCCTATCCGCATCCGCCTCCGGGTTATCCGTCGTCAGCAGCTTCTCGCCATAGAAGATCGAGTTGGCGCCCGCCATGAAGCACAGCGCCTGCAAGGCATCGTCCATCGCCTCGCGGCCAGCGGAGAGCCGCACCATCGCCTTGGGCATCGTGATCCGCGCTACGGCAATCGTGCGCACGAAATCAAACGGGTCCAGTTCTTCGTTGCCCGCCAGCGGCGTGCCTTCCACCTTCACCAGGTTGTTGATGGGCACCGAGTCCGGATACGGCTCCATGTTCGCCAGTTCGGCGATCAGACCCGCACGCTCGTGCACCGATTCCCCCAGCCCGACGATGCCGCCGCAGCACACGTTGATGCCGGCGTCACGCACGTGCTCGAGCGTATCGAGCCGGTCCTGATACGTGCGCGTGGTGATGATCTCGCCGTAGAACTCGGGCGCGGTGTCGAGGTTGTGGTTGTAGTAATCCAGGCCCGCCTCCTTCAACTGCGCAGCCTGTTCCTGCTTGAGCATGCCGAGCGTCACGCAGGTCTCCAGCCCCATCGCCTTCACGCCGCGCACCATGTCGGCCACGGCATCGAGCTGATGCGGCTTGGGGTTGCGCCACGCGGCGCCCATGCAGAAGCGGCTTGCGCCGTTTTGCTTGGCGCGCGATGCGGCTTCCAGCACGGCGTCGATCGGCATCAGCTTTTCAGCCTCGACACCCGTGTCGTAGCGCGCCGATTGCGGGCAGTACGAGCAATCTTCCGGGCAGCCGCCGGTCTTGATCGACAGCAGCGTCGATAGCTGCACCGCGTTCGCGTCAAAGTTGGCGCGGTGCACCTGCTGCGCCTGGAACAGCAGGTCGTTGAACGGCAGCGCGAACAGCGCTTCGATGGCTTCGCGGCTCCAGCGTGCGTCGGGCGCCTGGCCGGGCGTGACGGGCGCCTTGGCAGCGTTTGGAACGAAGTTGAGCGGAGTGGATTGCATGAGGACTTCCTTCGAGTGATGCGTGGTTTCGTTGTTATGCGGGTCAGGCCGGCAGCAGCCAGTTCGGCTTGCGCTTGCCCAGGAAACTTTGCACGCCTTCGCGGCCTTCTTCCGAAGCGCGGATGGCGGCGATGCGCTCAGCGGTATCCGCCAGCAAGGCGTCGTTGACGGCGGCGCCAGAGACTTCACGCACCAGGCGCTTGCTCTCGCGCACCGCGTTCGGGCTGTTGGCGACGAGCGCGGCGGTGATGTCGGCCACCTTGGCGTCGAGGGCGTCTGCGCTCACCAGCTCATGCACGAGGCCGAGGCGATGCGCTTCGGCAGCGGAAAAGCGTTCTGCGGTGATGAAGTAGCGGCGCGACGCCTGCTCGCCCAGGGCGCGAATCACGTACGGGCTGATGGTGGCCGGGATCAAGCCGAGCTTCGCTTCCGACAGGCAGAAGTTGGCCGTGTCGACGGCGACGACGATGTCGCACGCGGCGACCAGGCCGACACCGCCGGCATAGGTGTCGCCCTGCACGCGCGCGATCACGGGCGTGGGGCACGTGTAGATGGCGCGCAGCATTTCGGCCAGGCGCAGGGCGTCGGCGCGGTTCTCGTCATCGGAGTAGCCGGCCATCTTCTTCATCCAGTTCAGGTCGGCACCCGCGCAGAAGGCCGCGCCGTTGCCCGTCAGGACGATGGCGCGCACGCCCGGCTCATCGGCCAGCGCGCGGAACGCGCCGGTCAGCTCGGCGATGACGGTCTCGTTGAAGGCGTTGCGCACGTCGGGCCGGTTCAGCGTGAGCGTGGCGACGGCGCCGTTCTGTGCGAAGGCGAGGGTCTCGAAAGTGTTCATTCGGGGTCCTTGTTGGTGTCGGACTTGGGGTCGTCTGCGCCGGATGCTTCAGCGTTGCTGCCTGGTGCCACCGCTTGCACCGGGCCGGCGGGCAAGCCAAGTTCGCGCAGAAAGGCGTCGACCTGCGGCAGCCAGATGCCCAACCCCGCGTGGCTTGCGAACATGCCGTGCGAGTCGCTCTTGAAGGTGCCGAAATCCACCAGCCGGCCTTTTCCGCCCGCACTCGTGTAGGCCGCGAACATCCTGTCGGGCATCGGCTTGGGCCAGTAGCTGTCGTTGTCGCCGTAGAACCAGAGCGACGGATAGCGCGACTGGCGGCCGTACGTCTCGAACGCGCGCACTAGGTTGCCTTCCCAATCGACGCAGGTGTCGTTGCGCAGGCCGCCGGCAAAGTTCACCAGCCCGCGCACGCCCGGGTAGGCGATGGTACCGAAGGCCAGCGTGGTCAGGCCGCCGTGCGACTGGCCCATGACGACGATGCGGTTGCGGTCCACGTACGGCTGCGCGGTCATGTAGTCGAGCGTGGCCACCACGTCTTCGGCCTGGATGATGCCGTTGGCTTCCACGTTGCAACCGCTGCCGATATACGCGCCGCCGGATTTGGCGAACCCCTGCCGCATCGGGATGGCCACTACGTAGCCGCGCGCGACCAGCGCCGCAGCCTGCTCGCTGTAACGGGCACGCGCTTGGAATGCCGCCTTGCCGCGCGCCTTGCCGTGATTGAGCACGATGAGCGGAAAAGGGCCGTCGCCGGCCGGCTTGTAGACGGTCGTCTCCAGCTTGAGGGTGAAGATGCCCGCAGACTTGGGCACCTCCACGATGATCTCGCTGATGCCGGACTGAGCGGTTTCGCTCGCATGCGCGGCCGCAAGCAGCAGCGCGCAGCCAACGGCTGCCAAGGCGCTGCGCCACGTTCGCGCGGTGTTGCTGTTCACTGCAAATATTCCTGTTCGATTGACGGCCCGCTTACATGCGGAACACGCCGAAGTTCATGTCGCCAATGGGCGCGTTCAGGCTCGCCGACAGGCCGAGGCCCAGCACGCTGCGCGTGTCGGCGGGGTCGATCACGCCGTCGTCCCACAGGCGTGCGCTGGCGTAGTACGGATGGCCCTGGCGCTCATATTGGTCGCGGATCGGCGCCTTGAACGCGGCCTCTTCATCGGCGCTCCACTGGCCGCCCTTGGCTTCGATGCCGTCGCGGCGCACGGTGGCGAGCACGCTTGCGGCCTGTTCGCCGCCCATCACAGAGATGCGCGCGTTCGGCCACATCCACAGGAAGCGCGGCGAATACGCCCGGCCGCACATGCCGTAATTGCCCGCGCCGAACGAGCCGCCGATGATGACCGTGAACTTGGGCACCTGCGCCGTTGCCACGGCCGTCACCATTTTCGCGCCGTTCTTGGCGATGCCTTCGTTTTCGTACTTGCGGCCCACCATGAAGCCGGTGATGTTCTGCAGGAACACCAGCGGGATCTTGCGCTGACAGCACAGCTCGATGAAGTGCGCGCCCTTGAGTGCCGCCTCTGAAAAAAGAATGCCGTTGTTGGCGATGATGCCGACCGGGTAACCCCAGATGCGCGCAAAGCCGCAGACCAGCGTCGTGCCATAGCGCGCCTTGAATTCATCGAAGGCGGAATCGTCGACGATGCGGGCGATGACCTCGCGCACGTCGAACGGCTTGCGCGTGTCGGTCGGGATCACGCCGTAGAGTTCTTCTGCGGGAAAGCGCGGCTCGACGGGAGCATGAATCTGCACCTGCTCCGGCTTGCGGCGGTTCAGGTGCGCGACGATGCTGCGGGCTTGCGCCAACGCGTGCGAATCGTTGTTGGCGAAGTAATCCGCCACGCCCGACAGCCGCGTGTGCACATCGGCGCCACCGAGGTCTTCGGCGCTCACCACTTCGCCGGTCGCGGCCTTCACCAGCGGCGGGCCTGCCAGGAAGATCGTCCCCTGTTCCTTGACGATGATCGACTCATCACTCATGGCCGGCACATACGCGCCGCCCGCCGTGCATGAGCCCATCACCACCGCGATCTGTGGAATGCCCTTCGATGACAGGTTGGCCTGGTTGTAGAAGATGCGACCGAAGTGATCTCGATCGGGGAACACGTCGTCCTGGTTCGGCAGGTTGGCGCCGCCGGAATCGACCAGATAGACGCAGGGCAGGTGGTTCTGCTCGGCGATCTCCTGCGCGCGCAGGTGCTTCTTCACGGTCATCGGGTAGTAGGTGCCGCCCTTGACCGTGGCGTCGTTGCAGACGATCACGCATTCCTGCCCCGAGATGCGGCCGATACCGGTGATGATGCCGGCGCCGGGCGCGGCGTTGTCGTACATGCCATACGCCGCCAGTTGCGAGAACTCCAGGAACGGCGTGCCCGGGTCGAGCAGTTGCTGCACGCGGTCGCGCGGCAGCAACTTGCCGCGGGCGAGGTGTTTGGCACGGGCGTCGTCACCGCCGCCCTGGGCGATGCGCGCAACCTTGTCGCGCAAGTCGGCGACGAGTGCGCGCATGGTATCGGCGTTGGCCTTGAAGTCTTCAGCGCGGGGGTTCAGCTTGGTCTCTAGCGTCGGCATGGCAGCGGTGCGGGAAGGTCGGTGCGGTTCAGTCAGGGAAGGTACCGTCGACGTACAGCCAACGGCCTTCGGCGGATTCAGCGCCGCTGGCGTCCAGGCGGACGAAGCGGCTGGTTTCGTGCAGGCGATGCGCGCGGCCGCCCACCTTGTAGCGGGCGACGAATTCGACCGTCGCGTGCGTGGCGTCTTGCGGCGTGTGGCGCTTGACGTCCAGGCCGAGCCAGCGCGTGGCGGCGGCGTCTGCATCGCTGGTTTCCAGGTCGACAGGGCAGGTGGACGGATGCCACGTGCGCCGCAGGTACGCCGTGTCGCCCAGCACGTACGCGCTGTAGCGCGAGCGCATGAGTTGCTCGGCCGTAGCCGCCACGGCGTCGCCCGCGTGGAACGGGCCGCAGCAGCGCGCATAGGCGCCGTTGCCGCAAGGGCACGCGTCGGCCGGGCCGATGGGCTGGGTTTGTGCAGCAGGCATCAGGCCAGCAACTCCGGCAGTTCGCGCATGTCGGTGAACGTGCGTGTGGCGCCGGCGGCAATCAGCGGGCCTGGTGCATTGCGGCCCGCGTACGCCAGCACCGTCATGCCGGCTGCGTGCCCGGCGGTAACGCCCGTGGGGCTGTCTTCGATCACCAGGCAGCGCGAGGGCGATACCCCGAGGCTGCTGGCGGCGAGCAGATACACGTCGGGCGCGGGCTTGCTGCGCGCGACTTCGGTGGCCGAAAAGATGCGTACGTCCGTCGGCTGGAAATGCTCGATCAGACCGGTGCGGTTGAGTTGCAGCTCCACCTTCATGCGGTCCGCTCCGGAAGCCACGGCCATCGGCAGGCCGAGCCTGGAGAGCACATCGATGGCGTGCCCGATATGCGGCACGGCTTCCACTTCGGCTTCGAGCAGCACGTTGCGTCGCGCCTGGAAGGTAGACAACCAGTTTGGCGGTAGCGGTGCGCCGCGCATCTCGGCAATCGCATCCAGCTCTTCGCGGATGGCCTTGCCGAGGAAACGCTGGATGGAATCTTCCAGGCTGATGTCGATGCCAAGCTCGATCAGCATCTCCCAGATCAGGCGGTTGACGATGGGTTCGCTGTCGACCAGCACGCCGTCGCAATCGAAGAGGATCGCGTCAAAGCGCGGGTGGTTCGAAACAGAGGAGGTCACTGCAGTCATGCGCTCTTCGTTGTTGGTTCGTTGGCGGCGGTTCGTGCATCTGCCGCCGTTGTGGATGTGGCCTTATATCCGTCCGTCGCGCAGCAACGCTTCAATCTGGTCAAAGCGGTCGAAGCCCCAGAACGCCTCGCCGTCGACGATCACGTAGGGCGAGCCGAACACGCCGCGCGACATCGCCAGGTCGATCTCGGCCTTGAGCTGGTCCTTGATCTGCTGGCTGCTTGCGCCGGCGTTGAGTGCGGCGCCGTCGATGCCCATCGCGTCGGCAATCTTCATGACCTCGGTCGGCTCACCGATGTTGATGTCGTCAACGAACAGTGCGCGGTAGACGGCCCGTGCGAAGTCGATCGCGCGGTCCCCGCCGTGATGGTCATGCACCCACAGCGTGGCCCGCGCGGCGTATTGCGTGGGCAGCGGGAAGTGCGTCGGCTTGCGGTATTCAATGCCGTTGAAGCGCGCGGTACGCTCGAAATCGCGCCACGCGTAATCGCCCTTGAGCGGCACCTGAGGCAGCGGGGAGCCGCCGGTGGTCTTGAAGACGACCCCCAGCAGGATCGGGTGCCATGCCGTCGCCCGGTTGTACCGCTGGGCGAGCTCCTCCACGCGCGTGCTGGCGAAGTAGCCGTACGGCGACGAGAAGTCGAAGTAGAAATCGATGGCCCCGTTCATGGTGTGCTCCCCTTGTTGTGCTGCGCCTTTCCCAAAACTGCCTACGCCAGCGCGCGGGCGATCAAGATTTTCTGGATATCGCTCGTGCCTTCGTAGATCTGGCACACGCGCACGTCGCGGTAGATGCGCTCCACCGGGAAGTCGCTGACATAGCCGTAACCGCCAAAGACCTGGATGGCATCGGAGCACACGCGCTCGGCCATCTCGCTGGCGTTGAGCTTGGCCATGGCCGCCTCTTTCAGGCACGGCAGCCCGGCGTCTTTCAGGCTGGCGGCATGCCAGACCATCTGCCGCGCCACATCCACGCGCGTCGCCATCTCTGCCAGCCGAAACTGCACGGCCTGGTGCGCAAACAGCGGCTGGCCAAAGCTTTCGCGCTCCTTGGCGTATGCCAGCGCGGCTTCAAAGGCCGCACGCGCCATGCCCACGCTCTGCGCGGCAATGCCGATGCGCCCGCCTTCCAGCCCGGACAGCGCCATCTTGTAGCCCGCGCCTTCTTCGCCCAGCAGGCAATCGGCGGGGATGCGGCAGTCTTCGAACACGATCTGCGCCGTGTCGGACGAGTGCTGGCCCAGCTTGTCTTCGAGCCGCGCGACGATGTAGCCCGGTGTGTTGGTCGGCACCAGGAACGCGCTGATGCCGCGCTTGCCTGCGGTCTTGTCCGTCACGGCCATGACGATCGCCACGTCGGCATGCTTGCCGCTGGTGATGAACTGCTTCACGCCGTTGAGCACCCAATGGTCGCCATCCCGCACGGCCGTGGTGCGCAGCGCCGATGCATCGGAGCCGACATGCGGCTCGGTCAGGCAGAACGCGCCGAGCATCTCGCCGCGCGCCAGCGGCACGAGCCACTGCTGCTTCTGCGCGTCGTTCGCAAACGCCATCAGCATGCTGCACACGGGGCAGTTGTTCACGCTGATGACGGTGGAGGTACCGCCGTCGCCGGCAGCAATTTCTTCCAGGATCAGCGCCAGCGACAGGTAGTCGAGTCCCGCGCCGCCGAGTTCTTCCGGCACGGCCACGCCATAGGCCCCAAGCTCGCCGAGTTGGCGGTGCACGTCTTTCGGGAACGTCGCATCGCGGTCCCACGCGGCTGCATGCGGCGCGATCGCCTCGCGCACGAAGGTGCGGATGGCGTCGCGAATCATCTCTTGCTCTTGGGTCAGCAGCATCGTTCTGGCCTCACCATTCAATGACGCTGCCGTCGTAGTTGCGGAACCCGCCGTTGTCGGCGCGCGTGGCGCCGGCGATCACGCGGCGGATGCCAGCCACACTCTCCTGCGGCGTGATGGCCGCGCCTGCACCGCCCATGTCGGTCTGTACCCAACCGGGGTGGAACGTCAGGCATGTGGCGTTCTTGGCGTCGATCGACACCCCGCGCAATACGGCATTCACCGCCGCTTTGCTCGCGCGATACAGCCAGCCGCCGTTGCCCGCCATGTCGCCGATGCTGCCCATGCGGCTGGAGATGACGGCGAGCACGCCGCCAGGCTCGTCCGCACCATTGCGTCCGGCTTCCACCATCGGCAGCACGGCGGGCAGCACGCCCATCGGGGCCCACACGTTGGTGTGCATCACGGCATCGAAATCGGCCTGGCTGACGGGCGTGGCGCCCTGCGTGCGCGGGCCGTAGATGCCCGCCACGTAGATCGCCACGTCCAGCGCTTCGCCGTCGAGCTTCCACGCGAGGCCGGCGACGGCATTGGCGTCAGTCAGATCAAGCACGTGCGTTTCCGCGCCCAGCGCCTGCAATTCTTGTGCGGCTGCTTGCGAGCGCACGGTGGCGATCACGCGCCAGCCATCCGATCGGTATTGCTTGACGGTCTCCAGACCGATGCCGCGCGACGCGCCCAGGATGAGCGCGGTACGCGTGCGGCGGGACGTTGCGTTCGTCATGCGCGTGTCTTAGTAGAGTTCGATGCCGACGGCCGTGGCTTCACCGCCGCCGATGCACAGGCTGGCCACACCGCGCTTGCCGCCACGGTGTTGCAGCGCGCCCAGCAGCGTCGCGATCACGCGCGCGCCGGATGCGCCGATCGGATGGCCCAGCGCGCATGCGCCGCCGTTCACGTTCACCTTCTCGTGCGGGATGTGCAGGTCGTGCATCGCGGCCATCGGCACCACGGCAAACGCCTCGTTGATCTCGAACAGGTCGACGTTCCCCGAGTTCCAGTCGAGCTTCTTGAACAGCTTGTCGATGGCTGTGACCGGCGCCGTGGTGAACCAGCCCGGTGCCTGTGCGTGCGTGGTGTGGCCCAGCATCACCGCCAGCGGCGTGATGCCGAGTTGCTTGGCAGTCGACTCGCGCATCATCACCAGCGCAGCCGCCCCATCGTTGATCGACGAAGACGACGCGGCCGTCACCGTGCCGTCTTTCTTGAACGCGGGCTTGAGCGAGGGGATCTTGTCGACCTTGATGCGGCGCGGGCCTTCATCGGTGTCGATGACGGTGTCGCCCGCTTTGCTCGACACGGTAACGGGCGTGATTTCCCAGCGGAATGCGCCGGATTCGGTGGCCTCTTGCGCGCGGCGCACGGACGTCATCGCGAAGTGGTCCTGGGCTTCGCGCGTGAAGCCGTACTTCTCGGCGCAGTCCTCGCCGAAGGTGCCCATGGCGCGGCCCTTGTCGTATGCATCTTCCAGGCCGTCCAGCATCATGTGGTCGTAGATCATGCCGTGGCCGATGCGGTAACCGCCGCGGCCTTTCGGGATCAGGTACGGCGCATTCGTCATGCTTTCCATGCCGCCCGCGACCACCACGTCGACCGAGCCCGCGAGCAGTGCGTCATACGCGTTCATGGCTGCGCGCATGCCCGAACCGCACATCTTGTTGACCGTGGTGCAGCCGACCGACAGCGGCAGGCCCGCGCCCAATGCGGCCTGGCGTGCCGGTGCCTGCCCCTGGCCCGCAGGCAGAACACAGCCCATGATGACTTCTTCGATCTGTTCCGGTTTCAAGCCCGCACGTTCGACCGCGGCGCGAATGGCAGCGGCGCCGAGTTGCGGGGCAGTGAGGCTGGCGAGTTCGCCCTGGAAAGCGCCCATCGGGGTACGGGCTGCTGAGGCGATGACGATGCGGTCGGACATTGCTGCAATCTCCTGGAACTGTGCTTGGGACATGTTCTGCACTTTTGGTGCAGGGGTTGTGTGTCTCTTGCTAGTGGGGTCGTTGTTGGTGGTTCACCCCTATTTCGTACCCTGCCGGGCACGACCTACTTTTCTTTGTCTTGCCAAAGAAAAGTAGGCAAAAGAAAGGCGCGCCCGAGATGGCGACCCCCTCCTTGAATTTGTGTAACCGGGCGGAGACGGGGAAAACTCGCTGCGCTCAGACAGTTCCCCGTCTTTGTTCCGCCCGCTTACACAAATTCAAGGCGCCATCTAGGGCAGGGTACGGCCACACAATCTGTGTGCTGTCCTAGGTGGCTCTTGTTTGTTGCTGTGTTGCTCGCTCTGCTTCGCGTTGTGCTGCCGATCGCTACTGCACATGTGATCGACGGTTTGGCCGTTGACGTTACTGCCCTAGATGGCGCCTTGAATTTCTGTTGCAGGGAGGAAAAAGGAAGGGAAACTGTCTGAGCGCAGCGAGTTTTTCCCTTCCCCTCCCTGCGACATAAATTCAAGGAGTCTTTCGCCATCTCGGGCGCGCCTTTCTTTGCTTACTTTCTTTGGCAAGACAAAGAAAGGGAGTCAGCCCCGGCAGGGGATGAAACAAGGGATGAACCCAAAACAAAACAACCCACCCCAAACTCAAAAGAAATCAAAACCCCACCGGACTAGGCACACTCCCTTCCTTCCCATAGTTCAACCAAGCATCAGCAAGCTGCGCATGCAGTTCCTCATTCGAACTCGCCGCCATTCCAAGATTGCGCAGCATCCCGTCCTTCACGCCGTAGATCCAGCCATGAACCGTCAGCGGCTGCCCGCGATCCCACGCGTCCTGCACGATCGTCGTCAGGCACACGTTGTTGACCTGATGAATCACGTTCAGCTCGCACAGCCGGTCATGCTGATCCTGCTCACGGACTACCGTGCCGAGATACGTTTCATGCTGCTCGGCCACATCCCGCACGTGACGAATCCAGTTGTCAGCTAGGCCGAAGCGTTGCTTCGTCAGCGCGGCCTTCACGCCCGAACAGCCGTAATGGCCCACCACCGTGATGTGCCGGATCTTCAGCACTTCCACCGCAAACTGCAGGACTGACAGGCAGTTCAAGTCCGAGTGCACGACGACGTTGGCGATGTTGCGGTGGACGAACACCTCGCCCGGCGGCAAGCCGATGATCTGGTTGGCCGGCACGCGCGAATCCGAGCAGCCGATCCAGAGGTATTCCGGGTTCTGCTGATTGGCCAGATTCGAGAAAAACGCCGGGTCTTCAGCGTTGACCCGCTCGACCCACTTCCGGTTGTTCTCGAACAGCTCTTTGATGCGTTGTGGCATGGTTTCCCGTCGTGTTGAGAGGGTTAAGCGGCGGCGCGCTGCAGCGTCGTGTTGTCTTGTGCTGCGTTGTCGGGCGCGCTCGCGCCGTAGCGATTGACGAAGCGTTCGGCTGCGTCATACGCGTAGAAATCGTGCATCTGCCCGGAGAGCAGGCGCTCTTTGTACCCCTGCCACATGGAAGCTTCAAAGAAGTCTGCGTGGTGCTTGAGGAAGGCTTCGCGCACGCGCGGGTCGCCCAGCAGGAACGTGCGGTACGTCTCGGGAAAAATGTCGTGCGGGCCGACGTTGTACCAGACCTCGCCGGACATTTCTTCTTCTTCCGTGCGCGGTTCGGGCACGGTGCGGATGTTGCAGTCGGTGAGGTATTCGATCTCGTCGTAGTCGTAGAAGACCACGCGGCCGTGGCGCGTCACGCCAAAGTTCTTGTACAGCATGTCGCCCGGGAAGATGTTCGCGGCAATGAGTTCCTTGATGGCGTTGCCGTATTCGATGATGCCGTGCTCGACCTGCGCATCGGTGCCTTCGTGCAGCCAGATGTTCAGCGGCGTCATGCGGCGCTCGATGTAGACGTGGCGGATGACGATCTCTTCGCCGCCGTCTTCGCTGCGCTGGTATTCGACCATCGAAGGCGCGTGCTTTTCCAGCTCCTTGATCAGGTCGTCGTCAAAGCGCGAGAGCGGGAAGGCCACGTCGGAATACTCCAGCGTATCGGCCATGCGTCCCACGCGGTCGTGACGCTTCACAAGCTGATACTTGCTCTTGATCAGCTCGCGCGTGGTTTCCTTGGGCGGCGGGAAGTAGTCCTTGATGACCTTGAACACGTACGGGTACGACGGCAGCGTGAACACCAGCATCACGAGGCCCTTGATGCCCGGCGCGATGATGAACTTGTCCGACGAGTGCTGCAGGTGATGCAGGAATGCGCCAAGCGCGCCCGCGAAGGCAGCGACTTCGAGCCCCTGCGCCTGGCGGTGGATGAACTGGCGGTGTGGTTCCCCCAGCATGCCCAGATGATGGACGCCGCGCTGGCCCAGCACCTGGACAGCCTGGGCTTCGACCCCGCCACCGGCCAATGCCGTGAAGGCGCGCTGGCCACCGCCGAAGCGGGTGTGACCGGCTGCGGCGGCAGCAGCTGCGGCTGAGGCCTGCAGGCCAGCGCAGCCAGAGTGCCCGGCATGCCTGCCGCGCCCGATCTGCGCTTCCCTTCGATCGACGGCCTGCGTGCCTTTGACGCCGCGGTGCGGTTGGGCAGCTTCGAGCGCGCGGCCGACGAGCTGGCCATCACCGCCAGCGCGGTCAGC
>NZ_NKIL01000001.1:0-1217 GCF_002256165.1 Ralstonia sp. PBBBR1 | reverse complement strand
GCTTCCCTGTTTCGCCAGCAAGCCTATGTCGACGGTGCCTGGATCGACGCCGACAGCGGCGCCACCGTCAGCGTGGACAACCCGGCCACCGGCGAGACCCTGGGCACCATTCCCAAGCTCGGCCGCGCCGAGACCAAGCGTGCCATCGACGCCGCCAACCGCGCCCTGCCGGCCTGGCGGGCCCTGACCGCCAAGGAGCGTTCGGCCAAGCTGCGGCGCTGGTACGAGCTGATGATCGAGAACCAGGACGACCTGGGCCGGCTGATGACCCTGGAGCAGGGCAAGCCGCTGGCCGAAGCCAAGGGCGAGATCGCCTATGCCGCTTCCTTCATCGAGTGGTTCGCCGAGGAAGCCAAGCGCATCTATGGCGACACCATCCCCGGCCACCAGGCCGACAAGCGCATCCTGGTGATCAAGCAGCCCATCGGCGTCACCGCCGCCATCACGCCGTGGAACTTCCCCACCGCGATGATCACCCGCAAGGCCGGTCCGGCCCTGGCCGCCGGCTGCACCATGGTGATCAAGCCCGCCAGCCAGACTCCCTATTCGGCGCTGGCCCTGGTCGAGCTGGCCGAGCGCGCCGGCATTCCCAAGGGCGTGCTGAGCGTGGTCACCGGCTCCGCCGCCGAGATCGGCGCCGAGCTGACCGAAAGCCCCATCGTGCGCAAGATCTCCTTTACCGGCTCTACCGAGATCGGTGCCAAGCTGATGGAGCAGAGCGCGCCCACCATCAAGAAGCTGTCGCTGGAGCTGGGCGGCAACGCGCCCTTCATCGTCTTCGACGACGCCGACCTGGACAAGGCCGTGGAAGGCGCCATCGCCTCCAAGTACCGCAACGCCGGCCAGACCTGCGTCTGCGTCAACCGTCTCTATATCCAGGACGGCGTGTACGACGCCTTCGCCGAGAAGTTCAAGGCCGCCGTGGCCAAGCTCAAGGTCGGCAACGGCCTGGAGGAAGGCGTGACCATCGGCCCGCTGATCGATGCCAAGGCCGCGGCCAAGGTCAAGGAGCACATCGACGACGCCGTGAGCCAGGGCGCCAAGGTCATCGCCGGGGGCAAGGCCCACGCCAACGGTGGCAGCTACTTCGAGCCGACCATCCTCGCCGACGTGCCCAAGAGCGCCAAGGTGTCCAAGGAAGAGACCTTCGGCCCGCTGGCGCCGCTGTTCCGCTTCAAGGACGAGGCCGAGGTCATCGAGCTGGCCAACGACACCGA
>NZ_NKIL01000010.1:0-168051 GCF_002256165.1 Ralstonia sp. PBBBR1 | reverse complement strand
ACCTGCTCAACCACTGCCAACTTAAAAGCCAGCGTGTAGTCCCTCTGCGTTCGCTTCTTCTGCCCTTCCATCTTGACCCTCACTCCCTGGCGGGGAAAAAGTGTCAACCTTATTCAGGACGGGTCACGGGCAACAAAAAAGCGCACCGAAGTGCGCTTTTTCTTTTAAGCGAGGGAGGCGTCAGACCGAGAACGACGAGCCGCAACCACACGTGGTCGAAGCATTCGGGTTCTTGATGACGAATTGCGCGCCGTTGATGTCTTCCTTGTAGTCGATCTCGGCGCCCACCAGGTACTGGTAGCTCATCGAGTCGATCAAGAGTGACACGCCATTCTTGGTCATGGTCGTATCGTCTTCGTTGGTCTCTTCGTCAAAGGTGAAGCCGTACTGGAAGCCCGAGCACCCGCCGCCTTGCACGAACACGCGCAGCTTCAACTCCGGGTTGCCTTCCTCTTCAATCAGTTGCTTGACCTTGTCCGCAGCGCTGTCGGTAAAGACCAGCGGAGCCGGAACCTCGTTCACATCGGGCGTGGCTGCCTGCGCGACTGCGTTCATGAAAATCTCCTGTGGGAACGTCTGAAACTTGCCTGTATTTTAAGCGCAAGCTGCAAATCGTGCCGAAGCCCCGCGTTTCAAGTGGGCATTGTGCGGTGCGCCAGCAACGGCCGGCGCGGGATGTGATCAATCCTGGTTGGACGCCAGCTTGAGATTGGGCAGCAACTTCACATCGCCAGGCGTCGCGTGCGTCAACGTGCCCATAACAACGGCACCTTGGTGCATTTCCAGCGCTGCATATTGGACGTTGCCTTCGATGCGCGCCTTCGGCTGCAACTCCAACAGTTCTGCCACGTGCACGGGGCCAACGACCGTGCCGTTCAGGATCAGGTGCCCAACATGCACTTCGCCCTCAACGCGTGCGCTGTCGGTAATCACCAGCATGCTTGGCTTGTCCGGATCGCCGTAAATGTTGCCCTTGATCTCGCCGTCGATCCGCAGACCGCCCGAAAAGCGCAGATCCCCCTCCAGCTTGGTACGGGCCCCCAGTAGCGTTTCAATCGCCAGCCCTTTCTTTTTGCCAAACAGCATCGTCGACTCCTCTGTGTACAGATCCTCGACAGGACAATGCCCGTCAGATGGAAAAACTCTGGCTCGCTTTGATCTTGCCGTTCTGCAGCACTTTCACCATCACCGACTGCACCGTGGTGCCAGGGGGCACGTCCACCCAGCCCTCGAGGCGCTGGTAGTGCGTGAGCTTGACGCGGGCGCTGGTGGCGGGTGATCCGCTGGCCGCAGCGCCCGGGAAATCGATCGTAGCAGGTTTGCCAGCCTGCACCACGTTGAGCGTGAGCGCCAATTGCCCCTCGAATTCGGAGACGGGTGCGAACGCCTTGCCCCCGCCCTGCATCAACAGAACGCGGAACCGCATGCGCGTCGGTTGCGCCTCGTCCGGCGCGATGCGGAAGCTGCGCACGTAAATGCCCGCGGAATTGGTGGGCGCGGGCAACAGGCTGTCAAAGAAAGCCAGATCTTCCTTCAACTGCGCGTTTTCGGTTTCCAGCGCCTTGAGTTGCTCGGCCATTTGCGCCTGAGCGCCTTCAGCGATACCCAGACGGGCATCCACGGTGCCGGCGGATGCAGAAAGCTTATCGCGTTCGGCCTGCACGGCGGCCAGCCTGGCGGTCAGCTCGCGGTTCATTGCACGCAAATCGGCGTCGTGCGGACCGGTCAGACGGCGCCCTTCCTCGAAGGCCCACAGCGCCGCTGCGGCCGCAAGCCCAAGTACCACTGCAACCAGCAACACCGTCACCGGCCAAGGCAGACGCGAACGTACTGTGACGTTCGGAGCGAGCACGGAAGCGCGGCGCAACAAGCGACGCGCCTTCATGCGCCCGCCTCCCGACCCGCGTTACGAATCAGAATCGGATTAGGAGAAATAGCGGATTGCATCATACGGGGCGAACGCTAACGAGATGTGAATTGTAGTCCTGCGGACATGTCGGAGCTGTTGCAAAGGGTAAGCAAGGCGCCGAAAACATCACACTGTTTGGTTCGAACGCTCCAAAACAAAAAACCACACCCGAGGGTGTGGTTTTTTGCTGAAGCAGCAGGAAGCGGATTAACGCTTCGAGAACTGCTTGGCGCGGCGGGCCTTGCGCAGACCAACCTTCTTACGTTCGACTTCACGTGCATCGCGCGTCACCAGACCGGCCTTCGACAGGGCGGGCTTGAGCGTTGCATCGTAATCGATCAGGGCGCGAGTGATGCCGTGACGCACAGCACCGGCTTGGCCGGTTTCACCGCCGCCGACCACGTTCACCTTGATGTCGAACGTAGCTGCGTGGTTGGTCAGTTCCAGCGGCTGACGCACGATCATCAGCGAGGTTTCACGAGCGAAGTACTCGTTGATGGCCTTGCCGTTGACGATGATGTCGCCCTTGCCGGACTTGATGAAGACACGTGCCACAGCGCTCTTGCGGCGGCCGGTGCCATAGTTCCAGTTTCCGATCATGGATTAGGCCCTTTAGATTTCCAGCGCTTTCGGCTGCTGAGCTTCGTGCGGATGCGAGCCTTCGGCGTAAACCTTCAGCTTCTTGATCATCCCGTAGCCCAGCGGACCCTTCGGCAGCATGCCCTTCACAGCCTTCTCCAGGGCGCGGCCCGGGAAACGCTGCTGCATCTTGCCAAACGTCGTTTCATAGATACCGCCCGGGTAACCCGAGTGGCGATAGTACTTCTTGTCGGTCGTCTTGGCGCCCGTCACACGCAGCTTGGCTGCGTTGATGACGATGATGAAATCGCCGGTATCGACGTGCGGAGTGAATTCGGGCTTGTGCTTGCCGCGCAGTCGGTGTGCCACTTCGCTGGCGACACGCCCGAGGACCTTGTCCGTCGCGTCAATCACGTACCAATCGCGCTTCACCTCATGGGGCTTTGCGGAAAAGGTCTTCATGATTTTTCCAAATATTGAGTCAGTGCCCGAGTGGACCCGTATCGCGCTGAGAACTTGCGTTCAGACTGCTCACGAACGGATCGTCTTGCGGACGCCTGCGCAACCCCATGCGAGGTCATCGCCGGCCCGCCTTCCCGCTTGTTGGTGCGGGCTCTCTGGATTTCTTTTCCGCGGGCAATCCGGAAAAGATTTCGATTGTACCCCGCGCAGACCTCTTGACACAAGAAAAAGGGGCGCTCGAGTCGAGTGGACGAAAAAAAACCCAAGCCATCAAGCTTGGGTTTGAATCCACCAAAGGAGGAGGGTGGAGGAGACACCTGCTGATCGTTGACTTGGTGGGTTGCACCGCATCAGCCGATCCAATGGTGCGAATTATACCCATTTCTGGGGCATGCGCAAGGCAATTTGCACTACGAAATCTAATTTCGTAATGTGAAAAGCAAACGAGATCAGGGAAAACAGGTAAATTCCTATATGCATCAATACCTTGCGTTCATTTCCTGCGAAGCGGATTGCTGTTCACTAGAGATATTCCTCCAATTTCGGCGCGATTTCGGTGCAGAAGTCGCGGGTTGCACCTTTTCGCACGGGCATCACTGTCAAGCCGCGTTCACCCTAGGGGGCCAACGCAGGCGAGGGCCGATGGCTACAATGTGGCTTTTCGTCGGCGCTGGCCGACCCTCTGCACAAGGATTGGACATGGATTGCACTGTGAGCTGGACCGGCCCGGATGGCATGGCCTTTTTGGCGGAAACCGGCAGCGGCCACCTCGTCACGATGGATGGGGCCCCGGACGGCGGTGGCCGCAACCTCGCACCGCGCCCGATGGAAATGGTCTTACTGGGCACCGGTGGCTGCACCGCCTATGACGTGGTGCTGATCCTGAAGCGGGGTCGCCAGGACGTGCAAGGCTGCAGCGTCAAGCTGCACGCCGACCGCGCCGAGACCGATCCGAAGGTCTTCACGCGCATCCACTTCACCTTCACGGTGACGGGACGCAACCTGAAGCGGGAAACGGTAGAGCGTGCCGTGCAGCTGTCGCACGAGAAATACTGCTCGGCATCGATCATGCTGGCCAAGACGGCCGAGATCACGCACTCGTTGGAACTGGTGGACCTGGCCACCCAGCCGACGGCATCGGAATAAATAAGAAGCGAAGCGGACCGATAAGCCGGATTCTGTGCGCCGCGTGGCCGAAACCAGCGGCGTGACAACCATTCCTCTAGACCGGCTGTTGCCAGCCGGCTCAAGCTCCCTACCCGCAGACTCAGCGAGCCGCTTCATCGCCTGCTTACTTGGGATTGCTCCGGGTGGAGGTTACCGCGTTTCACCCTTCGCCCTGACCGAAGCCGGGGCGAAGACTCGTCTCTGTGGCCCTATTCCGCACGTCACCGTGGATGGTCGTTAGCCATCACCCTGCTCTATGGAGTCCGGACTTTCCTCCCCTTCCGCTCGCACGAGGCGGCGAAAGCAGCGGTTGTCTGGTCCGCTTCGCGAGGCGCGAGTCTAGCACTGTTCAGGTACGAAGCGCCGCCGGCCGAGCCGAAAGACCGTCGCATCCAGATAGAAGCCGGCGTCTTCATTGGCATTGCACCAACCGGGTATCCCCATGACGGGCAACGGGCGGAAATGGCGGGGCGCGAGATCGGCGTGCAGCAGCGTCTCGGCCAGTGCAGCGTCGAGCGAGGGGCGCTCCGCCGGCAACGCAGCCACGCGCACCGGCCACGCATGGGCCGTGATCGACTTGTAAGGCGCGACCAGCTTTTCCAATACCGCATGGCCGAACGGCAGAACCGCGCACGTGGCGCCCCACGTTGCCCTGCCCTCGACGAACAAGCCGCGCCAGTCGAACCCGGTCAGATAGCGCTCCGGCGCGTCTTGGGTGTGCAGGAAGATCAGTGCGTTTTCGTCGAACAACGTGGCGGCATCGCGGACGGTGCCGCGTGCCGTGCCAATCCCGTCCTGCGCAATCGCCCGCGCCTGACGCGCGTTGAGCGCCGCTTTGGCACGCGGCCAATGCAGCCAGATCAGGGCGTTGAAAAAGTCGTGGAGATTGTCCCGCGTCGGCACCTGGCCGGTTGCGGCGATGTGTGCTTCGTAGGCGGCGCCGGCCGGCAGCGCATCTTGCGGGATGAAGCGCACGGCTTGGCCGCTGCACGTGCGGATCGCCTGCGCAGCCGGCTGTGCATTCAGTGCGTCTCGAAGATCGGCGCCGCGCGCGATAGCGTCTGCGAGCGGCGCGCCGACTGCAGCGAGCGGTGCGAACGCCGGATGGCCCCAGTCGATCGCACCGAGATCAGCGGCCACCAACTCAGACAGACTTCCAGCGCAGCATCTCGCCGCCACGCAACGGCACCAGCGTCTGCTCGCCAAACGGGACTTCGGCGGGAAGCTGCCATTGCGAGCGCGTGAGCGTGAGCGTGCCGGCGTTGCGCGGCAGGCCGTAGAAGTCCGGCCCGTGGAGGCTCGCGAAACCTTCGAGCTTGTCGAGCGCGTTGGCGTCTTCAAAGGCCTCGGCGTACAGCTCCATCGCGTGCAGCGCGGTGTAGCAGCCGGCGCAGCCGCAAGCGTGTTCCTTCACACCCTTGGCGTGCGGTGCGCTGTCGGTGCCAAGGAAGAAGCGCGGGTGGCCCGAGGTGGCCGCTGCCACCAGCGCCAGGCGGTGCGTTTCACGCTTGAGCACCGGCAGGCAGTAGTAATGCGGGCGGATGCCGCCGACGAACAGCGCATTGCGGTTGTACAGCAGATGATGCGCGGTGATGGTTGCGCCAACCGGGCCTTCCGCATCACGCACGTATTCGGCGGCATGCTTGGTGGTGATGTGCTCGAACACGACCTTGAGCGCGGGGAAATCGCGGCGCAGCGGCAGCATCACGGTGTCGATGAAGACCGCCTCGCGATCGAAGATGTCGACGGTCGGGTCCGTCACCTCGCCGTGCACGAGCAGCGGCATGCCGACTTCCTGCATCGCTTCGAGCGTCTTGGCGCAGCGGCGCAGGTCGGTCACGCCGGCATCGCTGTTGGTGGTGGCGCCGGCCGGATACAGCTTCACGCCATGGATGAAACCGCTGGCGCGGGCCTCCCGGATGACCTCAGGCGAAGTGTTGTCGGTCAGGTACAGCGTCATCAGCGGCTCGAACTGCGTGCCTGCGGGCAACGCGGCGAGGATGCGCTCGCGGTAGGCGCGTGCCTGGGCGGTGGTGGTCACCGGCGGCTTGAGGTTAGGCATGATGATCGCCCGGCCGAACTGGCGCGCGGTGTCGCCCACCACATCGGCGAGCGCATCGCCGTCGCGCAGGTGCAGGTGCCAGTCATCGGGGCGGACGATCGTAAGAGTGTCGGTCATGGTGCGTGCGGAAGCGGTCAGCAAAAACGTGAATCAGAGAATGAGGATGACGCGGTAATCGTTGACGTTGGTGCGCGTCGGGCCGGTGACGATCAAGTCATCGGCGGCAGCAAAGAAACCGTAGGCGTCGTGTGCATCGAGCGCGGCGCGGGCGGCAACGCCCTTGGCGGCGGCGCGCGCGATGGAGCCGGGATCAAGCAGCGCACCCGCATTGTCCTCCGATCCATCGATGCCGTCTGTATCGGCGGCCAGTGCGTAGATATCACCGATGTCTTCGAGCGTGACACCGAGCGAGAGCAGGAACTCCGCGCAGCGCCCGCCGCGGCCGCCGGTCAGGCCCGGCGGAATCGTCACCGTGCATTCGCCACCGGAGATGAGTGCCACCGGCGCCACAAACGGCGTGCAGTGCTGGCGCACCTGCCTCGCCAGCGCGCTGTACACCTGGGCGACCTCACGCGCCTCGCCGGTCACCGTGTCGCCGAGGATGGCGGTGTGGATGCCGCGCGTCGCAAATACCTGGGCACCGGCCTGGAGGCTTTGTTGCGCAGTGGCGATGACGTGGTTGGTCACGCGTGCAAAACAGGCGTCGCCGGGTTTGGGCGTTTCGGCAATCTCGCCGCGTGCGCCACGTTCGAGGTGCGCGCGCACGGTATCGGGTATATGCGCGCCCCAACGCTTG
This sequence comes from Ralstonia sp. PBBBR1, assembly GCF_002256165.1. Lineage (NCBI taxonomy): Bacteria > Pseudomonadati > Pseudomonadota > Betaproteobacteria > Burkholderiales > Burkholderiaceae > Ralstonia > Ralstonia sp. PBBBR1. The sequence goes on along the minus strand of NZ_NKIL01000010.1, from coordinate 161,076 downwards.
ATGATGGCCAGCGCATCGGCGTAGGTGCTCGCATCCGGCACGGTCGGGCCGCTGGCAATGGCGCTCGGGTCATCGCCTGCCACGTCCGAGACGATCAGTGTCGTGACCGGCGCGCGGGATGCGGCCGCAAGCCGCCCGCCTTGGATGCGCGACAGGTGCTTGCGGACGATGTTCATGTCGGTGATCGGCGCGCCGCAGCGCAGCAACTCCCGCGTCACGGCCTTCAGATCGGCCATCGGGATGCCTTCGGCAGGCAGGGACAGCAGGCTGGAGCCGCCACCCGAAACCAGCACGATCAGGCGGTCGCGCTCGGTGAGCGCGCAAACCCGATCCAGGATTTCCTGCGCCGCCTGTTCGCCCGCCTCGTCCGGCACCGGATGTCCGGCTTCGATAACGCGGATGTGCTCGGTCGGCAGGCCATGCGCATAGCGCGTGACGACCAGGCCTTCGATCTGTGCGCGGCCGGCATAGGCCTGTTCGACCGCCAGCGCCATCGACGCAGCCGCCTTGCCGGCGCCGACCACGAGCGTCTTGCCCACGGCATGCGGCGGGGGGAGGAAGTCAGCGACGATCTTCAGTGGGTCCGCCGCGCCCACGGCGGCGGCGTAGCTCTCCAGCAGGAGGGCACGGGCGGCGGTGCGATCGAGCTTCATGGGAATGACGTCCGGTGTGGGCAATCTGGGGGCGATGGCGTGCGGCATGTGCGCAACGCCCGGCAGCGGGGCGCGGCGCCGTGAAGACGAAGGCGCTTGGCACCCCCGGCAGCCGGCAGGATAATGGTTATTTTATTGCATCCGACTTTTCCCCTACCATGTGCCAGCTGCTGGGCATGAACTGCGCCGAACCGACCGATGTGACGTTCTCGTTCACCGGGTTCGCCGCGCGCGGTGGCGTCACCGACCACCATGCCGACGGCTTTGGCGTCGCCTTCTTCGAAGACAAGGCCTGCCGCCTGTTCATCGACAATCAGTCGGCCGGCACCTCGCCGGTGGCGGAACTGGTCAAGCGCTACCCGATCAAGTCCAAGAACGTCATCTCGCACATCCGCAAGGCGACGCAGGGCACGGTGCGGCTGGAAAACTGCCATCCGTTCATGCGGGAGCTGTGGGGCCGGCATTGGATCTTTGCGCACAACGGCGACCTGAAGAACTTCTCGCCGTTTCTCTCGGGCGTCTACCAGCCCGTGGGCGATACCGACAGCGAACTCGCCTTCTGTTTCATCATGCAGGCGCTGCGCAAGCGCTTTCCGGGGTCGCAGCCACCGCTTAACGAGCTGTTCTACGCGCTGTCCGACATCACCAAGGAAATCACCCGCTACGGTGTGTTCAATTTCTTGCTCTGCAACGGGCAGGCGCAGTTCGCGCATTGCTCAACGCGGCTGTATTACATCGTGCGGCAGTGGCCGTTCTCGACGGCGCATTTGATCGACGCCGACATGACGATCGACTTCGCCAAATACACCACGCCCGCCGATCGCGTGGCTGTCATCGCTACCGCACCGCTCACCGACAACGAAGTCTGGACGCAATTCGCGCCGGGCGAGCTGCTGATGTTTGAATCGGGCCAGGCGACGATGGCGACCAAGGTGCCCATTCCGGAAGCCGTGCAGATCGCCAACGCGGCCAATACGGCTTGCACCTGACATGATCATCGCCCAACAAAAAGCCGCTCCTGATAGAGCGGCTTTTTGTTGCCTCCAACCCGGCGCTTAAATCGGTTCACAATCCGTAGCGAGCGGCCTGAGGTTGGTCCGAGAAGCCCAGCCGTACATGGGTACGGCGAGCATCGCAGGGGCAAGATCGGGTCGCGCAGTAGGATCGTGAAGCGATTTTCAGTGCGACAGGATCTTCGACAGGAATTGCTTGGCGCGATCGGAACGCGCGTCGATGTTGCCGAAGAACTCTTCCTTCTCGCAGTCTTCAACGATGCGGCCCTGGTCCATGAAGATCACGCGATTGGCGACCTTGCGAGCGAAGCCCATTTCGTGGGTCACGCACATCATGGTCATGCCTTCCTTGGCCAGCTCCACCATCACGTCGAGCACTTCATTGACCATTTCCGGGTCCAGCGCGGAGGTCGGCTCGTCGAACAGCATGCAGATCGGGTCCATCGACAGCGCACGGGCGATTGCCACCCGCTGCTGCTGACCGCCCGACAGCTGGCCCGGGTACTTGGCAGCGTGCGCCTTCAGACCCACGCGATCCAGATACTTCAGGCCCTTGGCCATGGCTTCTTCTTTCGAGCGGCCCAGCACCTTCTGCTGTGCAATCGTCAGGTTCTCGGTAATCGAGAGGTGCGGAAACAGCTCGAAGTTCTGGAACACCATGCCCACGCGCGAACGCAGCTTCGGCAGGTTGGTGCCCTTGGCGCCGACCGAAGTGCCGTCGACGAAGATTTCGCCCTTCTGGAACGGCTCCAGCGCGTTGACGGTCTTGATGAGCGTGGACTTGCCCGAACCCGACGGGCCGCACACCACCACCACCTCGCTCTTCTTCACGCTGGTGGTGCAGTCGGTCAGCACCTGGAAGCTGCCGTACCACTTGGAAACGTTCTTGATCTCGATCATTGGGTCACCTTCTTCTGAAGTCGCTTCACCAGCACGGAGGCGCCGAAGCAGATCACGAAATAGCACAAGCCGGCAAACAGCAGCAGCTCGACGATACGGCCGTCGCGCTCACCGATGTTGTATGCCTGCGTAAAGAAGTCCGACAGCGCGCTCACATACACCAGCGACGTATCCTGGAACAGGACGATGGCCTGGGTGAGCAGCAACGGAATCATGTTGCGGAATGCCTGCGGCAGGATCACCAGGCGCATGGCCTGGCCGTACGTCATACCCATCGCGTAGGCGGCGAACATCTGCCCGCGCGAGACGCTCTGGATACCGGCGCGGATGATCTCCGAGTAATACGCCGCTTCAAACAGCGCGAAGGCGACCAGCGCGGACGTCATGCGCATGTCGGTGGCCGGCGACAGGTTGAAGATTTTCTGCAGTACCTGCGGCACGATCAGGAAGAACCACAGCAGCACCATCACCAGCGGGATGGACCGGAAGAGGTTCACGTACGCCTGCCCGAACACCTGCAGCGGCTTGATGCCCGACAGGCGCATCATCGCCAGCAGCGTGCCCCACACGATGCCGACCAGGATGGCCGTACCTGTGATCTCGAGCGAAAGGAGCATGCCCTCGCCGAGCACGCGCATGTTGTCGACGTTGATGGACGAGAAATCGAATTGATAAGCCATGAAGAGTCCTCGCCCGATTACTTGCCACCGATAAAGCCAGGCAGCCGGGAACGTGCTTCCACCCAGCGCATGAGGCCCATAACGGTCAGGTTGATCAGCATGTACATCAGCGTCACGGCGATGAACGATTCGTACGGCTGTGCGGTGTAGTCGACCAACTGGCGGCCTTGTGCGGCAAGCTCAAGCAAGCCGATCGTCGAGGCCACGGCAGAGTTCTTGAAGATATTCAGAAACTCCGACGTAAGCGGCGGCACGATGATGCGGAACGACATCGGCAACATCACGTAGCGATACGTCTGTGCAAGCGTGAAGCCCATCGCCAAGCCTGCGTTGCGCTGGCCGCGCGGCAGCGAATTGATTCCCGAGCGCACCTGTTCGCACACACGCGCCGCGGTAAAGGTACCGAGGCACAGCATCGCGGACAGGAACATCGCCGTGGCGGGGTTCATCTGTTTAATGTAGTCGCCGCCCGGCACGAGTTCTGGCATGACGAAGTACCAGATGAAGAGCTGCACGATCAGCGGAATGTTGCGGAACACTTCCACGTACGCTGCGGCAAGGCCCGACAGCCACTTGTTCGGCACCGTACGCAGCACGCCCAGCACGGAGCCGATGACGAGCGCGATGATCCAGGAAGACAGGCCGAGCACGACGGTGGTCTTCAACCCCGCCAGCAGCCAGTCCAGATAGGTCTGATTCTGGGCGGCTTCCGTAAAGAAGACGCCCCAGTTCCAGTGGTAATTCATGATGGTTCCCTCAAAAAGAAACGGAAGGGAGAAGACCTGTTATCCGGCCTTTGCCTTCCGTTTCGGTGACGCTTGTATCAGGCCCGTTGAGGGAGCCGATCAGTCAAGAGCCTTGTCGTTCGGGTTCTTGATCAGCGCCTTCATGTCGTCCGACAGCGGGAACTCCATATTCACGCCCTTGGGCGGAACCGGCTGCTCGAACCACTTCTTGTATTCGGCGTTGATCGTGCCGTCCTTCATCATGCCGGCGATCGTCTTGTCGGCCAGGGCCTTGAACGGCTTGTCGTCCTTGCGAACCATACAGCCGTAGGCTTCGCGCGATTGCGGCTTGGCCACGACCACCCACTCAGCCGGGTTCTTGGCCTTGGCGCGCTCGCCGTACAGCAGGGCGTCGTCCATCATGAACGCAACAGCGCGGCCCGATTCCAGCGTCAGGAACGACTGGCCGTGGTCCTTCGTGCTGATGATGTTCATGCCCATCTGCTTCTCATCGTTCATCTTGCGCAGCAGGCGTTCCGAAGTCGTACCGGCGGTGGTCACGACGTTCTTGCCCTTCAGGTCTGCCCAATCTTTGACGCCCGAATCCTTCTTCACCATGATGCGCGTGCCGATGATGAAGATGGTGTTCGTGAACGATGCCTGCTTCTGACGCTCGAGGTTGTTCGTGGTCGAACCGCACTCCAGATCGATGGTGCCGTTCTGCAGCAGCGTGATGCGGTTCTGCGAAGTGACCGGGATCTCGTTGACCTTCAGGTCCTTCAGGCCGAGCTGCTTCTTCACGTCCTCGGCAATCTTGGTGGCGACGTCGTACGAATAGCCGATCGTGCGGACACCGCCGACGTTGTAGCTGAACGGAATCGACGAATCGCGCACGCCCAGCGTGATGGTGCCGGTGTCTTTGATCTTCTTGAGCGTACCAGTCAGCTCTTCTGCGTGGGCAGCGCTGCCGAACGCACCAACGGCGACACCAACGGCAGCAACCACGGTTGCCAGCTTGGCGAGGTTCATGAAAGTCTCCTTTTGACCATGAAAGAGAAAGACGGGACTGTACCAAAAAACGTTTGGCGACAGTATTGGTGTTGCCACTAAATCGTTGAATCCAACGGAGTTTTTCCTCCGGCGCGGACCCTGCCGCAACCACGTTTTCCGAGCAACCGGATACCTTACGTTGTGCTTTTCCGAAAAACCGGACAAGACGCGCAGCGCCATGCACGGCAACGCTCTGCAACATCGGCACGCAGGCCCGGTTGCTTGAGCGGATGGCCGCCAGTTGCTAAGGAAAAACAAGGGGAAATAAAGCCCGCCCGATGTGCGCTCTCTGTCGCTTAACGAACCCGACTTGAGATGGGAAGGACGACGTTGATGCCATCGCCCTTCTCATGGTGCGGTGCTCCGGAACGTTATGGTTCGCCCCATGAGCACCGGCTTTCTTCAACCGTCGCGCATGGCCGCCTGATCGGCAGCAACGCGATAGACCGGTGCAGCACCCTGTTGGAGCACCGCGCCGGTATTGACCAGCGCGTTGCCGATCAGGGGTACAGACCGCGCTCTTGGCGGGCCTGCAGAATCCGCGTACAGGCGATGATGAACGCCGCCGTACGCAGAGTAACCTTGTTGTCCTGCGCCACTTGCCAGACGCCACGGAAGGCGTCTTGCATGATCCGTACCAGACGCTGGTTGATCTCGTCTTCGGTCCAGAAGAAGCTCGAGAAATCCTGCACCCATTCGAAATAGCTGACCGTTACGCCGCCAGCGTTGGCGATCACGTCCGGGCAGACCAGGATGCCCCGGTCGCGCAGGATGTCGTCCGCCTCGGGCGTCGTCGGGCCGTTTGCACCTTCCACGACAATCTTTGCCTTGATATGAGGCGCGTTCTTGGCAGTGATCTGGCCTTCCAGCGCGGCCGGGATCAGGAATTCGCAGTCCAGCGCCCAGAAGTCGTCTTGCGAGACGGCCTCTGCAGCAAAGCCGGCCACGCTGCCATTGTGGTCAACGTGCTTGATGAGCGCGTCGACATCCAGGCCGTTGCCGTTGAACACAATGCCCTTGTGGTCTTGCACGGCAATGACCTTGGCACCAGCGTCGTGGAACAGCTTGGCTGCCACGCTGCCCACGTTGCCGAAACCCTGCACCACCACGCGCGCGCCCTTGACGTCGATCCCGAGGTTGCGTGCGGCTTCGCTGCCGACCACGAACACGCCGCGGCCAGTGGCTTCGCGACGGCCCAGGCTGCCGCCCAGTGCGATCGGCTTGCCGGTCACCACGCCAGTGGCGGTGGAGCCTTCGTTCATGGAGTACGTGTCCATCATCCACGCCATGATCTGCGCGTTGGTGTTCACGTCCGGGGCCGGAATGTCCTTGTTCGGGCCGATGATGATGCCGATCTCGCTCGTGTAGCGGCGTGTCAGGCGTTCAAGTTCACCGGAAGACAGCTTGCGCGGGTCGACGCGGATACCGCCCTTGGCACCGCCGTACGGCACGTTCACGGCGGCGTTCTTCACCGACATCCATGCCGACAGCGCCATCACTTCCGACAGCGTCACGTCCTGGTGGAAACGCACGCCGCCCTTGCCCGGGCCGCGCGACGTGTTGTGCTGCACGCGGTAGCCCTCGAAGTGGGCGATGCGGCCGTCGTCCATCTGGATCGGCACGTCGACGATCAGCGCGCGCTTGGGGCGCTTGAGCGTTTCAACCCAACGTGCAAGCGAGCCGAGATAGGGGGTGACCCGATCGACCTGCTGCAGATAGATGCCCCACGGGCCGAGATTGTCGGCCGGCAGATAGGACGGGATGGCGTGCTGGAGTGTCGACGGAGATGCGACATTGGACATGGCTGTCTTCCTTTTTTGGGCCTCGGTAAGGCCCTTCAAGTCCCACAAAATGCCCGCCAGCTTAGGGACCGCCCGGAACGAAATCCAATGCCATTTTTACATCGGGTTATGCATTGAACGCATAACCCCGGGGTCGAATTCGATGGCCCGTTCAGCCCGCCAGCGCGCTCCACAGCGTGTCGATCAGCTCGCGTTTGCGCTTGGACTGGGGGTGCCGACGGTCATGTGCGCCGCTCTGGGGGTGCTCACGGTAAAGCCGGATTTCCATCTCGATCGACAACGTACCGCCGCCCTTGCCTTCCGCGCGCACGAGGCGACCCGCTGCCACATCCTCGCGCACCGCACTCTCGGGCAGGAAGGCCACGCCATGGCCCGCCAGCGCCATCACCTTGAGCGCCTCGGCCATGTCGGTTTCGTAGCACTTGTCGAGCAGCGGCGCCACCGGCGAGTTTTCCAGCAGCACATCCACCATGCGCCCGAGAAAGGCATTGGGCGTATAGCTCAGGTAGGCGATGGGTTTGCGTGCGGTGGGAACGAGTCGATAGATCGGCCGCCCGCTGGCATCGGGCTTGGAGAACGGCGAAAGCCGCTCGGTGCCCAGCACCAGCATGTCGTAGCGCGTGGGGTCGAGCTGGATCATCTGCCGCGCGTGGTGATAGACCATCACGAGATCGCAGCCGCCCTCCACCAGCGTCATCACCGCATCGTGCACATTAAGCGCGCGCAGCCTGCATTGCAGCTTGCCGATCTTCTCTTCCACCTGCGCGAGCCAGCCGGGGAAGAACGTCAGCGATAGCGTATGCGGCACGGCAAAGTCGATCGTCGACGCACTGGCCGGACGCTGGCCGCGCATCAGTGCGCGCGTCTCGCTCACCTGGGCGAGCATCGCCAAAGCCTGTTCGTAGAAGACCTCTCCGGCGGGCGTCAGGCGAGTTGGGTAGCTTGATCGGTCGATCAGCTCATTGCCGAGCCAGGCTTCGAGGGATTGAATGCGCCGCGAAAACGCCGGCTGCGTCACATGCCGCAGCTCGGCCGAGCGCGAAAAGCTGCGCGTCTCGGCCAGGCTGATGAAGTCTTCCAGCCATTTGAGTTCCATCGGATTGCCTCTCCCTCAACCTGCTCGGGCGTCTTCTGCTTCTTCGGCAACGCGCTCTGGCTCGCGTGCCTGCATGCGCCACATCTGCGCGTAACGGCCTTCCGCACGCAACAACGATTCATGCGTGCCTCGCTCGATGATGCGACCGTGCTCCATCACCAGAATCTGGTGCGCACGGACGATGGTCGACAACCGGTGCGCAACGACCAGCGTGGTGTGGTTCTGCGCCAGGCGCATCAGCTCTTCCTGGATGGCGTGCTCGGTGCGCGAGTCGAGCGCAGACGTCGCTTCGTCAAACACGAGAATCGGCGGGCGCTTGAGCAAGGTGCGTGCAATCGCCACACGCTGCTTCTCGCCGCCGGAGAGCTTCAGGCCGCGCTCGCCGACTTGCGTCTCGTAGCCGTCGGGCAGCGATTCGACAAAGTGGTGAATCTGCGCCGCGCGGGCGGCTTCAATCACCTCTTCGCGGCTCGCATCCGGGCGGCCGTAAGCAATGTTGTAGTAGATGCTGTCGTTGAAGAGCACCGTGTCTTGCGGAACGATGCCGATGGCAGCGCGCACGCTCGATTGCGTGACATCGCGCAGGTCCTGACCGTCGATCTGGATAGCGCCCGACTTCACGTCATAGAAGCGGAACAGCAGGCGCGCCAGGGTCGACTTGCCCGAGCCGCTCTGCCCAACGACGGCGGTGGTCGTGCCGGCCGGAATCGTGAAATCCACGTCGAACAGGATCTGGCGATTGGCTTCGTAGCTGAAGTCGACATGCGCGAAGCGCACTTCGCCCGCATGCACCGTCAGCGGCGGAGCGTCGGGCTTGTCGGCGACTTCGCGGTTGGTCTGCAGCAGGTTGAACATGCGGTCCATGTCGGTCACGGCCTGCTTCAGCTCGCGGTAGATCACGCCCAGGAAGTTGAGCGGAATGTAGATCTGCAGCATCAGCGTGTTGACCAGCACGAGGTCGCCCAGCGTCATGTGCCCCGCCGCCACACCTTGCGTGGCGCGATACAGGATCAGGATGAGCGCCGTGGCCACAATGAGCTGCTGGCCGAAGTTCAGCACCGACAAAGAATTCTGCGAGCGGATGGCTGCGGCGCGGTAGTGCTTCAGGTTCTCGTCGTAGCGACGTGCTTCGTAGTCTTCGTTGCCGAAGTACTTGACCGTTTCAAAGTTCAGCAGCGAATCGATCGCCTTCTGGTTGGCGCGCGAATCTAGCTCGTTCATCTTGCGGCGGAAGTGCGTGCGCCAGTTCGTCACCGTCACCGTAAACACGATGTAGCTGACCAGCGCGCAAAACGTGATGAGCGCGAACCACACGTCGTACTTCACGAAGAAATACGTGATGACGAGGCCGACTTCCACCAGCGTCGGCAGGATGCTGTACAGCGAATACGAGATGAGCGACTGGATGCCGCGTGTGCCGCGCTCGATATCGCGGCTCATGCCGCCGGTCTGGCGCTCCAGATGAAAGCGCAGCGACAGCGCGTGCAGATGGCGGAACACCTGCAGTGCGAGCGTGCGCACCGAACTCTCCGTGACCTTCGCGAACAGGATTTCGCGCAGCTCCGAGAACAGCGACGTCGACAGCCGCAGCAGCCCGTAACCAATGATGATGCCCACCGGCACAACCAGCAGCGCGCGCGGGTCGGACGGCGACACGTTCATGGCATCGATCAGCCGCTTCATGACCATCGGCACACCGAGGTTTGCCACCTTGGCCGCGATCAGAAACGACAGCGCCAGCGCCACCCGCCACTTGTAGGCCAGTAGATACGGCAGCAGGCTCTTGATGGTGCGCCAGTCGCCGCGGGCAGCCCCCGGCGGAGGCGGTTCGGAAGAGGCGGGAAAGCGGCGCATGTGCGGTGCAATAAAATGGCGGATTGTGTATTCTCCCACCGATCACCTGCGCGCGCCCCAGGCGCGCTGGTGGGCCCTCCCTCCCGCCTCAATGCTGCCCTGCATCATCATGTCCGATACCCATGCCGCCACTGAAACCGTCACGCTGCCCGCCGACAAGCAGCCCGCCGTGCGCGTGATGCCCATGCCGTCCGACGCCAACGTCCACGGTGATGTGTTTGGCGGCTGGATCATGTCGCAGGTGGACATTGCCGGGTCGATCCCAGCCGTGGTACGCGCCAACGGCCGTGTCGCCACGATCGCGGTCAACTCGTTTGTCTTCAAGCAACCTGTGTACGTGGGCGATCTGGTGAGCTTCTACGCTAACGTGGTCAAGACGGGGCGCACGTCGATCACCGTGGATGTGGAGGTCTATGCGCAACGCATGCACGCCAGCGGTCGCCACGCCACCGTCAAGGTGACGGAAGCCACCCTCACCTACGTGGCGACCGACGAGACTCGCAAGCCGCGCGTGCTGCCGCCGCTCTGAAGGGGCAACGGCCAAGAAAAAACCCGGCTTCGCGCCGGGTTTTCTTTTGCAGGTGAACGATTCGCTCAGTTGAACTTGGAGAAATCCGGGCGGCGCTTTTCGAAGAACGCCGTGAACGCCTCGCGCGCCTCGGGGGCACGCAGCATTTCCCCAAATTGCTTGCCTTCCACCGACATGCGCTCGGCGATCTGCGGCGTGGCGCCCTCCTTCATCAGGCGCTTGGTGGCGCGCAGCGATGCGGGCGGCAGCAGCGTCAGCTTGCGCGCCTGCGTACGCACGAAGGCATCCAGCTCGCCAGCCGGCAGCACGCGATTGACCAGCCCCAGCTCGCGCGCTTCGTTCGCGTCGAACGGCTCGCCGAAGAGCAGCTTGTCCGCCGCGCGGTGATAGCCGGCCAACTGCGGCAGCAGCAAGCTCGACGCGGCCTCCGGACAGAGCCCCAACTGCGCGAACGGCATCGACAGCTTGGCCGTCTCGGATGCGTAGACGAGATCGCAATGCAGCAGCATCGTCGTGCCCACGCCGACAGCCGCGCCGCTCACCGAGGCGATCAGCGGCTTGCTCGCCGTGCTGATTGCCTTCAGGAACTGGTGCACGGGAGCACTCTCGTCCTTGGGCGGATTCTTCATGAAGTCTTCGAGATCGTTGCCCGCCGTGAACACGCTCTCGTGGCCGGCCAGCACAATCACGCGGATGGCGGGATCGGTTTCGGCAGCCACCAGGGCATCGGCCAACGTTTGATACATCGCGGCCGTGATGGCGTTCTTGCGGTCCAGACGATCAAAGGTCAGCGTCAGGACGCCGTCTGCGGTCTCGGTACGAATCGACATGAAAACTCCAGGTGAAGCCTGCGCGGCTAAATCGGCACAGGCGAGTCAGATAGATAACCGACGGAGAACGCGTTGGCCCCCACGTTCAACGCCACGGTCAGGCTCATCGGCGCGAGCAGCACTTCCACGCCGTGCTCCTGTGCGGTTCGCATCAACGCTTGCACCGGCTCCATGCGGCGCACGGTATCGAGCGAACCGGAATACGTGATCGCCACCACCGGCGTGGCCAGACGCTCCTCGGTAATCATGGTTTCGGTGTGCGCGAGCAGGCGGCGAATTCCCTCGTCAGAGCCGCGCACCTTGGCGATGGCTTCGGTGTCGCCGCGGTGCATATGAATGAGCGGCCGCACGTTGAAGGCCGTGCCCATCATGTAGCGCCCCCAGGTGATGCTCTTCTCGCCCTTCTGCTTGGCGCGCGTGTACATGTACAGCAACTCATCGGGCACGAGATAGACGTGTGAGGCATCGCGCAGGCGATTCTCGATCACGTGCACCACGTCACGCACCTCTGCGCCTTCCCGCAACATGCGTGCTGCTTCATGCACCATCAGCGCTTGGCCCGGGCCAATGGCGCCGGTATCGACCACCGTCAACTCGAACAGCCCTGAGCGGCCCGCATCCTTGCGTGGCTTGAAGCTCTTGGCCGTGGTGCCCACCACCGCGCCGGTTGCGTGGCTGTAGAAATGACTGCGCGAGCTGGCAATCGTCAGCAGCAAGGCACGGTCGTGCTGCGTGACCACGTGCTTGAGCAGGAAGTCTTCAATCTCGCGTTCGAGCAGCGGAATCGATTCGGCATAGTGATCCTGCTTGTCGACGAGGTATTTGCGATAAAGCTGCGGCAGCGCCACCTCGTCGCGGCGGTCTTCCACAAACAATTCGCCCGCACGAATGCGGAACGGCACTACGCCCAACCCCAGTTGATCGATCATCGAGCGTGGCATGTCGCATGCCGCGTCGGTCAATACGATTGTGTCGCCGATAGTGTTGCCCATCGCACGCCCTCCTCTTGGTGCACCGCCGGTGGCCCGGTGGTGTGTCTCCTCTGTTGCGGAATCATGGTTCCGCTTCTGTCGCGATGCCGGCTAGGTGCCGGCCGCGTTCTTCGGCGCGCTTGTTGATGTAGTACTGCGCGCGCCTGCGCAATCATGCGTGTTGAGACGGGCGATTTACAAGCAGGGGGAAGAACTTAATCCTTCCCCCTGACGTGGGGTCACATGCGTTCGAAAATGCCCGCAGCGCCCATGCCGGTGCCGACGCACATCGTCACCATGCCGTACTTCTGGTTGCGACGGCGCAGGCCGTGCACCACCGTGGCCGCACGAATGGCACCGGTGGCGCCCAGCGGGTGGCCCAGCGCGATCGCGCCACCCAGCGGGTTGATCTTGCTGGTGTCCAGGCCCAGGTCCTGGATCACGGCCAGCGACTGCGCGGCGAACGCTTCGTTCAGCTCGATCCAGTCGATCTGGTCCTGCGTCAGGCCGCCCGCCTTCAGCGCGGCAGGAATCGCTTCCTTCGGACCAATCCCCATGATCTCCGGCGGCACACCGCGCACCGCAAACGACACAAAGCGCGCCAGCGGCACCAGGTTGAACTGCTTGAGGATCTTCTCCGACACCAGGATCAGCGCGCCCGAGCCGTCCGACGTCTGCGAGCTGTTGCCGGCCGTCACGCTGCCCTTATTCGCGAACACGGCGCGCAGCTTGCCCAGGCCTTCGACCGACGTATCGGAACGCGGGCCTTCATCCAGCGACATCGTGCGCGTCTTGATGTCGATTGCGCCCGTACCCAGGTTCGGGAACTTCTCGATGATCTCGATCGGGGTGATCTCGTCCTTGAACTCGCCGGCTTGCTGCGCGGCCAGCGCCTTCTGGTGCGAAGCCAGCGAGAAGGCGTCCTGCGCCTCGCGCGAGATCTTCCATTGCTGGGCGACCTTCTCCGCCGTCAGGCCCATGCCGTAGGCGATGCCGACGTTCTCGTCGCGCGTGAAAATCTCCGGCGACATCGACGGCGAGTTGCCCATCATCGGCACCATGCTCATCGATTCGACACCGGCGGCGATCATCACGTCGGATTCGCCCACCCGGATGCGGTCAGCCGCCATGGCCACGGCGGTCAGGCCAGAGGCGCAGAAGCGGTTGACGGTTACACCGCCCACAGAGTTGGGCAGGCCGGCCAGCAGCGCGCCGATACGCGCCACGTTCAGGCCCTGCTGCGCTTCCGGAATCGCACAGCCGACGATGGCGTCTTCGATCAACGCCGGGTCCAGGTTCGGCACCTGGGCGACAGCACTCTTGAGGATGGTCGCCAGCAGGTCATCCGGGCGCAGGTTCTTGAGCGTGCCCTTGGGCGCCTTGCCGATCGGGGAACGCGTCGCTGCGACGATATAGGCGTCTTGCAATTGCTTGGTCATGATGAAACTCCTGTTTCTCTGTCGTCGCGGCGATTAGTTACGCACCGGCTTGCCGGTCTGCAGCATGCCCATGATGCGTTCCTGGGTCTTGGAGCTGCCGAGCAGGTCCACGAAGGCCTTGCGCTCCAGCGCCAGCAGCCATTCTTCATCCACCAGCGCGCCGGCTTCGACGTCACCGCCGCACACGGCTTCAGCGATGCGCGAGGCAATCGTGAAGTCGTGCTGCGAGATGAAGCCGCCGTCACGCATGTTCACCAGCGACGCCTTGATCGTCGCGATACCCGAACGACCTGCCACCGGAATGCCCACCGGACGCAGCGGCGCGCGGTAGCCCGAGTCGGACAGCGCGCGCACTTCATTGCGCGCAACGTGCAGCAATTCGTGCACGTTGAACACAATCGTGTCGGTCGGTTGCAGGTAGCCGATCTTCTGCGCGTCCAGCGCGGAAGACGACACCTTGGCCATAGCCGCAGCCTGGAAGCGGTTGGTCAGGAACTGCAGGATGTTCGTGCTGCCCGCTGCCTGCGCAGCCTTGGCAGCGGCCAAGGCCGCTTCCTTCAGGCCGCCACCTGCCGGCACCAGGCCCACGCCCACTTCCACGAGACCGATGTACGTCTCCAGCGCAGCCACACGCTTGGCCGAGTGCAGCAGCAGTTCGCAGCCGCCGCCCAGTGCGATGCCCGATGCGGCCGACACGACCGGCACGCCGGCGTACTTCACACGCATCATGCCGTCCTGAAACTTCTTGACGAACGGCTCGATGCCCTTGGCGCCGCCCATCATAAAGGCGGGCATGGCTTCTTCGAGGTTTGCACCGGCGGAGAACGGGCCGCCCGGCGCGCCCAGCTTGAGAGACGTCGGCTGCCACACCACCAGACCCTTATAGCCGGCTTCGGCCAGATCAACGGCACGCGTCAGACCGTCGATGACGCTCGGTCCGATCGTATTCATCTTGCTCTTGAACGAGACGACCAGCACGTCGTCCTGCCCTGCCGCATCGTCCACCCAGATGCGCACGGCGTCGGTCTCTTCGATGGTCTTGCCATACGTGAGCGGATTGACCGTGGTCGCACCCTTGATGGGTGCGCGGAACACCTGGCGGCCGTACACCGGCAGCGTGCTGCGTTGCAGGAACGTGCCCTGTTTGGCCGACCACGAACCCTGTGCCGAATGCACACCGCCGTTGTCCGCCACTGGGCCGGAAAACACCCACTGCGGCAGCGCTGCGTTCGACAGCGCCTTGCCGGCTTCGATGTCTTCCTTCACCCACTCGGCCACCTGCTTCCAGCCCGCCTCTTGCCAGTCTTCGAACGGGCCGCTGTTCCAGCCGAAGCCCCAGCGGATCGCCAGATCCACTTCCGCGGCGGAGTCGGCAATTTGCTCCAGGTACACGGCGATGTAGTGGAACACGTCACGGAACACAGCCCACAGGAACTGCGCCTGCGGGTTGGTCGATTCGCGCAGCAGCTTCAGACGCTCGGCCGGCTCCTTCTTCAGGATGCGCACAACGATGTCATCCGCCTTCTTGCCACTTGGGCCGTACTGGCCGCTTTGCGGATCCAGCACCTTGATTTCTTTGCCTTCCTTTTTGTAGAAACCGGCGCCGGCCTTCTGGCCCAGGGCGCCCGCCTCCACCAGCTTGGCCAGCACGGGCGGCGTAGCGTAGACCGGAGCGAACGGATCCTCCTTCAGGTTGTCCTGCATCGTCTTGATGACGTGCGCCATCGTGTCCAGGCCCACCACGTCCGCCGTGCGGAACGTCGCTGACTTGGCACGGCCCAGCTTCGAGCCCGTCAGGTCATCGACCACGTCGAACGGAATGCCGTACTTGGCCGACTCCGCAAATACGGCCAGGATCGAGAAGATGCCGACGCGGTTGGCGATGAAGTTGGGCGTGTCCTTCGCGCGCACCACGCCCTTGCCGAGCGCGGAGGTCAGGAACGTTTCCAGCTGGTCGAGAATGTCGCCGCGCGTGTGGGCAGTCGGGATCAGCTCGACCAGGTGCATGTAGCGCGGCGGATTGAAGAAGTGCACGCCGCAGAAGCGCGACTTCAGCTCGGCATCAAAGCCATCGGATAGTTCGGTGATCGACAGACCCGACGTGTTGGAGGCAAAGATCGCATGCGAGGCGATGTGCGGCGCGACCTTCTTGTACAGGTCGTGCTTCCAGTCCATGCGCTCGGCAATCGCTTCGATGACGAGGTCGCAGTCGCGCAGCTTCTCGATGTCGTCTTCGTAGTTCGCAGCCTGGATGAGGTTCGCGTCATCCTTGATGCCGAGCGGTGCCGGCGACAGCTTCTTCAGGTTTTCAATGGCTTTGAGCGCGATGCCGCTCTTGGGGCCTTCCTTGGCCGGCAGGTCGAACAGCGTCACGGGAACCTTGGCGTTGACCAGGTGCGCGGCAATCTGCGCGCCCATCACGCCGGCGCCCAGCACAGCAACGCGCCGGACGAGGAAATTGGAACGCTGGCCGGCCTGCGGCTGCGCGCTGGTGGGGAGTTCAGTGCGGGTCATGGTGTCCTCGCGGGAGGTGAGGAAGAGACAAGCGGGGCGACGGTCTTTGCGCGTCGCCCCGGGTAAGTGCGCCTGTTAGAACAGGTCGGCTTCGAGTGCCATCAGCGTCGCGCCGCCGGCACGTGCCATGCGGATCTGCGAAGCGGTCTCAGGCAGCAGCTTGGCAAAGTAGAAGCGCGCCGTCGCCAGCTTGACCTTGTAGAACGAGTCGCCACTGTCTTGCTTTTCCAGAGCGATCTTGGCCATGCGGGCCCAGAAGTACGAGAACACCAGATGGCCGACCACACGCAGGTACGGCACAGCGGCGGCGCCGACTTCGTCCGGGTTGGCCATTGCCTTCATGCCGATTTCCATGGTCAGCTTCTGGACCTTGTCACCGATGTCGGCCAGCGGGTTGATGAATTCCTGCATGGCTTCGTTGGTGCCTTCGGCTTCCACAAAGTCCTGGACCAGCTTGCCGAATTTCTTCATCTTGGCGCCCATGTCGCCGAGGATCTTGCGGCCCAGCAGGTCCAGCGACTGCACGGTATTCGTGCCTTCGTAGATCATGTTGATGCGGGCGTCGCGCACGTACTGCTCCATGCCCCACTCGGCGATGTAGCCGTGGCCGCCGAATACCTGCATGCCTTCGTTGGTGGAGATGAATGCGTTGTCGCTCAGGAAAGCCTTGGCGATCGGCGTCAGCAGCGCGACGAGGTCGGCGGCGTCCTTGCGCGCCGACTCATCGGAGTGCGACAGCTCTCGGTCGATCTGAAGGGCGATCCAGTAGCTAAATGCACGGCCGCCTTCGGCAAAGGCGCGTTGCGTCAGCAGCATGCGGCGCACGTCCGGGTGCACGATGATCGGGTCGGCCGGCTTGTCCGGAGCCTTCGGGCCCGACAGGCTGCGCATCTGCAGACGTTCCTTGGCGTAGGCAGCGGAGTTTTGGTACGCGACTTCGGTCAGGCCCAGGCTCTGCATGCCGACGCCGAGACGGGCGGCGTTCATCATCACGAACATGGCGTTCAGGCCCTTGTTCGGCTCGCCGACCATCCAACCGCGCGCACCGTCCAGATTGATCACGCAGGTAGCGTTGCCGTGAATGCCCATCTTGTGTTCGATGGAGCCGCACTTCACGGTGTTGCGCTCGCCCGGGTTGCCGTTGGCATCGGGGATGAACTTGGGCACCACGAACAGCGAGATGCCCTTCGTGCCGCCCGGCGCGTCCGGCAGACGTGCCAGCACCAGGTGAATGATGTTCTCGGCCAGGTCGTGCTCGCCCGCCGAGATGAAGATCTTCGTGCCGGTGATGGCATACGAGCCATCGGCCAGCGGTTCAGCCTTGGTGCGCAGAATGCCCAGGTCGGTGCCGCAATGCGGCTCGGTCAGACACATCGTGCCGGTCCACACGCCCGACACCAGTTTCGGCAGGTAACGCTGCTTGAGCTCGTCGGTGCCGTGTGCGTGCAGGGCTTCGTACGCGCCATGCGACAGGCCCGGATACATCGTCCAGGCCTGGTTGGCCGAATTCAGCATCTCGTACAGCGCGTTGTTGATCAGGATGGGCAGACCTTGGCCGCCGTATTCCGGATCGCAGCCCAGCGAGGGCCAGCCGGCCTCGACGTACTGTTGATACGCCTCCTTGAAGCCCTTCGGAGCGGTCACCACGCCGTCGCCGTGGTACGTGCAGCCCTCGCGATCGCCGGACTGATTGAGCGGGAAGATGACTTCGGAGCAGAACTTGCCCGCTTCCTCGATCACCTGGTTGATGGTGTCGGCATCGATCTCCGCGTGCTGCGGCATCTCCTTCAGGTGGTTCTCCACGCCGAGAAGCTCGTGGAGAACAAACTGCATGTCACGCAGCGGTGCGGTGTATTGACCCATCTTGCAACTCCTTGGTGTGTACTGCGCGACCGCTAGGTGTGCGATGCCGCGTCAGGTTCGGTAAGACTGAATGAGTTTGTTGAGCGCCACCATGGCCAGTTCGGCACTGTTCGGCAACCGCAGGAAACGCGCATCGTGATGCAGACCCAGCTCGAGGCTGTACATCTCGAAGAGCATCAATTGCGGGTCCGCTTCTGCACGCAGATGGCCTTCTTCCTTCGCCTGTGCAATCGCGCGGGCCAAAGCTGCACGCCAGATCGTCACGCTCTTGACGAGTTCGTCGCGCACCGGGCTTTCGGCACGATCGTCGTACTCCACCGCGCCGCTGATATAGATGCAGCCCGTGGTCACCTCCTGAATGCGGCGCTCCATCCAGCGTCGCACCATGCTCCACAGGCGCGGCAGACCGCGCGGTTCCGTCAAGCTCGGGTAGAAGACTTCCTGCTCGAACCGTTTGTGATACTCGCGAACCACTTCCACCTGCAGATCCTCACGCGAGCCGAAGTGCGCGAACACCCCGCTCTTGCTCATCTGCATGCGCTCCGCGAGCACACCGATCGTCAATCCTTCCAGTCCGTCGCGCGAGGCCAGTTCCAGCGCGGCATCGAGAATCGCTGCACGCGTCAACTCGCCCTTTCGCATCGGCGTGGCTGCTGCGTGATTCGATTCGAGACGAGCGGTCGGGTGACGCATGATGATTTCTCTCCGTTCTTTTCTGGGGCGTGACACGCGAGAAAATTGGCTTCTTGCAGGGCGCCTTTCGCGTGCCGGGCAGGACTGTAAACCAGCCTGCGCAAACACTCTAGCCCAAAATCGAACGGTCGTTCAATTATTTACAGGGGGCCTTTGAGCGGCAAGTGTTTTATTAGAAAGGGGCATCTAAATGGCGACACCGAATCGCCACCTTTCGCGGTGCAGCGCGAATCCAGCAAGCCCTTTAAATGAAAGGCTTTGCGGGGTGTGCGCCGCACCCAAGAAACGCGTGCGGCGTGGCACAGTGGATGGGTTTTCTAGTGCTACCCATCAGTAAATAGACAGCCTCAAAATCAGACCGGCGTGATGCCCGCACACATCGCGCCACGGCGGAAGATGCGAGCGTCCATTTCGCGTAGGTCGGCTGCCACGGCAACCTCCGCGACACACTGGTCCAGTACATCACGCTGCAGATCGATGCCGGGGGCGATTTCTGTGAGGGTGAGGCGCCGACCGCCGTTGCCATCGGCGCGCATCTCGAAGACGGCGCGCTCGGTCACATAGCGCACGGGAATGCCCGATCGCGCCGCATATTCACCGTTGAAGGTCAGGTGCGACACGGCGGGCACGATCTTCTTGAGCCGTCCTTCGCGCACGATGCGCAGCTTGCCGCCTTCGGCTTCGACCTGCAGGCCGCCGGCGGTGAGCGTGCCCATGAACACGATTGAACGAGCGCTCTGCGTGATGTTGATGAAGCCGCCAACGCCGGCGACAATGGTGTCGCCGCCCTCGCCGAACAGGCTGACGTTGACGTTGCCGGCGCCGTCCAGTTCTGCCAGACCGAGGATGGCGAGATCAATGCCACCGCCCTCGTAGAAGTCGAACTGCGCGGGCTGGTCCACCACGGCCTCAGGGTAAGCCGAGGCACCAAAGCTGAGACCATCCGCCGGCGTGCCGCCGATGGGGCCGGCCTCCACGGTGAGCGTGAAACCGCGCGCCCCCTCCTGTTCAGCCAGGGCGCCGACCGCTGCCGGCATGCCCACGCCGAGGTTCACGACGCGCGGTTGCTGCGCCATCAGTTCCAGCACGGCGCGGCGTTGCACCAGCGTGCGGGCGTCGAGCGCGCCGTGCTGGCTCGCCTCCAGCGCGTCGCTCGCTTCGATGGCGTCTTCCTTGAGCTGGATCGCCTCGCCTTGCCAGGGGCGGATATAGGTTGGGTTGAACGCCTCGCCGAAGGTCATCTGGTGTTCGGCTTCATCCTCGGCAACGACCACGTAATCGACAAGGATGCCCGGCACGTGGATCGCCTGCAGGTTGTCATGCCGATCGACGAGCCGACGCACCTGCGCGATGACGATGCCGCCCGAGTTGCGCGCGGCCTGCGCCATGGCCAGCAACTCGTGGTGAAAGGCTTCTTCGTGCGTGCTGATGTTGCCGCGCGGGTCGGCGGCAGTGCCGCGCAGAAAGACGCAGTGCAGCGGGAAGCTGGGGTAGAAGAGATAGTCATCGCCCCGAAAGCGCTCGTATTCGACCCAGGACGCCTTACCTGCCGCTCGCGCCGCCTTGGCGCGGCGATTGATCGCCCCACCGTGGTAGCGCGGGTCAAGCTCCGTGCGTGGGTCGACGAAGGTATGCAGGCCCATCTTGGTCAGCACGCCGGGCTTGCCGCCCGCGATGGCGCGGTACAGATGCGTGAGCACGCCCTGCGGCAGGTTGAACGCATCGCATTGCTCGGCAAGCGCCATGTCTGCGAGCCGCGTGGCCGAGCGCCAATGCCCGCCCACCACACAGCGCGTCATCCCTGGATTGCCGAAATGGTTGACGCCGCGCGTAGCGCGATCCCCCTGTCCGGCGGAGTAGACCAGTGTGAGATCGCGCGGTTCGCCTGTGGTCAGAAAGCGGCGTTCCAGCGCGTGCGTGACGGCCTCTGCATGGCCCGCGCCGACAAACCCCGCGCATGCCACCGTCCACCCGGGCTGCACCAATCGCGCGGCCTCATCCGCTGTGATGACTTGCATGTCTCCTCCGTCTTGTTTGTTTTGTAGATGTCCGTACCACTAATACTGTGCTGCGCGCCCGCTGATGACGACGCCAAGGCGCACGAGCCGGTAGGCGCACCAATCTGCCAGGCGCCACCACCAGCGGCGCGCGGCGTGTGCATCGGCCAGGACGCGGCGTGCGTGATGGGCCATGGCGCATTCCAGCGCGCCGCGCAGTTCGTTGGCCACGGTCGAATCCCACACCACTACGTTCGCTTCGCGAGCAAGTAGCAGGCTGAATGGGTCGATGTTGCTCGAGCCGACCGTTGCCCAGCGATCATCCACCACGGCCACCTTGGCGTGCAGGAAGCTGGCGGTGTATTCGTGGATCTCGACGTTGTCGCGCAGCAGCATGTGATACAGCGACCGCGTCGCGTAGTGCTGCAGCCGGTATTCGACCTGCCCCTGCAGCAACAGGCGCACGCGCACACCGCGCCGTCGACATGCAGCCAGCGCACGCATGAAACGCACACCCGGCAAAAAGTACGCGTTGGCGATGATTACCTCGTGCCGCGCCGCACCCAGCGCGCGCAGATATTCGCGTTCGATCGCGCGTCGGTTACGGACATTGTCACGCAGCACCAGCGAAGCCAGCACGGTGCCCGGTGCGCGCTCACTTTCTCGCCCGGATGCTCCGCGATGTCGTGGCCGCGGCGTATCCGTCATCACCGGAAACTCGGCGGCGACGCCCGTGACGCCCACCTCCCGCATGCCAACGCGCACGCCCATTTGCCACCAGAGCCGGTCGACGGTCAGCGCAATCTGCGAGACCAGCGGGCCGCGCACCCGCACGGCAAAGTCGTAACGCGGCCCCAGCGCGGTGTCGTTAAACGGCGCGTGATTCAGGTCGTCGATGATGTTGATGCCACCCACGAATGCCTCGTCGTCATCGATGACGGCGATCTTGCGATGCAGCCGTCGCAAGTAGCGGCGCTGCAGGCGGAAACCGCGCACCGGACGATAGATGCGCAAGTTCACACCCGCCGTTTCGAGCATCGCCGCAATGCTCGGGGGCAGCAGGCCGGTGCCGAAGCCGTCGATGGTCAGGTGGACATCCACGCCGCGGCGCGCCGCGCGGGCGAGCGCTTCGGTCACGCTGTGGGCGGTGGCGTCGTCGGTGTAGATGTAGGTTTCGAGCGCGACGCGGCGTTGAGCGGCATCGATGGCTTCGATCAGTGCGGGGAAGAACTCGGCGCCACCGCACAGCAGGTCGACGTCGTTGCCCGGCAGGGGCTTACCCCGCCGCCACTCCGAGCGCAGCGGACCCGCATCGCGCACGACCCTCATGGATGCGCCAGTTCAGCTAGCAGGGGAACGTGATCGGAGCGCTGCGCCCATTCGCGGCCGGTCAGCGCATGCGCACGTTCAATATCGAAACCGCGTACGTAGATGCGGTCTAGACGCAACCACGGCATGTGGCTCGGGAAGGTGCGCACCGGGCGCGCGTTGGCGGCCTTGTCGGCCACTTCGGTCGCCCCCAGCGCTTGGCAAATCGTGCGATCGAGCCGGTTGTTCCAATCGTTGAAATCGCCCGCCACCACGAGCGGCGCATCGGGTGGCACGACCGAACGCACGCGATCGACGAGCGCCTCCGCCTGCCGCTGCCGGCTGCGGGCGAACAGGCCGAAGTGTGCACACAGCAGGTGCACTTCGCCGAAGCCGAGATCGGTCACGGCGTGCAGCAGTCCGCGCTGCTCGAAACGGTGGTCGGAGATATCCAAGTTTTCCGACAGCAGGATCGGAAACCGCGACAGAATGGCGTTGCCGTGATGCCCGTGCTCGTAGACGGCATTGCGGCCATAGACGGTGTGCGGATAGACGTCCGTCGCAAGGTAGCGCAGCTGCGTGTAATTCGGGTCGAACAGTTCTGCGGCGACCAGGCGGTCGTTGCGGTCCTGCACCTCCTGCAGGAAGACGATGTCGGCGTCCATGGTGTGCAGACCCTGCCGCACATCATGCACGCGCACGCGCCGCGCAATGCCCGTCACGCCCTTGTGGATGTTGTAGGTGGCAACGCGCAAACGCAGCATGTCAGGCCTGGTCCTTTGTCAGAGCCGCCTGACGGGCATGATAGGCAGCGAGGCGCTCGGGCAACTGCAGGATGGCCTCGGCGTTGCTGCGCGAGAAGCAGCGCGCGGCGGCATCTTGGTAGGGCAACCATTCGGCTTGCACATGCTCGCGCGGAGACATCCGCACCGGCATCTTGCCGCTCACCAGCAGGCCGAACCAATGCTCGGTGTTGCGCGTGATGCCCGGCGCGTAGCGATGCCGCCAGCGCGGGTAGATTTCGTATTCGATATGGTGGCCCCAGTCGATCAGATGATGCTGGGCTGCGTCGATGCCGGTTTCTTCCAGCACCTCCCGGCGGGCCGTGTCGGCCAGAGGTTCGTCGAGCGCGTCGCAACTACCCGTCACGGATTGCCAGAAGCCCGGATGATCTGCCCGCTCCATCACCAACACATGCAAATCGGGCGTGTGGATGACGACGAGAACGGAGACGGGAATCTTGTGCGGCATGGGCGTGGGTTGCTGCGTGCTTCGATGACGGCGCGATCGCGCTGCAAGTCCATAGCTTACCGCAGCCAGAAGCGTGCCACCGTGACGTTCAGCGTGCTGCCATGCCGTGGCAGCGATCAGGCAGCGCGCAGCGGCCCTTGACCCGTGCGCGTGCGGGCAAGCCACAGTGCCGTCTCATCCGTCGCCGTTTCGTGACCAAGCTCGCGACGGGCTACGGCCACCAGCGGATCAAGCATCGCAGCATAGTCATCGGCTGCACGCTGCGATTGCGCCCACAACACCTCCGTACGCTCCCCGAGTTGTTGGCGAAGCGCCGCGAGCTGTGCGGTCAACTCGCGTTCGCGATTGCCAAGCGTGTTGAATTTCTGGATGAGAAAGCGCTGCACATCGGTCTGCTCCGATTGCGCGTTGGCCTGGTCGAAGCGTTCAACGATGGCCGAGGTCTCTCGCTCGATGCGATGCAGTTCGCTGGAGCCCTCGCGCTCGGCGGTCTCCAGCGCTTGCAGGGCGCGGCGTTCGGCCTGCAAAACACGCGCGTGATCGGCAAAGCGGCGTTCTGCCGCCAAGTGAACTTCGGCCAGCGGGCGCGGCGTGTCGTATACGAGCGGATGCACGGGCATGCCTGGTGCCGCCGGCGGCAACGCCGTCTCAGGCAAACGCAGGTTCGCGACGGCGTGCAGCCAATGCATCCGGTCCGCCGAGAGGTGACCGAGTGCGCGCATCGCCTCGACCAAACCCGGAGAGGATGCCGATGCGGATACGCCCGGATGTGCGCTCTGCGCCGCCGCAATTTCGGGCACGCACGCCGCAACCGTGGTGGCCACAGCCTCGGTCATCGCCATGGCGGCACGCCGGGTGGCGCGGCGTATTTCGATCCAGGCCAGCGTCATCACCAGCAGCGCAGTGATCAGCCAAGTCAGCAGGAACTCAGCGTGGGTGACGACCCATGTGCGCGCAAAGTCGATGTAATCCATCTGAACAACCCTCCTTCATTGTCACCCAACGTGACAGAAACACGAAAGATTCGGTTTAGCACGCAATGTTCCCGAGCGCTGCAAGTTGCCCCGCAGGCGCCCAAAAACAAACCGCGCCGCCCTTGTCAGGCGGCGCGGTTTGTTGTGGAGCGTTGGCGCGGGTGCTTAGGCGGTCGTTGCAGCCGTCGGGGCAACCACCTTGGCCTCGGCGGCGCGCAGGCGAATATGCAGCTCGCGCAATTGCTTTTCGTCGACCGGGCTCGGTGCCTGCGTCAGCAGATCCTGCGCACGCTGCGTCTTCGGGAAGGCGATCACGTCACGGATCGAATCGGCACCGGCCATCATCGTGACGACGCGATCCAGACCGAACGCGATACCGCCGTGCGGGGGCGCGCCGTACTGTAGCGCGTCCAGCAGGAAGCCGAACTTGGCACGCGCTTCCTCGTCGTTGATCTTCAGCGCGCGGAACACCTTGCTCTGCACTTCTTCGCGGTAGATCCGCACCGAGCCGCCGCCGATTTCCCAGCCGTTCAGCACCATGTCGTAAGCCTTGGCGATGCACTTGCCCGGATCGGTTTCCAGGTATTCCAGATGCTCGTCCTTCGGGCTCGTGAACGGGTGGTGCATGGCCACCCAGCGCGCGTCTTCCTCGTCGTACTCGAACATCGGGAAGTCGATCACCCACAGCGGCTTCCAGGCGTCTTCGAACAGGCCGGTGCTCTTGGCGAAGTCCGAATGGCCGACCTTCAGGCGCAGCGCACCCATCGCGTCGTTGACCACCTTGGCGCGGTCGGCGCCGAAGAACAGGATGTCGCCATCCTGTGCGCCGCTGCGCTTGAGGATCTCGGCGATGGCCGCATCGTGCAGGTTCTTCACGATCGGCGATTGCAGGCCGTCGCGGCCCTTGGCCACTTCGTTGACCTTGATCCAGGCCAGGCCCTTGGCGCCGTAGATTTCGACGAACTTGGTGTACGCGTCGATATCGCCACGCGACAGGGAAGCACCGCCCGGCACACGCAGTGCCACGACGCGGCCGCCTTCTGCGTTGGCCGGGCCGGAGAACACCTTGAAGTCGACGTCCTTCATGGCGTCGGTCAGTTCGGTGAATTCGAGCTTGACGCGCAGGTCCGGCTTGTCCGAACCGAAGCGGGCCATCGCCTCGCGGAACTCCATCACCGGGAACTTGGCATCCAGGTCCACCGACATGGTGTTCTTGAACACCGTGCGGATCATCTCTTCAAACAGGTCGCGAATCTCCTGCTCGTTCAGGAACGACGTTTCGCAGTCGATCTGGGTGAACTCGGGCTGACGGTCGGCGCGCAGGTCTTCATCGCGGAAGCACTTGGTGATCTGGTAGTAGCGATCAAAGCCCGACACCATCAGCATCTGCTTGAAGAGCTGCGGCGATTGCGGCAGCGCGAAGAACTGGCCGGCGTTCACGCGCGACGGCACCAGATAGTCGCGCGCACCTTCCGGCGTGCTCTTGGTCAGCATCGGCGTTTCGATGTCGATGAAGCCCTTGTCGTCGAGGTACTTGCGCACTTCCATCGCGACCTTGTAGCGCAGGCGCAGGTTGTATTGCATCTGCGGACGGCGCAGGTCCAGCACGCGGTGCGTCAGGCGCGTGGTCTCCGACAGGTTGTCGTCGTCCAGCTGGAACGGCGGCGTGACGGAGGCGTTGAGCACCGTCAACTCGTGGCACAGCACTTCAACTTTGCCGCTGGTCAGGTTGGCGTTGGTGGTGCCTTCCGGGCGGGCGCGCACGACGCCCTTCACCTGCAGGCAGAACTCGTTGCGCACACCTTCGGCCACCTTGAACATCTCCGGGCGGTCCGGGTCGCAGACGACCTGCACCAAGCCTTCACGGTCGCGCAGGTCGATGAAGATCACGCCACCGTGGTCGCGACGACGATGGGCCCAGCCCGACAGCGTGACGCTCTGGCCGAGCAGTTGTTCGGTGACCTGACCGCAGTATTGAGTACGCATTTGCATGTTGTGGTTTTCCGCGAAGCGCGCCGCCAATGAAGCGTCGCGCATGAAAGTTGATCGGGAGGCCGGCGTCGATTCGACTTCGTTCGTGTCGCCGGCTCAGGGTGCCGCGATGGCGCCGCCCTCTGCAGGCAGCGCGGTCGGATTCGAAGGGTCGCGCGGCACTTGAGCCGGCGACCGGTCCTCCGTCTGTGGCGAGGCATCGGGCGGGTCCATGCGGCGCGGCAGCGCTTCGGGCGCCACCACCCCCATCGACACGATGTACTTGAGCGCCGCATCCACCGTCATGTCCAGCTCGATGGTGTCGGCCTTGGGCATCATCAGGAAGAAACCCGACGTCGGGTTGGGCGTGGTCGGCACATACACGCTGACGTACTCGCCTTGCAGGTGGTTTTCAACATCACCGCCCGGGCGGCCGGTCAGGAAGGCAATCGTCCACGAGCCCTCGCGCGGGTACTGCACCAGCAGCGCCTTGCGGAACGCATTGCCGTTGGACGACAGCAGCGTGTCCGACACCTGCTTCACGCTCGAATAGATGGGGCCGACCACGGGAATGCGGCCCACGAGCGCTTCCCACCACAGCACCAGTTTCTGGCCGATGAAGTTGTGCGCGAGCACGCCCACGATCAGGATGAACGCCAGCGTGAGAATGGCCCCCACGCCGGGAATGCGCCGCCCGAACAGCTGATCCGGCTGCCATGCCGACGGCAGCAGCGCCAGGCTCTGGTCCATCGTACCGATGATGAGCGACAGCACCCACAGCGTGATCGCGAGCGGGACAAGCACCAGAAGACCGGTCAGGAACCATGTCTTGAGTGCGCTGGTTTTCTGTTTCATGGGCGATGGACCAAAAGGTAAGCGATGCAATCAGTGGCAAGCGCAGGACGTGCCGCAGCCACCGGACGCAGCCGGCGCGCTGGCACTGGACGACACGCTGTCCGACGACGCGGCCGGCGCAGCGGCATCCGTCTTGGCTGCCGTACCGGTACCCGCCGCCGCAGCCGATGCACCGCCCGAGCCGCCACGGAAGTCCGTCACGTACCAGCCCGAACCCTTGAGCTGGAAGCCGGCAGCGGTGAGCTGCTTCTTGAACGCCGGCGCGCCGCATGCGGGGCAATCCGTCAGCGGCGCGTCGCTCATCTTCTGCAGCACATCTTTGGCGTGGCCGCAGGCGTCGCATCGATAAGCATAAATCGGCATGGTGTCCTCACCCTGGAACAAACAAATGACAAGAAAGCGATTGGATTGCCCGCTCATCCCGCGAACGTGTTGCGGGAAATGCGCACGGGCTCTCGCAAGATTGGGGCAACCGCGTGCCACACAAGTGCGGGCGCGCAAAGCCTTGAATTA
The DNA here is from genome assembly GCF_002256165.1 of Ralstonia sp. PBBBR1. NCBI lineage: Bacteria > Pseudomonadati > Pseudomonadota > Betaproteobacteria > Burkholderiales > Burkholderiaceae > Ralstonia > Ralstonia sp. PBBBR1. Next base: position 133,595 of record NZ_NKIL01000010.1, on the reverse strand, counting down.
TAAACCCTTTTAGGAGAATCCCCGACCGCAGATTGGGAGCAGGCGATGGCGGTATGCGACAAAGTGGCACACCGCGCACGCCCGCAACGAGACGCTCAGGCTTGCGTGACCGCCTTGGTGGTCGGCGCGCGGTTCGCGATCCACTGTGGTCCGAGAGAGCCCAGGACCATCGCGCCAAAGCTGGCAAGGAGGCCAACCAATTGTGGCGGGAGCATCGCATTCGGCTGGAACGCTTCGCACCAGATCCACGCCGCGAGGCCCAGGATGATGGCCAACAGACCGCCCTGCTTGGTCGCGCGCCTCCAGAACAGGCCGAAGGCCAAGGGCACGAACGCGGCCACCAGCGTCACCTTGTAGGCGCTTTCGACCATGTGGAAGATCGACAGATGCGAGTTCAGCGCAAAGAGCGTCACCAAGACCGTGAACGTCAGCACCACTGCCTGCATCACGCGCAGGAAACGCTTGTCGTCCATGTTGGGCAGCAGCGGACGCAGCACATTTTCGGCGAACGTCACGGAGGGCGCCAGCAGCGTCGCGCTCGCGCAGCTCTTGATGGCTGAGAGCAGCGCACCGAAGAACATCACCTGCGCGAAGATCGGCGCATGCTGCAGCACCAGGTTCGGCAAGATCATCTGCGAATCGGTATCGATGTATTTCGCGACCATCTCCGGGTCGATGAGCGTGGCCGAATACGCCAGGAACATCGGTACGAACGCGAACATGAAGTACAGCACGCCGCCCAGCACCGAAGCCGTGCCGGCGATGCGCTCCGTGCGCGATGACGTCACCCGCTGGAATACGTCCTGCTGCGGGATCGAGCCGAGCATCATGGTGATCCACGCCGTCACAAAGCCGATGACCTCGATCGGGTTGAACGCCGGCCAGAACGAGAACTTGCCCGAAGCCGCGGCGTGCGCCACCACCGCGCCCACACCACCGGCCTGGCCCGACACTTCCCAGCCGATGTACAGCATGCCGATCACGATGATGATCATCTGGATGAAATCCGTCACCGCCACCGACCACATGCCGCCAAACAGCGTGTAGACCAGCACGCTGCCCGCGCCGATCATCATCCCGAGGTCTTGCGAAACCGCGCCGTCAGACACGGTGTAGAACACCAGCCCCAGCGCCTTGATCTGCGCTGCCACCCAGCCCAGGTACGACACGACGATGCACAGGGTGGTCAGCGTTTCGGCCACGCGGCCAAAGCGGTTGCGATAGAAGTCACCAATGGTGAGCAGGTTCATCCGGTACAGCGGCTTGGCAAAGAACAGACCCACCAACACCAGGCACAGCGACGAACCGAACGGATCGGCCACCACACCGTGCAGGCCATCCTTGAGAAATTCCGCGGGAATCCCGAGCACCGCCTCGGAGCCGAACCAGGTGGCGAACACCGTGGCGGTCACGACGTAGAACGGCAGACTGCGGCCAGCCACGGCGAAGTCGGCGGTACTGCGCACGCGCAGTGCAGCCCACAGGCCGATCCCGACCGAAATCACCCAGTAAACAATGACAAACCAGATCAGCATGGCAGCGCGGAAAGAAGCAGGAAAACCCATGGTGGCCCGGTTTTGGGCCCAGGGGTGCCGGGCAAAGTGGCCGGATTATAGCGATGGGACTGCGCGCCGGGGCATCGGTGCGACCACGAATGCCGCCCGGTTTGCCAGATTCTTGGGCGACGGCCCGCAACGGGCGCCAGTAGGCTTTTTGTTGACCACGGCTCATGTTGCTTCGCACCAACACTGACCGGGTAGACAGATCAATCAGCGCGGCGCCGCCAGACTTGCCAACGCTCGCGCCCGGCAAACACCGGAATCGAGTCGGTTTCGGCGATCGGCATATCGCTGATGCGTTCGAACGCAGGCGACAGCAGCGCATCCAGCTCAGGCTGCGTGGTCTCGAACGGCGGCCCCTTGGGCATCGCCTCACGGCCTTCCACCACGGCAAAGAAGCCCGCAAGCAACCCGCGCGGCGGTAGCAATTTCGCCACCTGCGCGGCGTAGTCGGGCCACAGCCGACGCGGCATCGCACACAGAAATGCGCGTTCGTAGATCCAGTGCACCGGGCGAGGCGGCGAAAAGCGGAAGAAATCGGCCAATTGCACCGCGTCGGCGTGCGGGCCCAGCACGGCCCTGGCCGATGCCACGGCGCTCGGTGCAAAGTCGATCGCCGTGACCGGCCAGCCGCGCTCGGCAAGCCAGCCGGCCTCGTAGGCGTTACCGCAACCCGGGATCAGCGTAGAAAGCGGCGCAGGCTGCGCTTCACAGAATTGCTGGAATGCGGCAGGCACGCCGGCGGCATCCCATGGGGTGTGCTCGCGGCTGAACCGCTCGTCCCAGAAGGCGGGATCGGCGGCGTCACGGGATTGGAAGACGGGCGGTTGGGCCATGGCGCTGGGAAAGTGAAGGCGGATCAGTAACGGGCCATCCAGGCCAGCACATGCGTCGCGACAATGCCGACCGCGAAGCCACCGATGAACAGCAGCGCGGCGGACAACAGCCGGTTCGTGCGCTTTTGCTCGGCAAGCAGCGCGGTGAGCGCCGCAGTTTGCGCATTGCCGTCCTCGCGGGAGTGGCGATCCAGAATCTGGTGCACCAGACGCGGGAAGTCCGGCAGCTTGTTGGCCCATTGCGGCGCCTCGACCTTCAGTCGCTCGACAAAACCGCGCCAGCCGATCTGCTCGTGCATCCAGCGCTCGAGGAAGGGCTTGGCCGTCTTCCACAGGTCCAGATCGGGATCGAGCTGGCGCCCAAGGCCTTCCACGTTGAGCAGCGTCTTCTGCAGCAGCACGAGCTGCGGCTGCACTTCCACGTTGAAGCGGCGCGAGGTCTGGAACAGCCGCATCAGCACCAGGCCAAGCGAGATCTCGCCCAGCGGCCGATCGAAATACGGTTCGCAGCATGCGCGGATGGCGCCTTCCAGCTCTTCCACGCGCGTCTCTTCCGGCGCCCAGCCGGACTCGATATGCAGCACCGCCACGCGGTGGTAGTCGCGCTGGAAAAACGCCAGGAAGTTCTGCGCGAGGTAGTTTTTGTCGAACTCCGACAGCGCCCCGACGATGCCGAAATCCAGCGCGATATAGCGGCCCAGCGTCTCGGGTGCCACGCTCACGAGGATGTTGCCCGGGTGCATGTCGGCATGGAAAAAGCCGTCGCGAAAGACCTGCGTGAAGAAGATCTCCACGCCGTCGCGGGCGAGCTTGTGCATGTCGACACCGGCGGCACGCAGCTCTTCGGTATGCGAGATCCGCATGCCGTGCATGCGCTCCATCACGAACACTTCAGACGTGCACCAATCCCAGAACACCTCGGGCACCAGCAACAGATCGGACTTGGCAAAATTGCGGCGCAGCTGGCTGGCGTTGGCCGCCTCGCGCATCAGGTCCAGCTCGTCGTGCAGGTACTTGTCGAACTCGGCGACCACCTCGCGCGGCTTCAGGCGCTTGGCGTCGGCCCACAGCTTTTCGATCCAGGTAGCGAGATCCCGCATGAGCGCGAGGTCGCTGTCGATCACAGGCAGCATGCCCGGGCGCAAGACCTTGACCGCCACCTCGCGACCATCATAGGGGCCGCCGCGCAACGTGGCGAAATGCACCTGTGCAATCGACGCGCTCGCCACGGGGTGATGATCGAAACGATGGAACAGCGCCGAGAGCGGCTTGCCGAGCGATTTCTCCACGATGGCGGCGGCCACCTTCGGGTCGAACGGCGGCACACGATCCTGCAGCTTGGCCAGTTCGTCGGCCACATCTGGCGGCAGCAGATCGCGCCGCGTCGACAGCACCTGCCCGAACTTCACGAAGATGGGCCCAAGCTGCTCCAACGCCAGGCGCAGGCGCTCGCCACGCGGGAGTTTCGGCTTGCGGCCCAGCGTGAGCAGCCAGACCAGCGCGCGAATGCGGCGGCTCTTGAAGCCCGACAACGCGAGCTGATCCAGCCCGTAATAGAGGATGACGAAAACGATCTTGCCCAGCCGGAAGAAGCGCGTCATGCCGATTCACCCTGACGTGCGGTCCGGGTGGCCGGTCGCGGGAGCTTTTCGAGCCGCTCCAGCCGTTTGACCAGACGCGCTTCGGCGTCACGCAGTGCGGCCACATCGGCGGCGAACTGCGCAAGGCGCGCATGGCGCACCAGCGTCGGTTGCTCATCGGTCAGGTACGACGCCACCGATTCCGCCAGCGAACGGCTGACGCGCGTGGCTTCGGTGCGGGCGGCCTGGGCGCCGCTCACCATGCGCTGCGCGATCACGTCGCCAAACACACGCGAGAGGTCTTCGGCCGCATCCCAGCGCAGGTTGCGCAGCAGTGTCGACAGTACGTTGGCAAATTCGGCCTCGCCCTCGATGCGCACGTGCTTGAGCACGGCGGCCTGCCCGCCCGTGGCGTAATCGCCGGCAGCGGCCGCGAGCGGCACGACAACGGTCACAGCCGGTTCAACATCAGGCGCGGGAGCGGTCACCAGGCCGGCGGCGTCCACCTGCAACGTCATCGACATGGGCGCCAGGTCAAAGCGCGCCACGCGGCCCGCGAAGGGCCGCAACGTCTCCTGCGCCCAGGGCTCCTGGCGCAGCAGATGGTTGAGCGCGAGCAGCAGCGGCTGCATCAGCACGAGCGGAAACGAAGACGGAGACGAAGTGGCTGTCGAGGACATGCGGTGACGGTGCGCAAAAACAGCAAGAAAGCAGCAAAAAGCGGGCTAGCGGCGGGCAACAAAAAGGGCCCGAACCAGACGGTCGGGCCCTATTTTACGGGGAATGTTGAAACGGCCGTTTGCGCCGCTTCAAGTTGTTACGGCATCACTGCAACTGCTGAATACCCGCCAACACCCAGCCGCCTGCGCCCCGCGTCGGCTTGGTCAGGTTCCAGACCTCGGCAAACGGCTGTGCAGGGGCGTTGGCTTCTTCGCGAATCATGCCGGAGAAGCGCACGCTCGCGAGGTACTCGGCGGCCTGCGTTTCGATGCCCAGCATTTCGGCTTCGACCGAGACCACGTCGGTCTTGTTGGGCGAAGTGCCGCGGTCGGCCAGGTCCATCTTGATCTCGGCAAACATCTCGGGCGTGGTGAACTCCCGGATGTCGTTGAGATTGCCCGCGTCCCAAGCGGCCTGGAGGCGGATGAAGTACACCTTGGCGTTGCGCAGGAAGGCTTGCGTGTCGAAATCTGCCGGCACGCCCCACGGCTGCTGCGGTGCGGCTGCAGCAGGCTGAGCGTTGACGGCCTGCGCGCTCGCAGCCGAACCACCCAGGTTCCACGACTGTGCGGCGGTTGCCGCGCCGGCGCCGAGGCCCGACGTGTTGCCGGTGTTGAGCGATGCGGCCGCCGGAGCAGAAGCCTGCGGGGCCGGTGCGGCAGGTTGCGGCACGTACGGTTCACGGTCGCCGCCCAGCGACGGGCCACCCGTGGCATAGGCAGGGCCTTGCGGACGGCTGCCGCGGACCTTGCGGATGATCCACATCACCACAAAGGCGACGAGTGCGATCAGGATTAGGTTCGACAGCAACGAGGCGAGGCCCGCGCCCAGACCGAACTTCGACAGCAGATAACCGATACCCAGACCGGCAGCCAGGCCGCCCAGCATGCCGCCCCAGTTACGTCCGGGCTTTGCGGCCGGTGCGCCCGGAGCCGGTGCGGCCGGTGAAGGTTGCGCGGCCGGTGCGGCCTGCTGTGTCGGCGACGGCGTTGTGGCCGGCGGCGTCTGTTGGCGTTGCGTCACGGTGGACGACTGCTTGCCGATGCTGCGGCTGCCACCCATACGCTTGGCGTTGGCATCGATTGCCGTGCCCAGTGCGAGCGTCGCGACCAGCGCGCCCGCCATCAATTTTCCACCCCAGTGCAAACTCATCGCTGTCTTCTCTCCAGTCGCAGTGACGCCATTAGATGAAGACGTCAACGCCGAAATTCAATGTGAAGGATCGTGGCATATCGCCGCAGCGCGCTGCATCGCCCATCTGGTGGAACCACGAAAACACCTAGAGGCGACGGCCGACGTGCAGAGCCACGACACCTGCTGTCAGATTGAAGTATTCGACCGAGTCCAATCCGGCCTGTTCCATCATCTGCTTGAGCGTTTCCTGATCCGGGTGCATGCGGATGGACTCGGCCAGGTAACGATAGCTCTCGGGGTCGCCCGCCACTTTGCTGCCCAACCAAGGTAGCACCTTGAACGAGTACACGTCGTAGGCCTTCTCCAGTGGCTGCCACACCTTGGAGAACTCCAGCACCATGACCTTGCCCCCTGGCTTCACCACACGACGCATTTCCGCGAGCGCGCGATCCTTGTGCGTCATGTTGCGCAAGCCGAATGCCACTGTCACCACATCGAAGTAAGCATTCGGAAAGGGAATGTGCTCGGCGTCGCACAGGGCGGTGGGGGTGAGCACGCCAGCATCGAGCAGCCGGTCACGGCCGACGCGCAGCATCGACTCGTTGATGTCGGTCAGCCAGACCTCGCCGGTCGGACCTGCCTGGCGCGCGAAGGCCTTCGCCAGATCACCCGTGCCGCCAGCGATATCGAGCACCTTGTAGCCCGGCCGCACTGCTGCCTGGGCAATGGTGAACATTTTCCACACGCGGTGCAGGCCGCCGGACATCAGGTCGTTCATCACGTCGTACTTGCTCGCGACGGAATGAAACACGCCGGCAACCTTGCCGGCCTTTTCCTGCTCATCGACCTGCTGGAATCCGAAGTGGGTTTGGCTCATGACAGAAAGGGATGCGGATGCAGCGCACAGGGGCGCCGCGAAATGAATCGGGAATCAGTGACTGTGGCCGCAGGCGTGGCCGGCGTTCTCTGCCATCGGAGCGTCGCGGTCGACGCCGGCAGCAGCCAGGCGATCGAGATAGGCCTGCCACAGCGCGCCGTGCTCAATGCCGAGGCGGTACAGGTAGGCCCAATCGAAGATGCCGGAATCGTGGCCGTCGGAGAACAGCGGCCGGATCGCGTAATTGCCCACCGGCTCGACGCCGACGATGCCCACCTCGCGCTTGCCGGTCTGCAGCACTTCCTGGCCGGGCCCATGCCCCTGCACTTCGGCCGACGGCGACAGCACGCGCAGGTATTCGAACGGCAGGCTGAACTGCTTGCCATCAGCAAAGGCGATCTGTAGCACACGCGATTGCGTGTGCACGGTGATGCCGGTGGGGTGCGGGGTGTCGGCGGAAAGTCCAGCCATGAAAACGTCTCGTCGAGTCAAAAACGGTGTTTCAGGAAGCCGCCAGCGCCATGTGCGCAGGCTCTTCCACCACCCGATAGCTTACCGCAGTCAACGGATCGCCCTCGGGGATGTAGCGCAGGCGGCGATGGTGGAATCGTGCCACGGTGCTGCGGTGCGCCACGCTGACGATGGTCACATCAGGCATCGATTCGAGCATCAGGCTGTACATGAAGGCCTCGGTGTCTTCGTCGAGCGCGCTGGTGGCCTCGTCGAGGAAGAGGTAATCCGGGCGCTGCAGCAACGCACGTGCAAAAGCGAGGCGCTGCTGCTCGCCCGGGGACAGGCGCAGGCTCCAGTTGCTGACCTCGTCCAGCAGATCAACCAGTGCCGGCAATCGGCATGCGTTCAGCACCTGGGTCAGACGCTCAGCGGTGTACTGGGTGGCCAAATCCGGATACGACAGCGCATCGGCCAGCGTGCCCGACGGCAGGTAGCTGCGCTGCGGCAGGAACAGTACGCGGGCACCGTCCGGCACCTCGATGCGGCCACTGCCATACGGCCAGATGCCGGCCACGGCGCGCACCAGCGTGCTTTTGCCGCAGCCCGACGGGCCGCTGACGAGTACGCGCTCACCGCGTGCGAGCGTCATGTCGAAGGGTTCGACCAGCAAGTCTTCGGGCTTGCGGTTCGGCAGGTTCAGCGCGAGGCCGCGGGCTTCGATGGCGGGTACGGCGGCCGTTTCGACCTCGACATCGCGCACGCCGGCGCGGTGCTCCTCTTCTCGCTCGGCGGCGCGGATGGCGCGCTGGAATTCGATCAGACGGTTGGTGGAGGCTTTCCAGGTGACGAGCGTGCGGTAGTTCGTGACAAACCACGACATCGCATCCTGTACCTGGCCGAACGCCGTGGCGACCTGCATCATTCCGCCCAGCGTGAGCGTGCCGCCAAAGTAGCGCGGCGCCGATACCAGAAAGGGAAAGATGATGGCGAACTGCGCATAGCCGGAGCTGGCGAAAGTCAGGCGCCGCGTGTAGTCCATCAACTGGTTCCAGTTGGTGCGGATGCGTTCGAAACGGCCGCGCAGGATGGCTTTTTCGGTCGGCTCGCCGCGGTACAGGGCGATGCTTTCGCTGTTCTCGCGCACGCGCACGAGCAGGAAACGGAAGTACGCCTCGTAACGTTCCTGCTGGAACGACAGCCCGATCAGCGGCCGCCCCACGAAGTGGATGAGAACTGAGCCCACGATCGAGTACAGCAGCGCAAACCACACCATGTAGCCGGGAATCACGAAGTCGTGTCCGCCCAGGCTGAACGCCAGCGGCCCCGACACCGCCCAGAGGATGCCGAAGAACGACACCAGCGTCACAGCTGAATTCAGGAAACCCAGCGCCAAGGTGAGCGTCGCATCGGTGAAGTTGCGCAGGTCGTCGGCGATCCGTTGGTCGGGGTTGTCAGCGCTGTGCGTTTGTTCCAGGCGGTAGAACGCCTGCTTGCTGAGCCAGTCGTCGAGGAAGCTACCGGTGATCCACGTCCGCCACCGCATCTGCAGCATCATCGAGTAGTACAACCGCATGATGGAGCCAAAGATCAGCAACGCGGCAATCCATGAAAAGCGGCCCAGTTGCGTCCAGAATTCGCCGTAGTTCTTCTGCTCGAGCGCATTGTAGAAAAGCCGATTCCAGTCCGTGAACAGCACGTTCATGTAGACCAGAAACAGGTTCAGGGCGACCACCAGTGCAAGCAGCCCCCAGGCCTTGTGGCGGTCTTCCGAAAACCAGTACGGGCGGATCAGCTGCCAGGTCTCCGAGAGATTCAGCCGTCCATGGTGAACGGTCAGTTCGGAGATGGAATCCTTGTGGGAATCCGGCGTAGCGGCGGTGCGCGGTGTCGTCATGGCGAGGGCGTTGGCGCAACAGAAAAGGAATCAGACGTCGTGCGCGCCACAGGGGTTCCGCACAGGACGCGGCGATGCATTATCAGGGTTCCCCGGCGCTACCGCCGACCGGGCTCACGCGTCGGCTAGCGCCGCTTGGAGTGCGTACGACAGCGCCGGCAGCTTGGCCGTGATCTCGGCCATGCGCTCGTTATCGGGCGCGCGCTGCTCGGGCCCCCACACGGCTTCTGGAAAATGCGTGTCCCACCGATAGCGCGGGATGACGTGCCAGTGCAGATGCGGCACGAAATTGCCGAAGCTGGCGAGGTTGACCTTGTCCGGGGCCAGTTCGGCGCGCAGCACACGCTCAACGCGGGCGACGAGTTCCATCAGCCAATGGCGATCGTTATCGGACAAATCGGTCTGTTCGGCCACGTGGTCGTTCCAGATGACACGGCAGAAACCCGGAAAGCGCGCGTGCTCGACCAGCACCACGCGCGCTTTGGCGTTACGCCAGACGGGCTCGCCGCCGTCCGCCTCGCATAGCGCGCAGCCGGGCGCCCGTTCGGTCATCGTCACACCAGAACCCGCTCGATGCCGCCGGCATTGGCCTGTGCAACGTAGTCCTGCAGCCAGGTCTCGCCGAGCACGTGACGCGCCATCTCGACCACGATGTAGTCAGCCTGCACCGAAACATCTTCGGTGTAGCGCGACAGGCCCTGCAGACACGCCGGGCAGCTCGTGAGGATCTTCACGTCGCCGTTGAATGCCTCGCCGCCCTGGCCGCTGGTCTGGCCAAGGCTACGCAGCTTGTCGGCCCCCTTCTGCATCTCCTCTTCCTTGCGGAAGCGGACCTGCGTGGAAATGTCGGGGCGCGAAATCGCCAGCGTGCCCGACTCGCCGCAGCAGCGATCGTTCTTCTCGATCGCGTGGGTCTGGCCATCCGCGCCGATGTTGCCGCCCATCAGCTGGTTGACCAGCTTGGTGGGGTCCATGGTCTTGATCGGGGTGTGGCAAGGGTCGTGGTACATGTACCGCGTGCCTTGCACACCGTCGATCTTCACGCCCTTCTCCAGCAGGTATTCGTGAATGTCGATGATCCGGCAACCCGGGAAGATCTTGTCGAATTCATACCCGGCCAGCTGGTCGTAGCAAGTGCCGCAGCTCACCACCACCGTCTTGATGTCGAGGTAGTTGAGCGTGTTGGCCACGCGGTGGAACAGCACGCGGTTGTCAGTGACGATCTTCTCGGCCTTGTCGAACTGGCCGGTGCCGCGCTGCGGATAACCGCAGCACAGGTAGCCCGGCGGCAGCACCGTTTGCACGCCGGCGTGCCACAGCATTGCCTGCGTGGCCAGGCCCACCTGCGAGAACAGCCGCTCCGAGCCGCAGCCCGGGAAGTAGAACACCGCTTCGCTGTCGGGCGTGGTCGCCTTCGGGTTGCGGATGATCGGGACGATCTCGTTGTCTTCGATGTCCAGCAACGCACGCGCGGTCTTCTTGGGCAGGTTGCCCGGCATCTTCTTGTTGATGAAGTGGATCACCTGCTCGCGCACCGGCGGCTTGCCCACCGTGGCGGGCGGACGTGCGGTCTGCTTCTTGGCGAATTTCTTCAGGATGTCGTTGCCCAGACGCTGCGCCTTGTAGCCCCAGTCAAACATCACCTTGCGCGTGAAGTTGATGGTCTCCGGGTTAGTCGCGTTCAGGTAGAACATCGCCGCTGCGGTGCCGGGGTTGAACTTCTTCTGCCCCATCTTGCGCAGCAGGTTGCGCATGTTCATCGATACATCGCCGAAGTCGATCTTGACCGGGCACGGCGTCACGCACTTGTGGCAGACCGTGCAGTGGTCGCCCACGTCGGCAAACTCTTCCCAGTGTTTGACCGACACGCCGCGGCGCGTCTGTTCTTCGTACAGGAAGGCCTCAATGAGCAGCGAGGTCGCAAGAATCTTGTTGCGCGGGCTGTACAGCAGGTTGGCGCGCGGCACGTGCGTGGCGCACACCGGCTTGCACTTGCCGCAACGCAGGCAGTCCTTGATCGACTCCGAGATGGCGCCGATGTCGCTCTGCTGCATGATGATCGACTCGTGCCCCATCAGGCCGAACGACGGCGTATAGGCGTTGCGCAGGTCGGCGGCCAGCCCTTGCGGATCATTGATGTCGCGCAGCAGCTTGCCCTTGTTGAAGCGGCCGTTCGGATCGACGCGGCGCTTGTAGGCAGCAAAGTCGGCGATCTCTTCGTCGGTGAGGAATTCCAGCTTGGTGATGCCGATGCCGTGCTCGCCTGAAATCACGCCGTCCAGTGAACGCGCCAGCGTCATGATGCGGGCCACCGCCTTATGGGCGTCCTGCAGCATGTCGTAGTCATCCGAGTTGACGGGGATGTTGGTGTGCACGTTGCCGTCGCCGGCGTGCATGTGCAGCGCGACGAACACGCGGCCGCGCAGCACTTTCTTGTGGATCGCCTGCGCCTCGTCGAGGATCGGCTTGAACTCGCCGCCGTTGAAGATTTTGCGCAGCTCGGCACGGATCTCCGCCTTCCACGACACGCGGATCGTCCGATCCTGCAGCAGGTGGAACAGGTTGGCGTCAGGCTGATTCACCAGACGGTCATCGATGGTCTGCGCGAGGTAGCCCAGGCCAACGCCGATGAGGCTCGCGCGCGCCGTGGTAACGGGCGTGTCCAGATGATCCAGCAGGTATTGCCAACGTGCACGCGTGGCACGCAGCAGTTGCTGCGCCTGTTGCACGCGGTCTTCCAGCAGTTCGGCGCTGGGGATCTCGTTGGCATCGTCGGTGCGGCCCAGCGGCAGGTTGCTGCCGGCAAAGAAATCGAGCAGCGCGTCGGTCAGCTTGAGCTTGCTCTTGATCGAGAGCTCGATGTTGATGCGCTCGATGCCGTCGGTGTACTCGCCCATGCGATTGAGCGGAATCACCACGTCTTCATTGATCTTGAAGGCGTTGGTGTGCTTGGCAATCGCTGCCGTGCGCGAGCGGTCGAGCCAGAACTTCTTGCGTGCCTCGGGGCTTACGGCCACGAAACCTTCGCCGCTCTTGCCGTTGGCCAGGCGAATCACCTCCGACGTGGCGCGCGCCACGGCGTCATCGTCATCCCCGACGATGTCGCCGATCAGCACCATCTTCGGGAACGCGTTGCGCTTGCTCTTGGTGGCGTAGCCGACCGCGCGCAGGTAGCGCTCGTCCAGGTGTTCCAGGCCCGCGAGGATCGCGCCGCCGGGTTTCTTGGTCTCGGCGTCGAGGTAATCCTTGATCTCGACGATGCTGGGGATCGCGTCGCGTGCCTGGCCGAAGAACTCCAGGCACACGGTGCGGATCGACTTGGGCATGCGGTGCAGAATCCAGCGCGCGCTGGTGATGATGCCGTCGCAGCCTTCCTTCTGCACGCCGGGCAGGCCCGCCAGGAACTTGTCGGTGACGTCCTTGCCGAGGCCTTCCTTGCGGAACTTGCGGCCTTCGATGGTCAGCGTCTCGGTGCGCAGCAGCTTGGCGCCGACCGGCGCGTTGCCGTCGAACCACTTCAGCTCGAAGGTGACGACCGGCGCATCGTGGATCTTGCCCAGGTTGTGATTGAGGCGCGTGACTTCGAGCCAGTTGCCGTCCGGGTCAACCATGCGCCACCAGGCGAGGTTATCCAGCGCGGTGCCCCACAGCACCGCCTTCTTGCCGCCCGCGTTCATGGCGACGTTGCCGCCGATGCACGACGCGTCGATCGAGGTCGGGTCCACGGCGAAGACGAGGCCGGCCTTTTCCGCCGCATCGGCCACGCGGCGCGTGACCACGCCGGCGCCCGAATAGATGGTCGCCACGGGATGGTCAACGCCCGGCAGGTCGGTCATCTCAACCGCATCCAGGCGCTCGAGCTTTTCCGTATTGATGACGGCCGAGAACGGCGTGAGCGGCACGGCGCCGCCGGTATAGCCGGTACCGCCTCCGCGCGGGATGATGGTCAGACCCAGTTCGAAGCAGCCCTTGACGATGCCGGCGATCTCTTCTTCCGTATCAGGCGTGAGCACGACGAACGGATACTCGACCCGCCAGTCGGTGGCGTCTGTCACGTGCGACACGCGCGACAGGCCGTCGAACTTGATGTTGTCCTTCGCGGTGACGCGGCCGAGCACTTTCTGGGCGCGGCGGCGCAGGTCGTACACCTGGGCGAATTCTTCCTGGAATGCCTTGACGGCGCGGCGGGCATGCACGACCAGTTGCTCGACCTTGCTGGCGCGCTCGTCACCCACGGGGTCGTGGTGCGAATCGTGGTCGGCCACGCGGCGCTTCTCGATCTCCGCCAGGCGGTGATTGAGTGCGTCGATCAGCATCTGCCGGCGCTTCGGGTTGTCGAGCAGGTCGTCCTGCAGATATGGGTTGCGGCGAACTACCCACACATCGCCCAGCACTTCGTACAGCATGCGTGCCGACCGGCCGGTGCGACGCTCGGCCCGCAGTTCGTCCAGAATCTGCCACGCAGACTCGCCCAGCAGACGGATGACGATTTCCCGATCCGAGAACGAGGTGTAGTTGTAGGGAATCTCGCGCAGCCGGGGCGCAGCGTCCTGCGCCGTGAGTTTGGCGTCGATCAGAAGTGGGGCATTCATGGCGTGCCGCTCGGGAGGGAGGGCGCGGCAAAGAGGGCTCAAGCCGCGCGGTCTTTAAAGGGCGATTGTACTGCAACGCGCGCCGTTGATGCGTCGCAGCAACGGTATCCCTGCCGGTGATATGGGCGGCAAAACCATCGCGTTTTCAATGGCTTGCGAAAAGCGCAGGCCTGATCGAGTGCGCCGAACGCCACGCAAACGTCACATCATCACGCTCTTGATCCAGCCCAGGATGCCGTGCCAGAAGCCGTCGGGCAAGGTCATGAGCGCTGCTGTCATCGCCAGATAGCGCAGGAATTTGCCGATCGCCATGTACATGACGCTCGGCCAGAACTTCAGGCGCAGCCAGCCGGCCAGCGTGCACAGCGGATCGCCGATGCCCGGCAGCCACGACACCAGCAGCGACACCGGCCCGATGCGGCGCATCCAGCGGAAGTACTTCTTGTCGAGCGGAGGTTCACGGTGGCGCTTGGGGTGCGGCACGTGATGGGCGTGCTCGACGTTGTGCTGCCGGCGGCGGCGCCCCAGGTGGTAGCGCACCAGCGCCAGCTTGGCCGCGTAGCCCATCCACCAGTCGACCACGCCGCCCAGCGTGTTGCCGAGCGTGGCGACAATGATGGCCGGCCAGAACATCTCCGGATTGAGCTTGATGTAAGCAAACACGGCGGGCTCTGAGCCCAGCGGCAAGAGCGTCGCCGAAATGAAACTGACGACGAAGATGGCGGGCAGCCCGACCTTTGGCAGGGCGAGCGTGGCAAAAAGCGTGTCGATCCACTGTTCCATGCGATCGATTGTAGAGTGCGAGCGGCCGCGGCGTCGCTTGGGGGCCGCCCTAGCCGGTCAGGCGAAGAACAGATAGGCAACAAGCACGGCGCCGATCAGCCCGACCAGGTCGGCCCACAGCCCGCAGGCCAGCGCGTAACGCGTGTCCTTGATGCCGACGCTGCCGAAATACACGGCCAGCACGTAGAACGTGGTCTCGGTCGAGCCCTGGATGATGGCGGCCAGCTTGCCCTGGAAGGAATCGACGCCGTAGGTGGTCATCACGTCGACCATCAGGCCGCGCGCGCCGGCGCCCGACAACGTCTTCATTAGCCCTACGGGCAGCGCCGGCACAAAGCGCGTGTCGATGCCGAGGTGCGCGAACAGCACGGAAAGCCCCTGCATCAGGAAATCCATGCACCCCGCCGCGCGAAACACGGCGATGCCCACGAGCACCGCCACCAGATACGGCACGATGCCGATCGCCACCTGGAAGCCGTCCTTGGCGCCATCGACAAAGGTTTCGTAAACGTTGATGCGGCGAATGGCCCCGCAGACCAGGAACGCCACGACAATGGTCAGGATGGCACCCGCGCCGATCAGGCCGATCCACGCCGCCATCTGCTGCGGCGGAAACTGGCGCAGCCACGCAAACAGCAACCCCATCGTCGCGACAAAGCCCCCGAAATACGCCAGCAGGGCAGGCTTGAACAGGTTGATCCGCTGATACCACGCCACCGCCGCGATGCCCGCGCAGAAGCCGATGAACGTGGACAGCAAGGTCGGCAGGAAGATGTCAGCCGCATTGAAACCGACCAGGCCCTGCTTGACGGCCATGGCCTGGCGGATGGCGATGACGGAGGTGGGCACCAGCGTCACCCCCGCTGTGTTGAGCACCACGAACATCAACTGCGCATCGCTGGCGCGTTGCGGCTGCGGATTGATCTGCTGCAGCTCGCGCATGGCCTGCAGGCCGAGCGGCGTGGCGGCGTTATCCAGCCCGAGCACGTTGGCCGACACGTTCATCATCATCGCGCCGTTGGCGGGGTGGCCGGCGGGCACGGAAGGAAACAGGTGCCGCATCAGCGGGTTCACGAGGCGCGCGAACAGATCGACCACGCCGGCGCGCTCGCCCACGCGCATGATGCCCAGCCACAGCGCCATCATGCCGGTCAGGCCGATCGCGATTTCGAAGCCGGTGCGCGCGGCATCGAACATGCCGGTCAGCATGCGGGAGAAGACTTCCATGTCGCCCTGCACCACCTGCACGCATGCGGTAACGAAGGCGACAAGAAAGAAGGCGAGCCAGACGAGATTCAGGGCCACGGGGGTTGCGCGTTGGGATCGGACAAGCCGGTCATTGTGCCTGCGGGGGCGTCTCGATCGGGTGGATCAGGTGAAAGTTGTCGTAGTCGACCGATGTGACGCCGCCCTCGTCGCGGATGAGGTCGGCATAGCGATGGTTCCAGCGGATCTCGTCGTGCCGCCAGGAATAGCGTGCCTGCACGGTCTGCGCAGCGGTCTCGTCGGCGCCCTCGATGGTGAGCAGCAGCAAGGCATCACCCGCAGCAAGCGATTCCGCGGTGGCGCCGTGCAGCGGGCTGGCTTCATCGATGACATGCATCATCACCCAGCCCAGCAGGAAGATCGGGTGCTCGCTGCGCTCAAGTTTCAGGTCGTGGATCTTGTAGATCGAGTAGCCCTCGGGCGAGACCTCGTCCTGCATCAGGCGCAGCCGGGCGGTGGCCTCGGCGATGACGTTCTGGCGCGCATTGGCGGCGCGCAGCATCAGCGTGGATTTGCCGTTGAGCGGCCGCACAACAACGTTGCGCGCAAACATGATCTTGGCGCGCGGGCGAGAGAAGCGGGCAAACACCAGGCCCGTCGCCATGGCAATGCCCGACATGCCGATGAAGATCTCCAGCGTGGCGATGACGTGGGCGTAGAGCGTTTGCGGGTGCATGTCGCCGTAGCCGACGGTGGCCAGGGTCTCGACGCTGAAGAAGAACGCCCCCACGAAACCCGGCGGCGACTGGTTCGCGATCGCGCCGTCGCCGAGCGAATACAGCCCCGCGAATACGGCATTGAGCGCCAGGAACAACGTGGCCAGCAGCGCAAAGAAGGTCGGCCAGTTGACCTCCAGCGCGTGGTGATAGAGGTCGCGCCAGCCCAGCGGCGGCATGCCGTAGGCGATGACGTGCTGCGTGCCGGACCAGACTTTGCGGCCCCGGCGCGCGCGCCCGGCACGCCCGGAGGAAGACGACGGGGTGTTCATGGAGGCCTCTCGCCGATGATGCGCCGTGCCCGCCCGGGTACGGCCGGGGCAGTGTACCGACCGGCACGCCAGTCCGGCAAGGCGGGCCAGGCGCCGCGTGATAGGCTTACGGGCTCTGTTCACGTCCAACCCGGTCCGCACCATGGCCATCGATTACCTCAAGAAAATCCTGACTGCGAAGGTCTATGACGTCGCGGTGGAAACCGAGCTGAAGTTCGCGCCCAACCTGTCAGTGCGCACCGGCAACCGCGTCTACCTCAAGCGCGAGGATGACCAGCCGGTGTTCTCGTTCAAGCTGCGCGGCGCCTACAACAAGATGGCCTCGCTCACGCCGGCCGAGCGCAAGCGCGGGGTAATTACGGCATCGGCGGGCAACCACGCGCAGGGCGTGGCGTTCAGCGCGGCGCGCATGGAATGCAAGGCGGTGATCTGCATGCCAGTGACGACGCCGCAGTTGAAGATTGACGGCGTGCGCTCGCGCGGCGGCGATTGGGTCGACGTTGTGCTGCACGGTGAAAGCTATTCCGACGCCTACAACCACGCCGCCAAGCTGCAGGAAAAACATGGCTACACCTTCGTTCACCCGTTCGACGATCCGGAAGTGATTGCCGGCCAGGGCACGATCGCCATGGAAATCCTGCGCCAGCATCCGCAGCCGATCCATGCGATCTTTTGCTCGATCGGCGGCGGTGGGCTGATCTCGGGCATTGCGGCGTACGTGAAGGCCGTGCGGCCGGACGTCAAGGTGATCGGCGTGCAAAGCGTGGATTCCGACGCGATGGCGCGCTCGGTGGCCGCCGGCAAGCGCGTCGAACTGAAGGAGGTGGGCCTGTTTGCTGACGGCACGGCAGTGAAGCTCGTCGGCAAGGAAACGTTCCGCCTCACGCGCGAACTCGTCGACGAGATCATCACCGTGGATACGGATGCCATCTGCGCGGCGCTCAAGGACGTGTTCCAGGACACGCGCAGCCTGCTGGAGCCGTCGGGCGCGCTGGCGCTGGCCGGCCTCAAGCAGTATGCCGAGACGCATCAGCTGAAAAACGAATCGCTCGTGGCCGTGGCCAGCGGCGCGAACATGAACTTCGACCGCCTGCGCTTCGTGGCCGAGCGCGCCGAAGTGGGCGAGGCGCGTGAAGCCGTGTTTGCCGTGACGATTCCGGAAGAGCGCGGCAGCTTCAAGCGCTTCTGCGAACTGGTCGGCTGGTCGCGCAACGTGACGGAGTTCAACTACCGCATTGCCAGCAAGGACGCCGCGCACATCTTTGTGGGCGTGCAGATTGCATCGCGCGCAGAAGGCGACAAGATTGCCGAGAACTTCCGCAAGCACGGCTTCCCGACACTGGACCTGTCGAACGACGAACTGGCCAAGCAGCACATCCGCTACATGGTGGGTGGGCGTTCGCCGCTGGCGGAAAACGAGCATCTCTACCGCTTCGAGTTTCCCGAGCGGCCGGGCGCGCTGATGAAGTTCCTCTCGAGCATGAGCCCGAACTGGAACATCAGCCTGTTCCACTACCGTAACCAAGGCGCGGATTCGAGCAACATCCTCGTCGGCATCCAGGTACCGAAGAACGAGAAGCGCGAGTTCAAGGCGTTCCTCGCCACGCTGGGCTATACCTATTGGGACGAAAGCGAGAACCCCGTCTACAGCCTGTTTTTGTGATGAGCAACCAACCCGAACATTCGCCGCTGGGCAAGACGTCCGCCTACAAGACGGAGTACGACCCGCACCTGCTGTTTCCGATTCCGCGCCAGGGCAAGCGCGACGAGATCGGCCTCGCCGCCGGCACGCCGCTGCCCTTCTTCGGCGTGGACCTCTGGAACCTGTACGAGCTGTCGTGGCTGAACCTGCGCGGCAAGCCGCAGGTGGCGCTGGGCACCGTGATCGTGCCGGCGGATTCGCCCAACATCGTTGAATCGAAGTCGTTCAAGCTGTATCTGAATTCGTTCAACCAGACGAAGGTGGCGTCGCACGAGGCGCTGCAGCAGTTGATCCACCACGATCTGTCGGAAGCATGCGGCGCGCCGGTGCAGGTGCGCATCGTCACGCAGGAAGAGTTCGCGCGGCAGAAGATGGGCGAACTCGATGGCCTGCTGCTCGACCGCCTGGACATCGAAACAGATGTCTACCAGCCCACGCCCGAGCTGCTACATGCCGATGAGGAAGAAAGCCCGGTGGAAGAAACGCTGGTGTCGCACCTGCTGAAGTCCAACTGCCTGGTGACGGGCCAGCCGGACTGGGGCAGCGTGCAGATCCGCTACGTGGGCGCGCCGATCAACCAGGAAGCACTGCTGAAGTATCTGATCTCGTTCCGCGAACACAATGAATTTCACGAGCAGTGTGTGGAGCGGATCTTTACCGACATCCTGCGCCAGTGCCGCCCGGTCAAGCTGGCCGTGTATGCGCGCTACACACGTCGCGGCGGGCTGGACATCAATCCGTTCCGCACAAACTACAACACACCGTGGCCGGACAACTTGCGTAATGCACGTCAGTAAGCGCTGACGTCGAGCAAAACACGCAAGGCGCCTTTGGGCGCCTTTTTTCTTGCCTGAGCGATCCACCAAACGGGCATTTCGGCCTCGTCCGTTTTGTGGACGCCAGCGCCCTATCGTTTCCCGCCCGCTCGCCTATAGTGGTATCCGCAGTACGCCGCCCGGGGGAAATCGTGAAGGGCCCATCCCCTTTCGTGGACAGGGCGCTCTCGACGGGGACATTGCCATGAAGAACGCACCATGGGGGCCGCTTCGCGCGGTTGCGTGCGCATGCCTGCTGCTATGTGGCAGGTCGGCACTTGCACAGACCAACGAGCCGGTGGACGACAAGCCACCCAGCCTGGAAGCGCTGCAGCGCGAGCTTGCCGATACGCAAGCGCGCCTGCAGGAACTCAAGCGCTCGATCCAGCAACAGGAAACCCATCTGCGGCACATGCGGCGCGCGCTCGGCATGAGTGAGGGCCGACTCGACACCGTGCGCGGTGCCGGTGCTCCCGGCGCGGCAGGCGACGCCGTGGAACTCGCGCAGAACGACCAGCCCGGAACCACGCCTGTCGGCAAACCGCCGGAGCCTCCTGACCGGCCGCCACGCATCGCGCAGATTTTCGACGAGCCCAGCGCACTCACACCGCCGGGCAAGGTTGTTGTCGAGCCGTCATTTCAGATGGCGTATTCGTCGTCGGACCGCGTGGCGCTGGTGGGCTACACCATCATCCCCGCGCTGCTGATCGGGCTGATCGACGTACGGCAGGTGAAGACCACCACGCTGACCGGCACGGTGGCGATGCGCTACGGCCTCGCGCGGCGCTGGGAGCTGGAGGCGCGGGTGCCCTATGTCTACAGCAAGAGCGACACCGTCAGCCGCGAGCTGTTCACCGGCACGGCGACGGACAACGCCTTCAGCTCGCACGGACACGGCATCGGCGACGTGGAGCTGACTGCGCGCTACCAGATCAATGCAGGCGGGGTCGACAAGCCGTTCTACATCGGCTGGCTGCGCTTCAAGACGCGCACCGGCAAGGATCCGTTTGAAGTCACCACCGATTGCGTGACACGCTGTGTGAGCAATACCACGGGCACCGGCCTGCCTCTGCAACAGCCGACGGGCTCGGGCTTCTTCGCCGTACAGCCAGGGCTGACGTGGCTGTTCCCGACGGACCCGGCGGTTTTCTTCGGCAGCATCAGCTACCTGCACAACTTCGAGCGCAAGGACGTCAGTCTGAACCTGGTGGACGGCTCGAAGCAGTTCCTGGGCAACGTGAAGGCCGGCGACATCATCGGCCTGAACTTCGGCATGGGGCTGGCGCTGAACGAGAAGGCGTCGTTCTCTATCGGCTACGACCAGAGCATCATCGGGCCGACCACGCAAAACGGCCAGCGCGTGCCGGGTTCTGTGCGCACGATTCTCGGCACCTTGCTGGTCGGCTATTCGTACCGGCTCTCACCCAAGATGGCGCTGAACCTGTCGGTGGGTGCGGGCCTGACGCGTGACACGCCGGACCTGACCGTCACGCTGCGCCTGCCGATCCAGTTCTAGCTCAGTGCAGCATGGTGACGACGTTGGCCAACGCGCCTTGCAGCACGTTGGAGAGATTCATCTGACGGAACTGCGGCAAGCTGTTGACCGCCGCATTGATGGTCGTCACCGCCTGCAGCGTCTGGTTGTTCAGGCTGTTCTGGATGACCGTGGCTGCCGCTGCCCCCCCCGTCGCCACATCGGGCGGAGCGACATTGTTTGGACCGTTCTGCACGATGTTGACCGTATTGACCACCGAGGCCAGTTGCTGCGCCTGCGTGGTCGTCATGCGTGCCACATCGGGAATATTGACCGATGCACTCGCCACCAGGTCGCCGTTGATGAAGACCGCACGGTCGATGCCGAACGAAATGCGCAACCCCGCGAGCGAGGGCACATCAAACCCGCCGCGCATGTCGTCGAGCTTGTCTTCGGACACGGCCTGCCAGGCATGGACCGGATTGTTGTCCATGCCGCCCATGCCGGCCGCACACGCATGCCCGGCCGCAGCCAGCGCGAACCATCCAGCGGCCCACGCCACCTTGCCAAACCGCTTCATGATGCCCTCCTGCCCGACTACCGGAATGTCACGCGCCAACGATGCTCAGAAGTCGGACGGACCATGCTTGGGAACGACGATGTTTCCCAGGCCGCTGCGGTCCATGCCTTCCTCCAGCGGTGCACGCGGTGCCACGCGCCAATCCGATGAGGCGTTGAACGTCGCCCCCGCCTCGCGGTTATGGACAACGAACAGCAAATGGTTGTCCCACATGCTCTCGAAACTCGCACGCGGAATCGCACGCGTGCCCATGGCCGGATCGCCCACCAGCACACGCCCTTCCTGTACGCCCTTGACCACCACAAAGTGGTGATAGCCGTTCTCGGTCAACAACACGATGGCCGGCAGGTGGGCGCCCTTCAATGCATCCAGCGGCTGCTCGAAACCATCGGCCTCAAAGCCCAGAGATGCCAGATAGCGTTTGATGTCGAGCAGCGAAAAGCCTTCTCGCCGGATCTTCTCCTGGTTGCCATGCTCGTACATGGCCTGGAACACGGTCTGCTCGCTCACCGGATAGCCGTACTGATACGTGAGCAGTGTCGCCACCGCAGCGGACCCACAACTGAAGTCGAAACGCTGATGCACGGTACGCAGATAGCGCGCGGCCTTCATGCTCGTCACCGGCATGGCATACGTGCCGCCGCCCGTGCCGAGCATGTCGATCGTGCCCGCCAACGCGGGCCCGCAAATCAGTGCCACCAGCACTGCTCCGAACGTCTTGCGCATCATTCCGCCCTTCTCAAGCTCAAGGCCGGAACTGCACGTTGACAATGGTGGCGTTCTGGATCAGCACGTTCGCTCCGCTGTTCTGGATGACCGTGGGGATCCCGCTGGCATTGGCAAACGAGCCGTCGCGCACGATGTTCGACCCCGTCGCCACGTTAATGGCGGCGTTGTCGCTCACCGTGCCCGACAGGCGCGCTTCATTGACGGTCTGGTAGAGATCCTGCGTGCCGCCGCGATAGCTGTCGAGCCGATCTGCGCCCACCGCATGACCGAGCCCAGGCACCGACATGGCCGCGGCGGCCGGGGGACGCACCGCTTCCGTGCTGGCTACCTGCGCACCGTCTGCAATTGGCGCATCGTTCGCTGCCATTGCTGCTGCCGCCGGCCACGCCACCAGGCCGCACGCCAACCACCATGCTGCCCACCCTGCTGTGGTTCTTCTGTCGGATCGCATCAAACGTCTCCTATACGCTCCAACTGCGGGCCGGACCACGGATGCAGTCCGGCCCCATCCGCCGTCATGCGCTGAGCATCATCGCTCGCGCAGCGGCACTTCCCCGCTCATGCCCGATACCGGGCTACTTGCCCACGTTCAGGTTGGCCTGCACGTTGATGCTTTGCTGGATGAGGGAAGCGAAGCCGCTGTTCTGGCTCGCCACCATCACACCAGCTGCGGATTGACCGACGCTGGTCATGGCGTTGGACATGTTGAACGTGCCTGCGTCCACCATGACCGTGCCGCCTGCACCGCCGGTGCCACCCACCGCACCATTGCCGACGCCACCATTGCCGACACCGCCTGCACCACCAGCCGCACCCACGGCGCCAACGGCACCATTGCCTGCCGTGGACGATGCTGCGCCGTTGGTCGCGCTGCCGTTCGTGGAAGTACCGCCTGCACCGCCAGTACCGGCCACGTTGGTAGCGGCCCCACCTGCCGCGCCTGCACCACCTGTGCTGGTGCCGGTGGCCGTGCTCGTTCCAGTGCCTGCGCCACCAGACGCGGTAGAGCTGCCACTGGTGCCGGTGCCGCCGGCCGCGCCGTTTCCGCCGGCCGCGGCTGCTGCGCCACCCGTTGCTGAGCCTGAGCCATGATGGTGATTGGCGTCACCGCCATTGGAGCCACCGGCACCGCCGCCGCTGCCTCCAGCGCCGCCGCCCGCCGCACTGGCGCTGCCTGCCAAGCCACCCAGGCCCGCGCCCAGGCTCGCCGACAGCGTGCCGGAACTGCCGCCGCTACCGCCACTGCCTGCGTTGCCTGCAGCGCCACCGCCATTACCGCCATTGCCGGCCGTCGCGCCACCGTTGGTTGCACTGCCGTGCGTCACGCTGCCCGAGCTGCCACCCGCGCCGCCGCCGCCGCCTGCGCCGCCAGCGCCACCGTTGCCGCCCGCACCTGCGCCGCCATAGCCGTAACCGCCACGCCCGCCGGCGCCGCCGTTGGCCGAGCCTCCGTTATTGGTGGCGACGTTCCCGATCCCCGAAATGCTGAGGTTGGTGACCGTGCCCTCCAGTTTGGAGATGGCAATCGCCTTGCTCGTGTTGAAGGAGTTGGTGAAGGTCGCAGTCGACACACCGCCGTTATTGCTGGCTGCAGTGCCGTAGCCTGTGGCGCTGGCTGTACCGCTGTTGTCGCGGTTGCTGCCTTGGCTTGAGTTGTTGTGTTGGTTCGAATTGTCCGTTGCTGTGGTCGTTGTCGTGGTGTCTGTGTCAGTACTGGTTCTGTTGATGGTTGATGTGGTGGTTTGGGTCTTGTCACCCGCGCCGGACGCCGTATTGCCGATATCAGCCAATGCAACGCCAGAGACCCCCAATCCCATGGCGATCGCGGTGGCCAGTAAGGTCTTCTTCATAACGCACTCCATAAAGGTGAGAGGGACGGCTGAAACGCAGCCAGTAGGGCTGGTGCGCTCTGCCTGTGGGAAAAACATGACCCACCCCGGGGCGGCTCGTTTGCATAATCGGTGCCAACTTCCGGGCACGCTTTACACGGCTGTTCTAAGTGATTGAAAACGCAAAAGATTCACCGACACCCACGTGCAGAGGTGCACGCACTGCCGCGCAATCGTGTCGGGACGTGAATTTGTGGAGGCCCGTTTCCGCCCTTTCGGTTGCAGCGCTGATACACCGCCATGTCGCGCATGACGGCCACGGCCTGCCATGGCCTTCGCGCGAAGACGCTGTCGGCACACGCGCATGCGCACGGCCAGGGTGTTTAAGACGAACGATTGGCCGGGTGTTTCAGGCGCGAAACATCGGCGCATCGGCGCTCACATTGCGTGAGCGGTGGGTCACCGGCAGGAGAGCATCCCGTGGCGCACGTCGGGTCAGGTGGCGCGTCCCATTGATGTGCGCACCGCAAGCGCGCGATCCTATGTGGACGGTTGGCTGCGAGTGCCTCCTATCAGCAAGACGCACGCGGGAGACGCGTCTCGGTTTCCACCTCGGGCGTTGCCCAGGCAGGCGAACAAAACCGCGCGCGGCAAGCATCGTCATGGCAACAACAAACCGCGCGCAACCCGTTCGCATTTCAACCGCGATACCGCAAGCTCAGTTCAGGCCGTGGCGGCCACCGTCAGCTTGAGTTCTTCGATCATGCGGTCGCGCATGACGAACTTCTGCACCTTTCCCGTCACCGTCATCGGCATCTCGGTGACGAAGCGGATGTAGCGCGGAATCTTGTAGTGCGCGATCTGGCCCTGGCAGAACGTGCGGATCTCCTCTTCCGTGGCCTGCTGGCCGGGCTTGAGCACGATCCACGCGCAAACCTCTTCGCCATACTTTGGGTCGGGCACGCCAAACACGTTGACGGCCTGCACCTTCGGATGCCGGAAGAGGAACTCTTCGATCTCGCGCGGGTAGACGTTCTCGCCACCGCGGATGAGCATGTCCTTCACGCGGCCGACGATGTTGCAGTAGCCCTCGGCATCGAACGTTGCCAGATCGCCCGTGCGCATCCAGCCGTCGTGGATGGACTCGGCGGTCTTGGCTTCGTCGTCCCAGTAGCCGAGCATGACTGAATAGCCCTTGGTGCACAGCTCGCCCTTCTCACCCACGGGCACCACCTCTCCCGCGCCATCCACCAGCTTGACCTGCAGATGCGGCTGGATGCGGCCGACGGTGGTAACGCGCTTGTCGAGCGGGTCCGTCACCGCGCTTTGGAAAGACACGGGGCTCGTCTCTGTCATGCCGTACGCGATGGTGACTTCGCGCAGATTCAATTCCGACACGACGCGCTTCATCACCTCGATGGGACACGGCGAGCCGGCCATGATGCCGCCGCGCAGCGTCGATACGTCAAAGCTCTTGAAGTCCGGATGATCGAGCTGCGCGATGAACATCGTCGGCACGCCGTGCAGTTGCGTGCAGCGTTCTTCCGCCACCGTGCGTAGCGTGGCCAGCGGATCGAATGCCTCGCCCGGAAACACCATGCACGCGCCCGTGGCCGTACAGGTCAGCACCGACATGACCATGCCGAAGCAGTGATACAGCGGCACGGGAATGCACAGTCGATCACCCTCTTGCAGGTTCATCGCCATGGCAACGAAGCGCGCGTTGTTGACGACGTTCACATGCGTCAGCGTGGCGCCCTTGGGCGCGCCGGTCGTGCCGCTGGTGAACTGGATGTTGATGGCGTCGTCGGGCGACAGCGTGGCCGTGATGGCATCCAGCGCATCAACGGGTACGCTTTTTCCACGCGCAACAACGTCGGCAAAGTTGAGCATGCCAGGCGTGCCGGCCTCGCCCATCCGGATGACCCAGCGCAGGGCCGGCAGCTTGGCCGCGTTCAGCGCGCCCGGCTGCGCGGTCGCCAGTTCGGGCGCGAGAGTCTGCAGCATCTCCAGATAGCGCGATGTCTTGAAGGCCTCGGCGGCCACGATGGCCTTGCAGCCGACCTTGTTGAGCGCGTATTCCAGTTCCGACAGCCGATATGCCGGGTTGATGTTGACGAGGATGAGCCCCAGGCGCGCTGTTGCGAACTGCGTGAGCACCCATTCGACGCGGTTGGGCGACCAGATGCCGATGCGGTCGCCGCGTTCGAACCCCAGTGCGTGCAGGCCGGCGGCCAGCGCATCGACCTGTTCGGCAAAGGCGCGCCACGTCCAGCGCACGTTCTGCTCGCGGAACACGACCGCCTCGTCGTCGGGGCAGCGGCGCACGGTATCCGCCAGCAACGCCGAGACCGTGACATGTGCCAGCGGCACCGACGTGTCGCCCACCACATACGACGCACCGTTGCGCGGTCGCGCGTCGAAAACCTCACCAGCCATGGATGTCTCCTCCAATCAACGTTGGCCTTTTTGGGGCCTTGTTCTGAATGATTTGTAGCCACTGCATTGATCGCAATTTGACGCAGCTTGACGCATTTGGCAATCCATTCCCCGACGAACAATGACGCGGAACAATTGCTGCACTGCAGCAGCAAAAATCGGCGGGCATCCTCATCAACGCGCTAACATGCCGGCCTAATGTTTTGCGCTTTCTTGCACGTAGGGAATGACGATGATCGTAGTGGTAATGGGTGTTTCGGGTTGCGGCAAATCCACGGTGGGCCAGAAGATTGCCGAGCGGCTGGGCTGCGCTTTCCGTGATGGCGACGAGTTTCACTCCGAGGCCAACCGCGCCAAGATGCACGCAGGCATCCCCCTGAACGACGATGACCGCAAACCCTGGCTCGAATCCATCCGCGCCTACATGGACGAGAAGACGAGCAGTGGGCAGTCGCTGGTGGTTGCCTGCTCCGCTCTCAAGCAGCGCTACCGCGACGTGCTGCGCGGCGCCGCCGGCAACGCCGAATTCGTCTACCTGAAGGGCGACTTCGATCTGCTGCAAGGCCGACTGGCCGCCCGGAAAGACCACTTCTTCAATCCGAGCCTCCTGCGCAGCCAGTTCGACGCGCTGGAAGAGCCGACCGACGCCGTCATCGTCGACATCGCGCTGCCGCCCGAAGCTATCGTCGACGAGGCTGTCGCCCAACTGCAGGCACGCGCCGCGCACCGTCCGGCCGCCTGAACTCGCACGCGTCCACGCGCTAGCTGCGCGTGAGTTGCTGCAACACGGCCTGCACCTCGCCGTTGCACACGCGGCTCATACGCTCCCGCTCACGCGGCGTATCGATCTGCTCGTGCGCCTGCAAGCCAAGTTCGATCAGCGATTGCGCACGCGGCAGCCAATGGCGCGTGAGCGCTGCTTGCAAATCAGCCGCAATGCGGTCCGGATCTCCAAAATAGAGCCGGCCGCCGTATTCGCTCTCGATCTCCTTGCGGATCACCTCGGCGGCGTGCGGCAGCACCGCTCGGTTGACGGCCACATGCCGCAACTCGTGCTCGCGAATGGCGGTGTACGCGCACGTGCCCGGCGCAAATTCGCGCGCCACCGTCACCCGAAAATTATTCAGCACCAGCTCCACCGAAATGGACGGCCGCAGGCAGGTGGTGGCCGGCTGCGTGGCGATGGCCATGTAGCGGCTGTTCACGTCGAAGCGCGCCACCAGCGTCGCATACGTCTTGCCCAGCACGCGCGCAGAGCGATCGTAGGGCGGCGCCTCGGCGGTGAGCTGCTCGACCGAGCGGTCGTTGGAAAAGGACAGCGGCGTTTCGGTGGCGCGCACCTCCACGCGCATCGGGCCCAGCGCTTGGTCGCACGCCTTGAGCCAGTGCGATTTGTTGGCATTGAGCACAGGAGCGCCCGCTCCGCCCGTTGCAGCAGCAACGTTCTCGATTGGCGCAAAGCGCACATCGGCCAGCCTCAGCCGATGCAGCCGACTCCACTGCCAGGCACCGGCCGCCATGGCCAGCACCACACCCAATACCACCACCCGACGCATGCTGGGCTCCCCGTTTGCGCATCCCGACCGGGCTACGCAGGGGCGCCGCCGGCTGGGTCAGGCCGGTGTCAGTTCCACCGGTTCTCGGTTCTTGTGCTGGGCGGCAACCAGTCGCCTGATCTGCTCGCCCGATCGTTTGAGCGCTACGCGCGCCTCTGGAAGGAAAGGATAGAAGATCGGCCACACGTGAGGAAGCCGCCGCCCCATTTCTACCGATACGGATACCCCGGCCGCCCGCGCCCGCTCGGCCATTCGGAGGGTATCGTCGCGCAGCACTTCGCTGGTGCTGACATAGCAGTGCAGTGTGGGCAGGCCCGTGAAATCGGCATACAGCGGCGAGGCGAGCGGATGGTCGGCCGGTGCGCCCGAATCGCCCAGGTACAACGCCGCACCATGCGCCATCCACGCGCCGCGAAACATCACGTCGGATTCATCGTTGTCGATCAGGCTCTGGCCGGTGGCGGCAAGATCCGTCCACGGCGAATACAGCACCGCGCCCGCCGGCAGCGGGTCTGACGCATCACGCAAGGCCACCAGCAGCGCCAACGCCAGCCCGCCGCCCGCGGAATCGCCGGCCACCACAATGCGCGAGGGCGACACGCCCTGCGTCACCAGCGTGCGATACGTGAAGAGCGCATCTTCCACCGGCGCAGGAAACGGATGCTCGGGTGCCAACCGGTAGTCCGGCACGCACACCCGCGCCCGGGCATGCGTGGCGAGGCCAATGGTGATCGGGCGATGTGTGCGCGGGCTGCAGAAGAAATAGCCGCCGCCATGCAGATAAAGCACGACCGGCGCGTCGTCATGCAGGTCCGGATCGGCGGGTTCAATCCATTCGCCGGTGAGGCCATCGCCGTTGACACCATCGGCCGGGACGATACGCCAATCCGGCGGCAGCTCCACCGGCGAAGGCATCTTGCGCTTCTCGGCATGCAGGCGTGTGGCGATCGGGTCGAAGGGCTCCCGCTCGGTCGGCTTCTTGATCTGGTTGCGCACCATCCTAGAGACGACCCAGTTCTGCCAGCTCATCGCGCAACCCTCCGCTGCAAAGTCTCAGCCTAGCGAGGAAGCGCTACCCAGACAATCGGTTCGCACCCTGTTTGAACGGCGAGTGTCCCCATCGGGCAACGCCGTCTGCGAAACCGCAGCATCAAGCCTACTCAAGGCATCGCAGCCAGGGTGCCGGGCACTGCCGCATTGTCTTGCCTCTCCACGCGCTGAGCACGTGCTATGTCGTCCGGTTTTGAGGCCTCGCCTCTATCGCGCCCGGCACCGCGCCTGGCGCTTCCTTGCCTCGGCACATGACAAACAATCTATAAATTTATATATTATTCGAACCTAGATTGCTCCCCCTGCTTCCCATGTCGATCGACTTCACACATTTCACTCCAGGCGCGGCGCTCGTCGGCGGCCTGATCATCGGGCTGGCGGCGGCCGTGCTGGTGCTGGGCACCGGCCGCATTGCCGGCATCAGCGGCATCGTCGGCGGGCTGCTGCTGCGCCCGCGCGGCGATATGGACTGGCGCATCGCGTTCCTGATCGGCCTGATGGGGGCGCCAGTGGTTGCCGCCCTGCTTGGCCACCCCGTGGTTCCGGAGATCGCCGCGGGTTGGGGTGAGGTGCTGGCGGCTGGGTTCCTGGTCGGCATCGGAACACGCTACGCAGGCGGCTGTACAAGCGGCCACGGCGTGTGCGGGTTGTCGCGCGGCTCGGTGCGCTCGCTGGTGGCCACACTCTCCTTCGTGACTGCCGGCATCGTCACCGTGTTCGTGGTACGGCACGTGTTTGGAGGCTGACATGGCCATCGTGATCGCACTCGTAGCGGGCTTGCTGTTTGGCGCGGGGCTCATCGTGTCGGGCATGGCCAATCCGGCCAAGGTGCTCGGCTTTCTCGATCTGTTCGGCCAATGGGACCCTTCATTGGCGTTCGTGATGGCCGGAGCGATTGCCGTTGGCGTGATCGCCTTCTTTGTGGCGCGTCGGCGCGGCCGCTCGTGGCTTGGCACGCCGATCCAATTGCCGTCGGCAACAGGCGTGACCGCGCGGCTCGTGCTCGGCAGCGCCGTGTTCGGCATCGGTTGGGGGCTGGCAGGTTTCTGCCCGGGGCCGGCATTGGTGGCGCTGGGCGCGGGCGTGCCAAAGGCTGTCGGTTTTGTCGCCGCCATGCTGGCGGGCATGGCTGTCTTCAGTTGGCTGCAACGCAAGCGCTAGGCGGGCGGCAGTGCCGCAAACAAACCGATAACCCACCTACAGAGGACAACATGACGCTGCGCAAGCTCATCGACGAGTCCGGCGTCGCGCCTATGACGTTGTACCGGCACTTTGCCGGCAAGGAAGATCTGATCAAGGAAGTGCTGGAGCAACGCTAGAGCTTCGTCGTGGGCAGCATTGCCGAGAAGCTCGGCCCCATGCCTGACGCCACCACCCGCCTCAAGGGCATCTTCGACCGGTACGGCACGTGGTTCCGCACGCCAGAGTTCGCGGGCTGCCTGTTCGAGCACGCGCTGGCGGAGTTTGGCAACACCT
Organism: Ralstonia sp. PBBBR1; assembly: GCF_002256165.1. Taxonomy (NCBI): domain Bacteria; kingdom Pseudomonadati; phylum Pseudomonadota; class Betaproteobacteria; order Burkholderiales; family Burkholderiaceae; genus Ralstonia; species Ralstonia sp. PBBBR1. Next base: position 103,263 of record NZ_NKIL01000010.1, on the reverse strand, counting down.
GCCCCGAGGTGACCGACGTGGCGGTGCGCTACCGCGACGATCTGCTCGCAATGATGGAAACGCTGCTCAAGGATGTGGTGCCCGCCAACACGGCGCGCCGGCTTGCCGGGGTATACGTAATGCGGCTCGCGGGCGTCACGGCCGACGCCCGCGCGATTGGCGATCCGTCTGCCGCGTCACAGGCCTGGCACGCCGCAGAAACCCTGCTGCACCAGGCCAGGGCCGCCACGGAAGCGGTCTGAACCCGCCTGCCGCGGACTACCAACCGCGCTGCAGGCGCCGCGCGATCATCGAGGGCAAGCGCAGCAAGCCCTCAGCCGCCAGGCGCAGATGCATTGCGATCAGCAGGATGTTGTCACGCAGATACCGGAAATGCGACACGCCGCCCTCGTTCGGGCGGAAGTAGCGCACCGGCGCCGCCAGCCGGATCGGACGCACGCCGGCCCAGCACAGGCGCACTGCCGCTTCCGGGTCGAAATCGAAACCGCGCATCCAGCTCTGCTGGCGCATGATCTCGGCCAGCGGTGCAATTGGATAAACGCGAAAGCCGAACAGCGTATCGCCAATTCCAGCCCACAGGGTCTCGATGTCCGCGCAGCCATTGGACAGGCGCCGGCCCTGCACACGCATCTGCGGCGCCGTTGCGTCGAACACCGGCTGGCCGAGGATCATCGCGTCGGGCGCCGCCTGCGAGGCAGCCATGAATTCGGGGATCAGGTTGGCGGGATGCTGCCCATCGGCGTCCATGGTCAGCACGTAGGTAAAGCCTGCTGCCGCAGCGGCCTCCAGACCAGCCAGTACAGCCACGCCCTTGCCGCGATTGCGCGGCAGCACGATCACCCGCAGCCCCGGGTCTTGCGCGGCCATGGCCTGCAGGCGTTCGGTGCTGCCGTCGGTACTGCCGTCCACCACCACCCAGACCGGGTTCCACTGTGCGCGCGCACTGCGCACGGTGTCTTCAACCTTGTGGCCAGGGTTGTAGCTTGGAATCAGAACGAGGTGCGAAGTGGAAGCGCCGGTCATCGGCATGGCGTCGGTCCGGCCAAACGTTGAAAGCGGAATGCGTCGGGCGCTGGCGCGAGCCTATCGCGTGCGGTGCTCTGCCACGTAGGCCGCGAGCGAGCCCAGCGAGGCGAAGATCTTCTGGTTATCGGGATCGCCCGAGCGCAGCTCGAAGCCGTATTTCTTGGAGATCAGCAACGCAACTTCGAGGATATCGATGGAATCGAGCCCGAATCCTTCGCCATACAGCGGTGTGTCGGCGGTCAGGGCATCGAGTTGAATGTCTTCGAGATTCAGTTCGCCGATCATGAGTGCGGCGAGCTCTTTTTCCAGGTCGTTCATCGGTCTTGCACCACAGGCGGCGCGCTGCGGGGACTGCGGCCAGAGCCGCCGACGATCTTCTTGCCCGAAGCCCCTGCCTTGTCCAGCCCAGCCTGTGAAGGGGGTCGTTTAAGCTAGGCGGATTCTAGACGAAGGGGTACACCCCGTATAGCGCGAAACCGTGACAAACACCGCATATCGCGGCGCTTCCACGAAGTGACGCAAACGATTCAACGGCTTGTGTGGCGCCACAAAGCGGCAAGGGGCGCCGTCGCACGGCCGGCCGAGCGCGTACATCCGGTTACAAACACGCCGCCGCCGGATCGGGCGAGACAGGCTCGGGGCCCTAGAATGTGCCCCGCCCTATGATGAAACTGCCGTGCACGCCCCTACGACAACCATGCAGCGCCGCTCCCCCCACCTTGCCCTGCCATGCACCGACTGACCAGCTTTGCGCGAGGCGCAGCGGGCGTGGGTGCGATCGTGGCGTATCAGGTCGGTGCGCATTACGCAGCGGCCACGCCGGGCGCGCATGGCGTGGGCCTGGCAATGGCGCTGTTACCGCCGTTGGCAATCGCGCTGGTGGCGGCCATACGTACCACGCATCGTGCATGGCTGTTGCCGCTGTGGTTGCTCGTCTGCTCAGTGCTGTGGATGGCGCGCGCGCCGCTGGCCGCGCATTTTGACTGGGGCCTGTACCTCGAGCATGCAAGCTTCAACCTGATGATGGCCTACGTGTTCGGCCGCACGCTGGTGGCGGGGCGCGAGCCGCTGTGCACGCGCTTTGCCCACATGGTGCACGGCACGCTCACACCGCGCATTGCGCGTTATTCGCGGCAAGTCACGCTGGTATGGACGCTGTTCTTCCTGGCAACCGCTGCCGTGTCCACGCTACTGTTTGCCACGGCATCCACCGTCACGTGGTCGACGTTTGCGAACTACCTGTCGCTGCCGCTGGTGGGCGTAGTGTTCGTGGCGGAATATCTATGCCGCCGCATCGTGCTGCGCGGTGAGCCACACTCCAGCCTGTTCGACGCGGTGCGCGCGTATCGACAATCGGAACAATCCGGGCACGTCACGCCCGCTGCCACAAAACGGTCCCGCTGAACCTACCCGCCTGCAAGATTTGCTTCATGCCGACTTACCCGCTGGTCTCCCATCCAACGCTGGACAACACGCTTGCCTGGCGTGATGGCACGCCCGTCTCAGCGCGCACGTTCCTGGCCGATGTGATGGCGCTGGCCCCGATGCTGCCGCCGGGCGGCCACGTGTTCAACGCCTGCGCAGACCGTTACCGCTTTGCCGTCGGGCTGGGCGCAGCGCTGGTGGCCGGCAAGGTCAGCCTGCTGCCGCCCATGCAGACGGCGCAGATGGTGCGTCAGCTTTCGGCGTTCGCGCCCGATGTGTTCTGCCTGCACGATGCGACCGCCTGCCCGGTCGACCTGCCTGCCTTCCGTTATCCCGATGCGTTGACGCCCGGCGCAGCGCCCATCGACGTGCCGCAGATCGACACGTCGCAAGTCATGGCGGTGTTGTTCACGTCCGGCTCGACCGGTACGCCGGTGCCGCATCGCAAGACGTGGGGCGCACTGGCGCGCTGCATGCGCACGGCCGTCGCGCACCTTGGCCTGGCCGATGGGCGCGCCTTCACGCTGGTCGGCACGGTGCCGGCACAGCACATGTACGGCCTTGAGGTGACGGTGCTGTTGGCGCTGCAGGGCGGTCTGGCGTTCAGCAACCGGCAGCCGTTCTATCCGGCGGACATTCGCGAGGCGTTGGACGCAGTACCGCAGCCGCGCGTGCTGGTGACCTCGCCGGTGCATCTGCGGGCGCTCCTCGCATCGGAGCCCGCGTTGCCGAGTGCATCGCTCGTCCTGTCGGCCACAGCGCCGCTGTCGGAGGCGCTGGCGCGGAAGACCGAGACTCGCCTATCCGCGCCGCTCCTGGAAATCTACGGCAGCACCGAAACCGGCCAGGTCGCGACGCGCCGTACCGCGCAAGAAACCGCGTGGCACCTGTACCCCGGCGTTCGCATGGAATCGCGCTCCGGCACGCCGGAAGACGAAGGCCCGACGGTGTGGGTCTATGGCGGACACGTCGAAACCCCGGTACCGATGGGTGACGCGATCGAACTGATCGACGACACGCACTTTCTCCTGCACGGGCGCAAGGCCGATCTGATCAACATTGCAGGCAAGCGGTCGTCGCTGGCGTATCTGAACCATGAACTCAACGCGATTGCCGGTGTGGTGGACGGCGTGTTCTACATGCCGGACGATGCGCCCGCCGCCCCGCACAAGCACGGCAGCGCGGCGGTCACGCGCCTAGTGGCGCTGGTTGTGGCGCCGGGCCTCAGCGCGGCGGATGTGCTGCGTGCCCTGCACGACCGCATCGACGCAGCATTTATGCCGCGTCCACTGCTGCTGGTGGACGCGCTGCCGCGCAACGAAACCGGCAAACTGGCGCGCGATGTGCTGGCCGCGCTGATCGCGCAGCATTCGCACCGCAACGCACACAAGCACGGCATGCGCTTCACCATTCCCGCTGATCACCCCGCGCTGCCGGGGCACTTTCCTGGCCATCCGATCGTGCCGGGCGTGGTGCTGCTCGACCATGCGCTTCACACGATCGGTGCGGCGCTGGGCCGCTCGCTTGATGCCTGCAAGATCAGCGCGGCCAAGTTTCTCAGTCCTGCGGCACCCGGGGAAGTGCTCGATCTCGCGTTCGAGACGACGGCAAGCAACGCCGTGCGCTTCACAATCCGCGCGGGCGAACGTGAAGTGGCCAGCGGCGTCCTGTCTGCCCCGGCACCGGAGGGCGTTGCCGCATGAAGCGCTCCGACTGGGCCGAGCGTCCGGAGCGCAGCAACCTCGCGCTGCTGCGCCTGATGACGTGGCTGTCGCTGCGGCTCGGGCGGCCGTTCGGCCGGGTCCTGCTGCGGCTGATTGCGTTGTATTTCGTGGCGGCCTCGCCGGCTGCGCGGGGCGCTTCACGTGACTATCTGCGCCGCGCGCTCGGCCGCCCTGCAACGCTGTGCGACGTGTTCCGCCACATGCTCACGTTCGCCACGACCATTCATGACCGCATCTACCTGATCAGCGGGCGCTTCAGTCTGTTCGACATCCAGTTGCAGGGCCAACAGCATGTGCACAACGTGCTGGCGCAGGGGCGCGGCGCGTTCCTGCTGGGCGCGCACCTGGGCAGTTTCGAGGTGGTACGCGCGCTCGGCCGGACGGTGCCGGATCTACGCGTGGCTGTCGCCATGTACGAAGAGAATGCACGCAACATCAACGCCGCGATGGCCGCCATCAACCCGGCGGCGGCGCCGGAGGTCATTCCGCTCGGGCGCGTGGACGCCATGCTGCAAGTGCGCGAAGCGCTGGATGACAACCGGCTCGTCGGCATGCTGGCCGATCGCACGCTGTTGCGCGATGCGGGGCCGTCAGTCCGGCACATGGATTTTCTCGGCAGCCCGGCGGCGTTTCCGTTGGGGCCGCTGCACATGGCGGCCATGCTCAAACGCCCCGTACTGTTCATGACGGGGCTGCATCTGGGCGGCAACCGCTACGCCGTGCATTTCGATCTGTTGGCGGATTTCGCCGATGTGCGCCGCGAAGATCGCACCGCCGCCGTGCAAGCCGCGCTCGGCCGCTATGTGGAACGCGTTGAACATTACTGCCGCACCGCACCGTACAACTGGTTCAATTACTTCGACTTCTGGCAGGATGCCGACGCGGCCGGAGCGCCGGATCACGCCCCCGCCGACCACCAGACCACGCAAACGCCATGACTGCAACGCGCCCATTCTTCCGCGCCTTCCTGGCCTTGCTCGCGGCCAGCATGTTGGCCGCGACCGCCCACGCTGCGGATACCGCCTGGACGCTCGACCGCCTGATGTCCACGCTCGCACGCAACAAATCGGGGCGCGCCACGTTCACGGAAACGAAGACGCTGTCGATTGCAGCACAGCCCATCGAATCATCCGGCGAGCTGGTGTTCGTCGCGCCCGATCATCTGGAAAAGCACACGCTCGCCCCGAAGCCCGAACTCCTCGTCATTGACGGCGACAAGCTGACCGTGGAGCGTAACCAGCGCAAGTTCACGATGCCGCTGTCGCAATACCCGGAGCTGGGCGCGTTCATTGAAAGCATCCGCGCCACACTGGCCGGCAACCGCTACGCGCTCGAAGCGATCTACAAGGTCGCCATCGCCGGCCACGGCGATGACTGGACGCTCACCCTTTCGCCCATCGACACGCGCATGCAGCAAGTGGTGCGCACCATCACGCTGGAGGGCACGCGCGATGTGCTGCGCAGCGTCGCCATCCGCCAGGCCGACGGCGATCATTCGCTGATGCGCCTGCAACGCGTGCCCGGCAACTAAGGATGGCGCGCACATGAAACGCTTGCACGCCCTGCGTCGGCCTGCGGTGCTGGTCTGGTTGACCGGCCTGCTGCTGTGCGCGGTCGTGATCGGGCGTACCAGCTTTACGGCGGACTTGTCGGCGTTTCTGCCGCGCTCGCCGAGTGCCGAGCAACGCGTGCTGGTCGACCAGTTGCGCGAGGGGCTCGTGTCGCGCCTCATCCTCGTCGGCATCGAGGGTGGTGACGCGGCCACCCGTGCAACGCTGTCAAAGCAGCTCGCTGCGAGGCTGCGTGCCGACGCGCAATTCAGCGCCGTCAACAACGGTGAGCCCGTGAGCGAAGCGCGCGACCGGCAGTTCATCTTCGACCACCGCTACGTGCTGAGCCCCGCAGTCACGCCGCAGCGCTTTTCCGCCGAAGGGCTGCATGCGGCGCTGGGCGAAAGCCTCGATCTGTTGAGTTCATCGGCAGGGCTCGTCGCCAAGAACATGCTGCCGCGTGACCCGACCGGCGAGGTGGCGGCACTCGTCAGCCAGCTCGACAACACCGCGCTGCCGTCGTCGAAGCACGGCGTGTGGGCGTCACGCGATGGCCAGCGTGCCGTGCTGGTCGTGCAGACAACGGCCGCCGGCTCCGACACTGGCGCACAGGCGCATGCCATTGATGCCGTGCGCCGCGCGTTCGATGCGGTTGCGCGCGCAGTGCCAAACGCAGCGTCAACGCGCATCCTGATGACCGGCCCGGGCGTGTTCTCCGTCGAATCGCGCGACACCATCAAGCACGACGTCGAACGGCTTTCCGCCGTCAGCCTCGTACTCGTTGTGGCACTGCTGTTGGCGGTATACCGCTCGCCGCGCACGGTGGTGCTGGGGTTGCTGCCGGTGCTGTCCGGCGTGGCGGCAGGCGTGGCGGCGGTCAGCCTCACGTTTGGCGCGGTGCACGGGCTCACACTCGGGTTCGGCACCACGCTCATCGGCGAGGCGGTCGACTATTCGATCTACCTGTTCGTGCAATCCGCCCGCCTGCACGGCGCCACTCCCAACGACAGCCTGCGCGCATGGATTGCCACGTACTGGCCGACTATCCGCCTGGGTGTGCTGACCTCGGTGTGCGGCTTTGCGTCGATGCTGTTCTCGGGCTTTCCCGGCCTGGTGCAACTGGGGCTGTATTCGATTGTGGGGTTGGTAACGGCCGCGCTCGTCACGCGCTACGTGCTACCGCATCTGCGTGGTGCAGAAGTGGCGACGCGTGATCTCTCGCGCGTGGGAGCGTGGCTGACGCGGGCGACGTCTGCCGCACCGCGCCTGCGCTGGCTGTTGGCCGCCGTGCTCATCGGCGCATGTGCGGCGCTTGCGCTGCATCGCGATGGCTTGTGGAGCCGCGAACTCGCCGCGTTGAGCCCCGTCCCCGCGAAGAGCCAGGCGCTCGACGCCAGCCTGCGCGCAGATGTGGGCGCGCCCGACGTGCGCTATCTGGTGGTGATCCCGGCAGCAACGGAACAGGCCGCGCTCGAAGGCGCCGAGAAGATCGCCACGCAACTGCAACCGCTCGTGGACAACGGCGTGCTCGCCGGCTTCGAGAATCCCGCGCGCTACCTGCCGAGCGATGCCACACAGCGCGCGCGCCTCGCGAGCTTGCCGGCGGCCGATGCACTGGCCACACGCATGCGCAGCGCGGTGGAAGACCAGCCGATCCGCGTAAAACCCGATCTCCTCGCCCCGTTTGTCGCCGATGTCGATGCGGCACGCGGGCAGCCCCTTTTGCGGCGCGAAGACCTGAAGGGCACGTCGATGGCATTGGCGGTGGACGCGCTGCTGACCAAGCGCGCAGGACAATGGAGCGCCATGCTGCCATTGCGTGCACCAGCGGCCGCGCCGGGTGCCGCAAATGACGCCATAAGTCGTCCCAGCCTGGACGCCACCCCAATTCGCTCCGCCGTCGAACAAGCGGACGTGCCCGGCGCGCTCTTCGTCGACATGAAGGTCGAAGCCGATCGGATGTACGTGAACTACGTGCGCGAAGACCTTCGCCTCTCGCTTGCCGGTTTTGCGGCGATCGCGTTGCTGCTGATCGTGGCGCTGCGCTCGCCGCAGCGGACCTTGCGGGCGTTGGCGCCCCTGGTGGCGGCGGTGCTGGTGGTGACGGCCGGCTTTGCACTGGCGCGCGTGCCGCTGACCATCCTGCATCTGGTCGGCATGCTGCTGATCGTGGCGGTGGGATCAAACTACGCGCTGTTCTTCAATCAGCGCACCCAGGCCATTGCGCCACAGACGCTGGTGTCACTGCTGGTGGCCAACCTGGCAACGGTGGCCGGCTTCGGGCTGCTGGCCTTCTCCCGCGTGCCGATGCTTGAGACGTTCGGATTGACCGTCGGCCCGGGCGCCATGCTTGCGCTCGTGTTTTCCGCCATCCTGGCGCCACGCGCCCATCACGATCAGCACGCCGCCGCATGAACTCACTGACGACCTCACCGCTTGGCAGGGCCCGCCGCTGGAAGCCGACTCCGCTCATCAACGGCGCATTGGCGCTGCACGCCGGCGCGGCGGTTGCCGTTGCGGCCGATCCGTCGACGTGGCCGTGGGCGGGCGGCAGCGTCATCGCTTCGCATCTCGTGCTGATGGCCGGCGGTCTGTGGCCGCGCAGCAGCTGGCTCGGCCCGAACTGGACACGTCTGCCCGTCACGGCGGAGCGGCACATCGCGTTGACCATCGACGACGGCCCTGACCCCGATGTCACGCCGCGCGTGCTGGACATACTGGACCAGTACGGTGCCAAAGCCACCTTCTTCTGCATCGGCGAATTGGCGCAGCGGCACCCGCGCTGCGTCGAGGCCATCGTCGCGCGCGGGCACGCGGTGGAAAACCACAGTCAGCGCCACCGGCATACGTTCTCGCTGAAGGGGCCAGGCGCGTTGCGGCGCGAGATTGCTGCCGCACAGGACACGCTCACGCAAATCACCGGCACGCGCCCGCTGTTCTTCCGCGCGCCGGCCGGACTGCGCAACCCGTTTCTGGAGCCCGTGCTGTGCCAGCTTGGCCTGCAACTGGCGAGCTGGACGCGCCGCGGCTTCGATACCCGTTCGCGCAATCCCGAAGCCGTCACCCAACGCCTGCTGCACGGTCTGGCGCCGCAAGACATCCTGCTGCTCCACGACGGCCATGCGGCGCGCGATGCACACGGCGACCCCGTCCTGCTGACCGTATTGCCGAAGGTGCTCGAAACCGCCGCGCGCGCGCAATTGCAGTGCACGACGTTGCGCGCTGCCCTCGCGCCGGAGCCCGCGCAGGCCACGCGCTCGCAAATGACCATTTGATAAAATTTGTTGACGATCGGCGCAGCAGCCTGCCGAATCCACCCCACCCCACAATTGCCGCGACATCGCCCCCAGTGAAGCCCGTCCTGCTCACGCATTTCACCGCCACGAGCTGCCTCGGACGTGGCCTTGACGCCACGCTCGACGCGTTGCGCGGGCAACGGGGCGGCCTCGCGCCGTGCACCTTCCCGCGCGCCGATCTCGACACGTGGATCGGCGAAGTGCCTGGCGCCGATGCCGCGCCCGTGCGCGCAGACCTGGCCGATTTCGATTGCCGCAACAACAGGCTCGCCCAGATCGGCCTCACACAGGACGGTTTTGCCGAAAGCGTTGAAGCCGCCAAGGCACGCCACGGCGCCGGACGCGTCGGCGTATTCATCGGCACCAGCACGTCGGGCATTCTCGAAACCGAACGCGCCTACCAGCAGCGCGATCCGCAAACGGGCGCGCTGCCGGCCAGCTTTCACTACGCGCAGACGCACAATATCTATTCTCCAGCCGCATTTGTGCGCGCGTACTTCGGGTTGAGCGGGCCGGCCATGGCGATCTCGTCGGCGTGCTCGTCGGGGGCCAAGGTGTTTGCCTCGGCGCGGCGCATGCTGGCTGCGGGCCTGATCGATGCGGCGGTGGTTGGTGGTGTCGATTCGCTGTGCCTGACGGCGCTGTACGGGTTCAACTCGCTGGAGCTGCTGTCGCGGCAACCGTGCCGGCCGTACGACGTGGCGCGTGACGGCATCTCCATCGGCGAGGCCGCCGGCTTTGCGCTGCTGGAGCGTGCCCCCGAGGCAAACGACGCGCTGGACGACGATGCCATCCTGCTGCTCGGCATTGGCGAATCGAGCGATGCGCATCACATGTCGTCGCCGCACCCCGAAGGGCTGGGGGCACGCGCTGCCATGGCGCAAGCGCTCGCTACCAGCGGCCTGAGCACGGCGGACATCGACTACATCAACCTGCACGGCACCGGCACACCCAGCAATGACGCAGCGGAGTCCCGCGCCATCCAGGCGCTGTTCCACGGCACGGCGTGCAGTTCGACCAAGGGCGCGACCGGCCACACGCTGGGCGCGGCCGGAGCTTTGGAAGCCGTGATCACAGCACTGGCGCTGCGCCATCAATTTCTGCCTGCCGGCATCAACACCACGCAGCCGGACCCGGCGCTCATCGCCAACTATCTGACGGAGAGCGGCCACGCCCGCGTTCGCACGGCACTCAGCAACGCCTTCGGATTTGGCGGCACGAATTGCAGCCTGGTCTTCGGCCGCGCAGATCACCTGGGCCTGTCGTCATGACCCGACTCAGCGCCTTCATCGAGAGCGCCGGCATCCTCGGGCCCGGTCTGCCGGATTGGCCGCATACGGCCGACGTGCTTGCCGGCCGTGCGCGCTACGCACACGCACCGACAGAGTTGCCGCCGCCAGCCGGCCTGCCGTCGGTCGAACGCCGCCGCACGGGGCCGGTGGTCAAGCTCGCCCTGGCAGTCGGCCACGAGGCTGTCGCAGCCAGCGGACGCGATGCCGCTACGCTGGCCACGGTCTTCAGTTCGTCCGGCGGCGACGGCCATAACTGCAACGCCATCTGTGAAACCCTGGCGGGGGACGACCGCAAGCTCTCACCTACGCGTTTTCACAACTCCGTGCACAACGCGCCAGCCGGCTACTGGAGCATCGCCACGCACGCGATGGCACCGTCCAACGTGCTGTGCGCGTACGACGGCAGCTTTGCCGCCGGCCTGCTGGACGGCCTCTGCCAGGTCGCGATTGACGCCTCGCCCGCGCTGGTGATCGCGTATGACGGCGACTACCCGGAACCGCTGAACGCGGTGCGCCCCGTGCCCGATCCGTTTGCAGTGGCGCTGGTGCTCGCGCCCGAAGCCGGCCCGCGCACGCTCGCGCGCATTGACGTTGCGCTGACCGACGCGCCGCTCACGGCGTTGGCACAACCCGGGCTCGAAACGCTGTGGCACGGCAACGCCGCAGCCCGCGCGCTGCCGCTGCTGGAAGCGTTGGCCGCACGGCGCGCAGGCCGCGTGGTGCTCGAGTACCTGCACGAGACCCGCGTACAGGTCGACATCACCTTCGGCACGCCATGACGTCAAACGCGCAGCCAACCCCGCCGCTCGACCGCAACTGGATCGCAGCGCGTATCCCACACAGCGGCACGATGTGCCTGCTCGACACCGTCGTCGCCTGGGACGACGCGCACATCCGTTGCAACGCCACGAGTCATCGTGACACTGCCAACCCGTTGCGCTCCCACGGTCAATTGGCGGCTGTCTGCGGCATCGAATACGCCGCTCAGGCGATGGCCGTGCACGGCGCTCTGTGCGATGCTGCGCAAGCACGCCCGCGCGCCGGCTTTCTCGCCAGTGTGCGCAGCATTGAGGCCCACGTACCGCGCCTCGACACAATCGAGACGCCGCTCGACGTCGAAGCCGAACGCATCGGCGGCGATGGCATCAACGTGCTGTACCGCTTTACCGTGCGCAGTGGCGCACGCATCCTGTTGACCGGTCGCGCCGCCGTGGTGCTCGACGCGTCCGTTGCATGAACCTGTTTTGTGAGGATTCCCGCCGTGAATGGTCGTCTGCTGTTGATCCCCGCGTTGCTGGTGGCGCTGCTCAGCCCCCTGGCCCATGCCGACTTGTCCGAGACCAAGGAGAACATCAAGCAGGACACGAAGGAAGCCGCCCGTAAGACCGGCCATGCGGCAAAGGAAGCCGGGCACGCCACAGCCAACGCCGCACGAGCAGTCGGGCATGGCGTGAAAAACGCGGCGCATGCGACCAAATGCGGGGTGAAGCATGTCTTCAAGAAACCTTGCGAGAGTGACTAGAGCGGCAGCAGGTCTGCGCGCTGCAGGCAACAAAAACCCGGCGTCCTTGGCGGACTGCCGGGTTTTTGTTATATGGCGAGACGGATTCAAAAAGGTTAGCGGAACCACCCACTGTGGAATCTCCAATAACCCATTGATTTAATAACAAACTACGAACAACTCCGCAGACTCTGCCAAACACAAGGTGATCAAATCTCGTTGTCTGTACGCACCAGTCCACGTCCACTCGCGCAGCGGTGAACTGGCGCCTTCGTCCGTCACTTTTGATGTTGGGGTTAGTTGCATCTTTTCAGCCTTTGCGGTGGGGGGGCAGAAGAGCGGGCGAAGTAGCTCCTTCGTGCAAAAGGTATCCACAGGTACATACAGGCATGTTGCTAAACCGAGCCGGACTGACCACTACTGCTCGTCATCCAGCGCCAACCCCAGCCGCAACGAAATCTCCCGCGCGTTGGAGGGCCAAAGCAGCGTTCAGCGTTTCAAGCGTGGTCTCGGTCATGGGTACCGGCCGATTTCCGACTCGCGCCTCCTTGAGGAGTTGCTGAATCACACGCTCTGACTTTTCGTACTCGCCTTCACCGAAATGATGGAAGCGAATGCGCCCCTGGGAATCAATAAAATAATTGGCCGGCCAGTAGTTATTGTTGAAGGCTTTCCATATCTCAAATCGGTTATCGATCGCTATGGGGAAGGTCGCGCCAAGTTCGCTTGCGGCACGCTTCACGTTCTCGATGTTCTTCTCGTACGCAAACTCGGGGGCATGAACACTCACGACAACAAGTCCCTGGTCCTTGTATTTCCGGTCCCATTCGCGCACATAGGGCAGGACGTTGCGGCAATTGATACAACCGAAGGTCCAGAAATTCACCAGCACCACCTTGCCGCGCAACGCCTCAACCGTGAGCGGAGGTGAGTTCAACCAGTCAACGGCGCCAGTCAACGGTGGAAAAAGCCCCTCAACTGGCAAATTCAGGGGTTGTCGATTCTGCTGCGCCTGTACAAGGATGAGACGACCTCCGGGTGCATTCCTTTTTGCCTGCTGTTGCCCGTCAGCGATAGGCATTTTCCCGGTCTGCCTTGGAGCGAAATGTTGGAGCAGCATTTTTTCAACCGACGCTTCGACGCTGCCCGATGAAACTTGAGCAAGCCACCCTGTGTCTACGCCGGTCATGACTACGACCGCGCCAGAAAGCACTGTTATCCCTAGACCTTTTCGAAACCACTCGCCAATGCCGAGGGAGCGTTTCATGGCGGCAAAAATCCTGTGGCCGGTCAGGAGAACCAGTGCAAGAGAACTCACGGCGCCAGCGCCGTACGCTAACAGCAACAGAGAGGTTTTGACGTTTGGCCCTTGAAGAACAGCGCCAGTAAGAATTAATCCAAGTATCGGACCGGCACATGGCGCCCATAGAAGCCCCGTCGCGACCCCCCGAATAAAGGAGGGGAACACACAGTTCCCGGCCATTGCAGTATGTGCATTGCCGGCATTGGACAGATCCAAGCCAACAGAGACCAGGGGGCGTGTGAGACGTTCAGCTAGGCGAGGAAAGACCATCGCAGCTCCCATGAGCCCTAGCAACGCGGTTGCAGCGATTCGGCCGTACTCGTTGGCTTCTACTGCCCAACTGCCTGCCGCAGCGCCAAGTGTTCCGACCGCTGCAAAAGTGGAGGCCATCCCCACCAGCATAGGAAGCCCACTTTTGACGAATGGCTGGTCGACCCTTGCGAACACAAAGGGGATGACCGGCAGGATGCATGGAGCAAGCACGGTCAGCGCCCCTCCAAGGAACGAAATGATGAAGAGAGTCATGGTGCGACTTTCCTTATCTCGAATTGGAGGGGCGTCAAAGGAGTCTTACTGCGACATCGCGTCCTTCTTCATCGCGTCCTTCTTCATCGCGTCCTTCTTCATCGAGTCTTTCTTCATCGCATCTTTCGACATCGCATCCTTCGACATCGCATCTTTCGACATCGCATCTTTCGACATCGCATCCTTCGACATCGCATCTTTCGACATCGCGTCCTTCTACATCGCGTCCTTCGACATCGCGTCCTTCGACATCGCATCCTTGCCCATGGCGTCCGCAGCGAAAACGGCCGAGGCACCGCCGAAGGTCAGGCTGACAGCGAGCAAAGTGGTAGCGAACTTGTTCATGTGATTCTCCTAAGTAAGTGATGATGCTTGCGTTGCCTATAGATATGGCGCGGTCCTTGTGAACACGGCCTCTCGCTTTCATTGGCAGCCAAGCCACAGTCCGGGGAGCGGACGTGGGGCTCAACTCCCGCCGAACCAGTTGTAGCCCTGGTCTTCCCAGTAGCCACCGGGATAGGTATTGGTCACAAAAATGGCCTGAATATGCTTCGGATTCTTGTAGCCCAGCTTGGTGGGCATTCGCAGCTTCATCGGGAAGCCATACTTCGGAGGTAACGGCGCGCCGTCATAGGTTATGGCCATGAGTGTCTGAGGATGTAGCGCGGTCGCCATGTCGATGCTGGTGTGGTAGTCGTCAGCGCACTTGAAACCGACGTATTTGGCGCTCAAGTCGGCGCCAACTCGGCGTAGAAAGTCACCAAAGCGCACGCCTCCCCACTTACCGATCGCACTCCAGCCCTCCACGCAGATATGGCGTGTCACTTGGTCGTACTGTTGCATCGCACGCAGGTCGGCTAGATTCCATTGACGTCGGTCGGAGACAAGACCGGTAACCTCAAGCCGCCATGCCTGCTCATCAACCTGGCGCACCTCATCCTCGCCGTAGTAGGCATTGAACGGAAAGGGGCGCGTGATCATCGAGTCAGGGTACGTGGGGGCCAGTTGGTTCGGGTCAAAGATCAGGCCCTGAACCTTGTCGTTGAAGCGTGAGATACGCGAGAGAGCCGCCTCGACCTGCTCGTTGTCAGAGATGCTGCAGCCGGTCAGCAGCGACAGGCCGCCCAGCGTGAGCGAGCGCTGCAGGAAAGCACGACGCGCGGGCAGGTTGACGTGACGGGCAATCTGCCGGCGTGCCTCGATGAGCACAGCGTCACCATCAATGCCGTCGAATCTGGGAGCTTTGAATATCTTCATGGGAGGAATCAGGCGTCGTGCGACGACCGGTCCTGGATCGGGGAGGGGGTGCCAGCCGCGCGGCCGCCTAACATCGTCAGCAGGGTGCGTGGCACCAGAGCTACCATCACAAGGTGCACCACCACGAACGCCACAGCGCCGGCCATCGCGCAGAAGTGGATGCGGCGAGCTACCTCGTAGCCACCAAGTAGCTCTCGCAGGGTCGCGAACTGCACCGACTTCCACAGTACCAAGCCCGAAAGCACCAACAGCACGATGTCCAATATCACCAACAGATAGGCGAGCCGCTGCACGTTGTTGTAGTGGCGCGGGTCGGCATGCGAGAGCCTTCCCTTGAGCGCTGCGACCATGTCACACCGCACACCCGCCGGCGTGACTGGGAAAAATTTGCGGGCCAGTCGGCCGCTGGCGACATTCATGACTAGGTAGACCAAGCCGTTGACCACCAGCAACCACATCGCTGCGAAGTGCCACTGAAGCGCGCCTCCCAGCCATCCGCCCAAAGTAGCGGAGGCTGGGATAGTGAATGGAAAGAACGGTGCAGCGTTGTAGATGCGCCAACCACTCAGCACCAACACCATCACTGCCAAGGCATTGAACCAGTGCGTACAGCGCATCCACAACGGATGCACCGGACTGGTGTCGATGCTGGTGGGCATAGAGAGGTGGGCGTCGCGTTTCATGGAACGTATTCTTGGGCGCTTCCCCTGACCGATTCATCACGCAAAGTTCAATTAATTGTGATAACTGCGCCGGTCAGATCGCGGGACAATCAGTCCTAAAGAACGCTTTAGACATCCCTTTCCCCACGCCCCATGGACTCTGCCAAACGCGTCCTGCTCGTTGAAGATGACGCACACATCGCGGAATTGCTGCGCATGCACCTCCGGGACGAGGGTTATGCGGTGGTGCACGCGGCTGACGGCCATGCGGGCCAGCGGGAAATGGAACGGGGCAACTGGGATGCGCTGGTGCTCGACCTGATGCTGCCTGGCATCGACGGCCTGGAGATTTGCCGCCGCGCGCGGGTCCAGGCCCGCTACACGCCAATCATCATCATCAGTGCCCGGTCGACCGAGGTGCACCGCATCTTGGGGCTGGAGCTCGGCGCAGACGACTACCTTGCCAAGCCCTTCTCGGTGTTGGAGCTGGTGGCGCGCGTGAAGGCACTGATTCGACGTACCGACGCGCTGGCGCGTAACGCGCGCATGGAGTCGGGTAGCCTCACACTAGGCAATCTTGAGATCGAACCACTAGCGCGCGAGGTGCGCGTCGACGGCAAACCGATCGAACTCACGCCGCGCGAGTTCGACCTACTTCATTTCTTCGCACGTCATCCGGGCAAAGTGTTTTCGAGGCTCGACCTGCTCAATCAAGTCTGGGGCTACCAGCACGACGGCTACGAGCATACGGTTAACACTCACATCAACCGGCTGCGAGCCAAGGTCGAGGTCGACCCGGCGCAGCCGCGGCGCATACTCACCGTCTGGGGGCGCGGCTACAAGCTCTCTATCGGGGCAGACGGCAAGGAGGACGCAGCATGAGTGGACGAGGGGAGGCAGTGCTATCTCGACGGCTCTCGCTGGTATTCGCTGTGCTGTTGCTGGTGTGCTGCGGCACTTCGGCTTGGCTGCAATTGCGCTCGAACGGACGTCACGAGCAGGAGGTGATCCAACGCTTGTCGAGCGGGTTGGCCGCACACATCGCGGAGAATGCCGAACTGATGCGACCGGAAGGACTAAACCCTGTCGCGGTGAAGGATCTGTTCGACAAACTGATGGCGGTGAATCCTAGCGTAGAGGTCTACCTGCTCTCGCCTGACGGCCACATTGCGGCGCAAGCGGCGCCCCCCGGCCACCTCAAGCGCGACCGCGTCGACCTCGCGCCGGTGCGCAGACTGCTCGCTGGTGCGACGATGCCGGTCCTCGGTGACGATCCACGCAACTTGCAAACGCCCAAAGTTTTTAGCGCCGCGCCGATGCGCGTTGATGGCCGAGACGCAGGTTACGTCTACGTGGTGCTGCAGGGCGAGGACCACGACGCCGTTGCCGCGCACGTGGCGGCTGACAACGTTTTGCGGACAACGCTGTGGTCCATGGGGCTGGTGGCTCTTCTCGGGCTTGTAGCGGGCACGGTGGCGTTCTGGCTCATCACGCGGCCTCTGCGCGAGCTGACGGCTGTAGTCCGACGCTTCGAATCCGAAGGAATCGGATCGCTCGAAAGCCAAACGGCGGCGCTGGAGCGCATTGCGCGCGGTGGCGGAGAAATAGCGACACTGAGCCAGGCCTTCGTGCAGATGACGCGGCGCATTGCTGAGCAGTGGCGAGAGCTGACGCTGCAGGACCAGCAGCGCCGCGAACTCGTCGCCAATATCTCGCATGACCTGCGCACGCCCCTGACTTCACTACACGGCTACCTGGAAACGCTCCGACTGAAGGCCGGTATCCTCGACGACGAAGAGCGCCGCCGCTACCTCGACATTGCGCTCGGTCAGAGCCGCAAGGTTGGCCGGCTCGCACAGGAGCTATTTGAGCTAGCACGGCTTGAGTACGGCGTGGTTAAGCCAGAAAAGGAAAATTTCGCGTTGGCCGACCTGGTACAAGACGTGTTTCAGAAGTTCGAGTTGGCAGCAGGGGCGCGTCAGCAACAACTCAAGCCAGACATTGCGCCCGGTCTGCCCATCGTGTCAGCCGACTTGGGCATGATCGAGCGCGTGCTAACAAACCTGCTCGACAACGCCATCCACCATACGCCAGTAGGCGGCGCGATCGAGGTGCAGTTGCGTCCAACGAATACTGGGGTCGCGGTCCAGGTTAGCGACACCGGGCCGGGTATCCCAGGTGAACTTCAGAAGGGACTCTTCGTGCGTCCAGTGTTCATGAGCGGTGCCCGCAGCGATGGCTCACGCAGCGGTGGGCTCGGGCTGATGATCGTGCAGCGAATCCTGCAGCTGCATGGCAGCGAAATCCGGCTGGTGCCGCAGCCCGGAAAGGGTGCGGTGTTTCGCTTCCAGTTGGCGGGTGCCGCAAGTGGGTGATGTTGACCGCTATTGCGTGAGCCTGACCAAGGCTTGCGCGTTGTTCCACATGTCATGCTCGCTATACGCGTATCGGTCGGTTGCTCGCGACTCGTCGGCACTGCTTGCGTGCATCAAAGAGATTGCGGGAACGCGCGTCCATTACGGCTATCGCCGTGTGCACGTGATGCTGCAGCGGGAAGGCTGGAAAGACAACTCCGCTTCGTCCTATGGGGTTGAGCGCGCTCGATGAAAAACGCCTAAATGTGCCCGGTCCCGGGTGATCACTTGGGAGCACTCGACAGGCGCAGCGAGTTGGCATCGCTGCGAAATATCAAGGGGTGCTCGCCCGTCACGGCGCTTTGCTGCGTGTGCCGGGCATGCAGCACGATCTCTTGCACCCGGCTGTGATGGGGCGACTTATCGCACACAGGATCAGCCTGTGCCGCATCGCCTGTGAGCGCAAGTGCCTGGCAGCGACAGCCACCGAAATCCTTATGCTTTTCCGGGCAGGAGCGACAGGGCTCCTGCATCCAGGCATCACCACGGAAGTGGTTGAACGCCTCGCTTTGATTCCAGATTTCAGCAAGCGGCATATCTGCGACATTAGGAAAGCGCAAGCCAGGAATGGTCTGCGCCGCATGGCATGGCAAGGCGGTACCATCTGGCGTAACAGCCAGGAACACCGCTCCCCAGCCGCTCATGCAAGCCTTGGGGCGGGACTCGAAGTAGTCCGGCACCACGAACAGGATGCGCAGCCGGTTGCCGAGCTTCCCACGGTATGCATTCACCACCGCCTCGGCACGCTGCAATTGCTCCCGCGTGGGCATCAGCTGCGCCCGGTTGATCAGCCCCCACCCGTAGTACTGAGTATTGGCAAGTTCGAGATACTCGACGCCCATTGCTACCGCCATCTCGATGATGCGCTCGACATGATCGAGGTTATGGCGGTGCAGTACTACGTTCAGCACCATCGGATAGTCGTATTGCTTGATCAACAAAGCAATGCGTGATTTCAGATCGAACGTGCGCGTGTTCGACAGAAAGTCGTTCATCTCGCGCGTGGAGTCCTGGAAAGAAAGCTGAATGTGGTCGAGTCCAGCTGCCTTGAGACGGGCCAGCCGGGCCTCGGTCAATCCGATACCCGAGGTGATCAGGTTGGTGTAGAAGCCCAGTTGCCGCCCTTCGGCGACGAGTTCCTCAAGGTCGTCACGCAGCAGTGGCTCCCCCCCCGAAAAGCCCAACTGAGCCGCGCCCAACTGGCGCGCCTGGCGCAGTACGTCGATCCATTGTGCGGTGCTGAGCTCGTCGCGCCGGCGTGCGAAGTCAACCGGGTTGTAGCAAAACACGCAGTGAAGCGGGCAACGATGCGTCAACTCCGCAAGCAGCCAAAGCGGGGGCGACACAGCCGCGCCGTCAACAGGCAAGGTTTGCACGTCGGTCATTGGATCCACCCTTGGTCTGCGGCTGCTTGCAGGAAATCTTCCACGTCCTGCTGGAGTCCCGTCGAGCCGAACGCCTGCTCGAGCTCATTCACGAGCGTGGACAGGTCGCGCGAGCCATCACAGCGTTTGAGGATTTCCGCTGCGCTCTGGTTGAGCTTGACCATGCCTTCCGGATAAAGCAGTACGTGGGCTTGCTGGGCTGGCTCCCATTGCAGGCGAAACATTTTGGCAACGCGGGGTTTCTTGGGGATCGTCATTGTGGCGTGCTCAGCGAGTGGGATACGCGCGCTCAATCGCGTCAAGCATCGACCAGAGGACATCAAGTTTGAATTGCAGGATGTCGAGGGCGCGCTCTTGCTGCGCACGTGTCGTGAAGTGTGCCAGTGTCACCTTCAGGCCATGTTCGACATCGCGCTGTGCGAGCGTGATCCGGCTGCGGAAGTAGTGCAGACCACCGGCTTCGATCCACGGATAATGTTGCGGCCAGTTGGCTAGCCGGTCGCGGTGAATCTTTGGCGCAAACATTTCGGTCAGCGATGAGCACACCGCCTCTTGCCACGGCACGCTCCGTGCAAAATTCACGTAAGCGTCGACGGCAAAGCGTACACCCGGCACTACACGCTTGAGCGACCAGAGGTCTTGCTCAGGTATGCCTGCAGCCTCACCCAGCCGCACCCAGGCCTCGATACCGCCAGGGCTATCAGCATTCCCATCATGATCGAGAATTCTCTGCACCCAAAGCCGGCGGGTTTCGCGATCCGGGCAATTGGCGATGATGGCGCCATCCTTGCGAGGGATGTTGACCTGGTAATAAAAACGGTTGGCGATCCAGCCCCGAACCTGGTCGGGCGTCAGTTCACCATTGTTCATGCGCACGTTGAACGGATGATGGATGTGGTAGCCAGCGCCCTTTGCGCGCAACTGCACCTCGAACTCCTCAGGCGGCCATGCAGCGTCGGGGCTTGCGTTGGTTCGGCTCAAAGTTCGATCTCCATCCCGTCGTATGCGACCTCGACGCCGTATCGAGTCAGCTCTGCGCGTTCGGCGGAATCATCGTCGAGAATCGGGTTGCTGTTATTGATGTGGATGACGATCTTGCGGCGCGCATCCAGCGTGTTCAGAAATGCAAGCATGCCGGCGTCGCCGGAGAGCGGCAGGTGGCCCATTTCGTGGGCCAGCTTGCTCGACAAGCCCGAGCGCACCATTTCATCCTCGGTCCAGAAGGTTCCGTCCACCAGCACGCAGTCCGCACCAGCCATGGCAGTTGCAATGTGCGGCTCGATGACACCAAGGCCAGGAGCGTAGAAAGTCTTGCGCCCGGTATGCGTGTCCTCCAGCAAAATGCCGATGTTGTCGCCCGGATCGGGCTCGAGCCGGCGCGGCGAGTAAGGGGGCGCCTTACTGCTGAGTGGAAACGGCGTGATGCGCAGATGATGGATACCCGCCACCTCAAAAGGTCGTTGCAGTCCTGCCTCGGTGTCGAGCGTGATCGGCTGCCAATCCGTACCGCAATAGTGCGCCAGCACCCGCGTCAGGGGCAAACGTTCGGTCAGGTCCTCCCAGACCGAAGCTGTGCAATGCACACGCAGCCGCCCGCCTTCTCGCAGCATCATCAGGCCGGTGACATGGTCGACCTGCGCATCCATGAGCAGCACTGCGGCGATGCCTGTGTCGCGCGTCGCCCGCCCGGGCTGCAGCGCTGGCGTGGCACGAATCTGGGTCAGAATGTCAGGCGACGCATTGATCAGAAGCCAGTCCAAACCGTTGGTCGAGATGGCAATGGACGATTGCGTGCGCGCCAGCGCACGGACCGTACCCGCGCGATAACCCGCGCAATTGCGGCAGTTGCAATTCCACTGCGGGAAACCGCCTCCGGCCGAGGCGCCAAGCACGATGATTCTCATGAGCGTCATGACGAAACCGGGCAAAGCGCCGCGCGCAATGCCCGATTGAGAAACCTGGCCAGCGGACGCCGCGCCGAAGCTTGGCGCCCGCCGGCAAGACTACGGTGCTTTCACGCTGATCGCGATTGCACTGAAGTATGCAGAGACCGCCTGAATGTCCTGGTCGGACAATCCCTTGGCCATCATTGACATCACTTCGTGCGCCCGCGCGCCGGAGCGAAAGTCCTGCAGTGCTTTGACAAGATACTGCTCGTTCTGGCCAGCGAGATTAGGTGCGTCGGGTGCCTTCGACAAACCATCCGCGCCGTGACAGGCGAAGCATTGTGTGGCCTTGGCAGGCGCACCGCTGCCCGCCGCAATCGCCGGGGCTGCTGCCAGCATCAGCGCTGCGCAAAGACCGAGCAGCCCCTTACTCCGCCGCATACGACACCCTGTAGATTGCACCGGCGTAGTCGTCGGAGATCAGCAGTGAGCCGTCGGGCAGCGTCGCCACGTCTACCGGTCGCCCAAGGTACTCGTTATTCGACGTCAACCACCCTTCAGCGAAGACTTCGGTCTTGCCAGCGGTTCCGTCGGCCTTGACCGGCGTGTACATGATGCGCGCGCCGACCGGCGTTGTGCGGTTCCACGAGCCGTGTTGAGCGCTGAACACGCCGCCTTGATACTTGGCCGGGAACATCTTGCCCTTATAGAACGTCATGCCCAGGTCCGCAGCGTGTGCCGCCATTTCAACCTGCGGGAAAACCACACCGGACGGCGGCGTTTCGCTCTTGTATTCGACGGTGCGGATATGCCCACCGCCGTACCAGGGGAAACCGAAGTTCTCACCAGCCTTCGTGGCGCGGTTGAGCTCGCCCGGCGGAATATCGTCACCCATTCCGTCGACCTGGTTGTCGGTGAACCACAAGGTCTTGTCCTTGGGGTTGAAGTCCATCCCCACCGAATTGCGCACGCCACGGGCGAATACCTCGCGGTGCTTGCCGTCGCGGTCCATCCGGATAATGCCCATCATCCCGACCTTGTCATACAGGGCAACCTTTTCCTTGGGGGGCACATTGAACGGGTTACCCAGTGTGATGTAGAGCTTGTCGTCCGGGCCGATCCGACAGGTCCGGGCGGTGTGGTTGAAGCTCTCTTCTTCAACCGGGATCAGCTCCCCCTGGGGCACGACAGGTGCCGTGGCAACATCAGGACTCTCATAGAAAAAATCGGCTGCCGGGAATGCCAGTACGCGATTCTGTTCGGCGACATAAAGCACACCGTCCGGCGAAAAGCACAAGCCATTCGGAATCTTGAAACTGACAGACGGTGCGAACACCTTCACCTCATCGGCGACACGGCTCTTGGTGCGGTCGGAGACGGCCCACACGCGAGTCTTGCGCGTACCGACGAAAACCACGCCCGTATTGGGGCCAACTGCCATGTGACGCGCGTCCGGCACGATCGCATACAGATCGATCTTGAAGCCAGGCGGCAGCTTGACCTGCTTGAGATTGGCCTTGAGCGCCGCTGCGCGTGCCCCGCCCTGCGGCACCGTCTCGATGTTCAACGATGCCCCTGTGCTCTTGAACCCCTCCAGTTTCTGCATGTTGTCCTGGGCCTGTGCGGCAACGCTGCAGGATACTGCCGCGCAAAGCAACGCGAGTCTGGCTGCAAGCTTGCTTGTCATGTTTGTCTCCTCATGGATTTTTGGAAAAAGACATCCCCACACAGTCCGCCGAGCGGCTGCGCTTGTACTTCAGCGGTAATTGGGAAGGTCTAGAAGAAAAGCGGCGCCCGTTCGCAGCCTGCGTCCGATCTGACACAAAGGTCGTATCGCGCAGTTGCGAACATGACGCCCAACGCTCGTGTAGTCGACCCGCAATCAGCGGTTGGCGATGTACATCGTGATTTCAAAGCCAAAACGCAGATCGGTCGCTTCGGGTTTTTGCCATGCCATGGTTGTCTCCTATTTCGATTTTTGAATTGTGACGTTCATGCGGCTTTTGTGATGCCTCACGACAGCCGCGCCACTAATCGCAAACACCATGCCATCACCTAGATCCGACCGCATCACCGTCCATGGCGCGAACGCTCACGTCCCGCAGCGCCTGTGCTGATGCCTGTTGGCCGCGAGCAACGACATCTCGTACTGCGTAGCAGCGCCACTGCAATGGGATGTTCAGCGCTGATCCGTAACGGAACAGGCTGATTCGTTTCGATCCAGTTGTTCTGCAACGAAACAGCGATATACGGGTGCGAGATTTCGTGCGCAGGGTTTGGCACGCCCGTTTGCCGCCCTGTAATATACGAAGCAAACGCCCTACAAGAAGGGTGCGACCCGCCCATCCAAGCGGGAGCAACCCGATCATCAGTGCGCGCGATCAGACGCACAATAGGAGACATAGATGCCTGGCGCCCCCAGCGACCCTGCTCCGACCAATGATGCGCGCGTGAGCCAGGTCTCAAGCGCCTGGAACCTGCTCGATACCCCCCTTAGCGGTACATCGTGGCAACGGCAGCATGCCGCCGTCATCGAACAGTCTCATCGACGCTCCACCACCTACGGCCTTCAAGTCACGGACAACCCCGACTTCAGCGCGCTGAGCAAGGCGGCGCTGTCGCTCGCAATCGAGCAGAACCGTACGCTGTATGCGTACGCTTTGCCCGTCATGGAAACCCTTTACGAGCAGATCAGTCATCACCACAACATCGTGCTGCTCACTGATGCCCAAGGCGTGATCCTCCACGCGCAGGGCGACAAGGACTTCCTGGAGAAGGCCGACCGCGTGGCCTTGTCGCTGGGGGTGACGTGGTCCGAGCGCCTGCGCGGTACCAATGGCATCGGTACGGCACTTGTAGAAGGGGCGCCCGTCCAGGTCAGCGCCAATGAGCATTATCTTGGCGTCAACCATGTCCTCAACTGCTCTGCGGTCCCTCTTTTTGACGCATCCGGAAAGGTCACGGGTGTGCTCAACGTCAGCGGAGATCCGGGAAATTTTCCGGCACACACCATGGCGCTGGTCCGGATGTCAGCGCTACAGATTGAAAATCAGCTGTTCGCTGCGGCCAATCCCGACTGCATCACGCTGCACTTGCACAGCCGACCCGAATTGATCGGCACGCTCATGGAGGGGATGCTGTCTTTTGGGCTGGATGGGCGATATCGCGCGGTCAATCGAAGCGCCCTGTTCCAACTCGGGCTGACCCCGTCGGCGTTGGCCGGGCACACGCTGGAATCGCTCCTTGGGCTCAGCGTGCCCGCGCTGTTTGATCACTATCGTTCGGCAACGCCAGATCCGCTGCGAGTGCATGCTGCCAATGGTGTCAGCCTGTATGCCAAGGTCTCGATCCGTCAACGCACCGATTGCGGATCGCTGCTACGACCGCTGTCTGCAGACAAGGTGGGACAGGAGGCCGAGTCGCGTGCCGGCACTGCGAGCCCGGTCCGGGCTCGGGCCACCTCAGGTCTGGGCCAGTTGGACACCGGAGACCCGGAAATCGCAAGAGTGATCAGCAAGCTCAAAAAATTCAACGGCCGCGATATCCCGACCCTCATCATCGGCGAGACCGGCACCGGCAAAGAGCTCCTGGCCCAGGCTATCCACGAGGATTCACCCCGCTGCGCAGGCCCGTTTGTTGCCGTCAACTGTGCGTCGATTCCGGAGACCTTGATCGAATCAGAGCTCTTCGGGTACGAGGAGGGCGCGTTCACCGGAGCCCGCCGGCGCGGCAGCCTTGGCAAGATCCTGCAGGCAAATGGCGGAACGCTGTTCCTCGACGAGATCGGCGATATGCCGCTGACGCTGCAGGCGCGATTGCTGCGTGTGCTGCAAGAGCGCATCGTCACCCCCCTGGGCAGCGCCAAGGCGATTCCAGTCAATGTCGCATTGGTTTGCGCAACCCATCGCAATCTGCGTGACATGATCGCCCGGGGTACGTTCCGCGACGATCTGTACTACCGATTGAACGGACTATTGGTCAAGCTCCCGCCCTTGCGCCAGCGGCGTGACTTCGAGGCGGTGCTCAATCGCCTCCTGGTTGGTGAGCACGGTGGTCAGCGCTTCCGGGTTGCCCCCGAAGTCCTGCGCCTGTTGAAGACATACGACTGGCCGGGGAACATACGCCAACTGGTCAATCTCGTGCGTTCGGCAATGGTCATGGCCGAGGGCGATGAGATCCAGTTGGATGATCTGCCAGACGATTTCCTGGAAGATGTACGTCATCGGGAGCAACCGGCACAGGAGCCACCGGCACACGACATGCTGCCGGTATCGGCAGACCAGGCGACGTTGGATCTACTGGAGTCCTCGCTCATCCGGCAGGTGCTCAAATCGAACGGCGGCAACGTGTCAGCCGCCGCACGCGCACTGGGTGTTTCGCGCAATCGCATCTACCGAAAGCTTCAGTCGCTTGGCGCCGCAGCGACAAGCGATCTGCAGTCGCCGCAACGTGACTCGCGTCCCCTATAGCGACGAGATGCTCCGCTCTTGCGGTCAGCGCAGACGGACTGCTGAACGCGTTACCCGACACCGTCATATCGCCACAGAACCGCCTGCTCAAGGGCGCGGGCAGAACCCTAAGAGGCGTAACGACCCGATGCGCCACGCTCAGCGCGCGCCTGCCGCTGTCAATCAAACCGTCTAACGCCATATTTTAGTCACGCGCTCCGAGGCCGACCGACACAGCGCGTGATCATTGAAAGTTGTTTTTCGATTCGCGACGCGCGGCAAAGACCTGCGCGTTGTCATTGCTGGCAGGGTCTTCAGAATGAGCGACTGCCGCACGCTCGGTTCGCGCGAGCGTAGGACCGGGCTGATCTGCCGCTCGAGCCCAATGCGGCGCGGCAGCGTCGGCAACCCGATTCCTCCGACACCAGCAACAGCAAATGGGTTTGCCAATGCATTTACAGCCATTCCTCAGCAAGATCTACCCACCCGACGATAACCGTCATGCGCGTATGTGGGCCAAATATCTTTCGTGAGCGTGAGCAGTGCTGCCGGGCGACCAGCAACTGAGATGGTCCTGCTCCAGTGATTGCCTGGCTACTGCTATACAAAGCTGCGCGACTTCAACCAGTCATGCACTGCATCGAATGGCATCGGATGGCCGATGTAGTATCCCTGCCCAAAATCGCAGCCGGCGGCGCGAAGAATCCGCATGTCTGCTTCCGACTCAATACCTTCCGCCGTCACCGACAGGCCCAGACTGTGCGCCAGCGAAATGATCGAGTGCACGATCGCCTTTGATGGCTGGCTCCCAGAGAGACCACTCACGAAGGAGCGATCAATCTTCAGGTCATCCACCGGCAGCTTCTGCAGGTAGGCGAGAGAGGAATACCCCGTACCAAAATCGTCGACCGCGATCCGAACACCAAGGCCATGAAGTTCATTCAGGGCTCTCAGCGTACGGTCGGGGTCTGCCATGACTGCACTTTCCGTGACTTCGATCTTGAGACAGTTCACCGGAAATCGATTCTGCTCGACCAGATACTGAACGCTCGAAGTGAATTTCTGGTTGATCAAATTGCGCATCGAGACGTTCACTGCAACGAACGCGTTGGGCCATGATTCGATGATGGTTTTGAAACGCGATACGGCAGAGGCGATGACCCACTCTGTGAGCGGGTGAATCAGATCGCTGACTTCAACCATCGGCATGAACTCGCCCGGACCCACGATCCCGAGCCGTGGATGGTTCCACCGAATGAGCGCCTCGAAACCGAAGTGAGGTAGCCCCTGGAGGGGAATTGTGGGTTGGAAATGCAAGATGAACTCGTCCTCCTGCAGCGCCCTGCGCAATTCACTCAGCAGGAAGGGGCGTGGAGTTCCGGCATCGACCCTATCGGTGAAGGTGAACCCGTGTCCCTCCCTCTTTGCTACATACATTGCGGCATCAGCACTGCGAAGGAGGGTATCCACGTCAAGACCCGCTCCCGGATATCGCGCGGCCCCTACGCTTCCGTTGATTGCGAGGTCGAGCCCAGCGATGCTGAACGGTCGACGAATCGACTCCATCACCGCCTCGATGCGCGTAGCGATTGGCGGACCATAGCTCTCGTCCACGACGAAAGCGAACTCGTCTCCACCCAGACGGCCAACGTCAGCGTGGGGACCCAACTGATCAGTAAGCCGTTCAGCCACGCCCCGAAGAAGTTGATCGCCCGTGGCATGCCCGAGTGAGTCGTTGATCTCCTTGAATCCATCAAGATCCAGGATGGCGACGACGGGATGGCGCTCGCTGGCGTCTGCCTGCTGCAGTCGGGTTTCGAGAGCCGTGACGAAACTTGGGCGATTCAGAAGCCCGGTCAAGTCATCGAACGTCGCGCGGCGGCGCAACTCGTCCTGCTGCCTGCGGCGCTCGCTCGTCTCGATGAAGGTAACGATCGAGCCGGCCACCTGACCGTCCCGCACAATGGGATAGGCCCAATACTCGACCGGCAGTGACGTGCCGTCGCTTCTCCAGAACACCTCATTGTCCACATGAACGTGCGCCCCTGACGCAATGCTGTTCTGAATCTGGCATGCGGCCAGTTCATACGGGGAGCCGTCTTCGTGCGTGTGGTGTATCAGCGCGTGCATTGGCTTACCCGCGAGCTCCTGAGCGGAGTAGCCAAGCAGCCGTTCGCAGGCAGCATTCGCGAAGGTACAACACCCGTTCTGGTCCAATCCGCAGATCGCTTCCACAGTCGAACCCATGAGCAGTGAAAAGAACTCCTTCTGCTCACGAATGGTGTGCGTCAGCGCGCTCCGGTAGGTGACATCGGAAATGAGCGCAAGTGTCGCGTTCCGTCCCTGAAAGCGAAGCGGAAAGTATGCAAGTTCCACTTCAAGTGTATCCCCGCGAGCATCACGATGCAGCTTGACGCCGCTCGTCACGGTCGGCCGCTCACCGCCGCTTTCCGTCGATGGTTCGCTCTTCTGGGAGTGCTGCTCCGGTGCGTCCAGATCGTTCACCCGCATCGCCAGGAAAGTCTCACGGGAGAATCCGTAGTGTTTGATCGCACTATCGTTGACTGCCAAAAACTTTCCGCTCGCGCTTTCCGACACCCACATCGGATACGGATTCGTCTCGAAAAGTGAGCGGTATTCAGCCTCGGACTGGGCAAGCGCCTCACCAGTCTGGTATCGGTCGATCGCGACTGCAGCGACTTCCGCCGCCATTCGACTGACAGGAAGTTCGTCCGGCCGTGGCGCTCTTTGCTCATTGAAATAGAGCGCAAACGAACCAAAGACTCGATCTCCGGTAGAAATGACCGGATACGACCAACACGCGCGCAGGCCATGTGACGTTGCAAGCGTCCGAAAATCCACCCACAGAGGGTCGCTTTCGATGTCCTCCGAAACAATGACTC
The DNA here is from genome assembly GCF_002256165.1 of Ralstonia sp. PBBBR1. Lineage (NCBI taxonomy): Bacteria > Pseudomonadati > Pseudomonadota > Betaproteobacteria > Burkholderiales > Burkholderiaceae > Ralstonia > Ralstonia sp. PBBBR1. Next base: position 74,666 of record NZ_NKIL01000010.1, on the reverse strand, counting down.
TGCGCTCCGCAATGGCCGTGCCGCAAGAGCCCGCGCCGCTGACTGCCCGAATACCAATGAGGCTGTCGCAATAGGACTTGGGAAGCTTGGGGGCGATGCAGCTTGTGACGCAACGATCTTCGTCGACGAGCAGCAGCGATGCCTGCGCGCCGGGCACCTGCTCTTCGGCGAATTCGCATATGGAGCGCAGAATGCCTTCAAGCGGTTCGGTTTGCGCGATCCGCCGCAAGAGATCCACTTGATGAGTCTGCCTCTGGATCGAGGACATCCACTCGCGCTCCCGCTGCTCCAACTCCTTCGCCATCTCATCGAGTTGCACGGCTATCAGCTGGAACTCGCTACCCGAAACCTCATGGGCGACTCGCGTGTGAAAATCGCGCCCTCGCATGCGCGCTGCGGCGTTGGCGATACGGCGAATGTTCTTGCCGATCAGCGCATTTGTGCCTGTCCACCCGGCACTGACGGCTATCGCTATCAAGGCGAGCGCGGCAAGCGCCCTCAACCTTAGATCGCGATATAAGCCGGAGAACACAGCCGACCCACGCGACGTGTAGAGCACCGTGATTGCCGATGGATCGTCGCGGGGTCCGGCTGACATGGACCCAATCAGCCGAAACGGCTCTGTCGCGTCTGTTGAGATGCGAACATCGCGGGCCCGTGCCATGAACGCTTCGCGCAACCCGGAGCGCTGGAGAGACTGTCCAACCCGCCCGATCAGGGGGTCTGAGGCCAGCAGAACCACTCCGTTTCGATCGAGGATCGTAATGCGGGCCTCGCTATCGACCGAGTTCGGGCTCTCACGCTCAAGGGATGTCAGCCTTAATGAGGCGAACACGACGGCGAAAGGTTTGCCGCCCCCATCGCGCATTGCCGTGGCGACAGAGATGGCAGGTAGGCCAGTGAGCCGCCCCGTCTGATAATCACCAACAGCTAAACCAGGTCGCTTCAAAGCAAGCCGAAAATAGGTTCGATCGGCAAAATTGAATAACGTCCTCGCCGATACAGGGACCCCGCTACAAAGCAGATTTCCGTTCAAATCGACTACGCCGATATTGGAATAGCGGTCTGCACGCTGGGTGACAAGCCTATGAAGATACTCGTTGCAAAGCGCCCAGTTTCTGCTCTGTATGGATGGCGTTGCCGAAATTGCGTCAAGAGCCTCTCCCGCGCCGAGAATTTCCGCCTGCGCGTACTCTGCAGCGAGCGTGAGATATTGATTGGCCTCTACCTGCGCAGCAACGCGAACCAGCTCAGATTGCTTATATAAATAGTACCCAGAACCTATCAGCAGCGGGAACGCCGCCGCGCATATGACGAGGAATATCCGCGCATGAAGACTTTGTAATCTTGCGTATTTGACCACACTTATCCTCGCCCACCGTCAATAATAGCTTTATTTGCAAAAACTATTTTTAATGATTCATTCAGGACGATCAATATTTTTTCATACGCCATATCATCAGCGACCGAACCCGCCAAGTTGCAACCGCATTCGCGTATATTCATCTAACTTCATCAGGATGTCGAGGGACATCCTATGCTTCACCCGCCCCCTCACCATCACGGCAATCCGCAGCGATTTGCCTAGCGAGTAAGCATACTTGTCATTCACTCAAGCAACGTCGCTACTGGAGCGTCACCGACTCCGGTTGGCCCGATCGAACCCCGAACACAGTTTGTACCCCATCTCCAACGAGTGCATCAATAAGGCCGCTGCAATCAAGGCCGAGCGTAGATAAGCGAATACTGCCAGCCCAGATGGACGGCGTACGACTTCGAGCAAGGGTGGCAATTGCTTGCCAGTTGGAAGAATTACATGTCCTTGGGCAAGGCAGACATGGTCACCATTCTTCACGCCTAAGAAGCTAAACGTAGCATCCCTGTATGCCGCGCCCCACGGCGCGATTAACCCCATGAATTCCTGAATCTCTCGCTGGTCGTAAGACGATATTTCCGGCATAGCTTGCTGGCGTGTATGGGGTTTCTTCAATGTTGCCCTAGACGCGGGACCGTGGCAGTTGGCGAGTTCATCGTCACCGACGAAAAGGCGACGTCGGCGCGGGCCTAGCGCTGGTCTGGTATCTCTTTGAGCTCTACCCGCCGCAATCAGAATTCGTCGTGGAAGGTGCCGTTGGCACCAGCCGTAGACCTGAGTTTTGAGAGCGTCTTTTTGGCGGCAAGAAGGACTACGTAGGTTTCCACAGTTGCTCCAGCCGACAATGTTCGCAGCGTCTCACGAAAAACCGGAGCCACGACATCGGGCGGCAATCCAAGTCTGTCGGAGATGTCGAGTACGTAAGCGTAGTGCTCCTCTCGAAGCTCTGAGTCGGTCACTTGTGCAGTGGCGTCAGCCAAGGTTCAGATGTTCCTGATTGTGAACGATTTCCTTGGCCATGCCGATGGGCTCATCGAGTTGTGCGGACTGGCTGCTCCTGACCGGAAGAGCGGACAACCGCTACCTGACTCACCTACAGCGACATTCTTTCGACCCCTTGCCGCGCACCCCTCTCATCAGTTCCTCAGGGACAACCTGCCACTCAGCTACCCCCTTAAGTCCTTGGACTTACGGCGTGACTCAAAGAGCAAGGCTGGGAGGCCAAACGTTTTATCTTACCGGCGCGCCTCCGCGCAGGCCGCGCGCTTGGCGGAGATAGCTGAAGGCCTCACTAGCTAGCCACGCTATTTGCCGAAGCAAAATATTGATTCATGGAAGTTAACTATATTGCTTCACAAATGAATCAGATTATTTCCCGCATAAATTAAATCGCATATATAAGAATTGTTAAATATAGTGCGCAAGGCGAGAGAGAATGATTATGTTTTGTGCTCTCGCAGCATGTTTTATGCTCGGGCAGTTATTGATGGGAGGCCGGTATGCCAAAGCGTTTGCACGTGCGCCCATTCACGGTTTTATTGATGGGGCTAGCATTATTAGGCGGCAGCGCATCGGCGCAGGTGGTTGCGCCGACGAGCGCCAACACGAAGTCGGCCGTGCCCGCCCAAGACTCTCCTGCAAACCCCTCTATTGAGGACGCGCCTCTCACGGCCCTGCCTACCCACGTCAAAAGTGGTGCTCCCCCAGTCCATGGAGGCTTCGAGGTCGAGCGCTATAGAGAGGTCACGCAACCACGGGAAAATGTGTGGATGCGATGTGCGTCGGTTACACAGACCAAGGAGTCCGGAGCGAGCACTTTGAATGCGTGCCTTGACGTTTCATAGGTCGCAGAAGGGACCTTGAACCTGATTTTAGGGCCCAGCCTACCCGTTCCGGTTCTTGGCACGTGTCCGGGGCGGATGCGTGCATATGACGGTTTGATGTCAGCTCTAGAATTTAGTACGTTTAACAACTGAACTAAAAAAACTTAAAAACACTCTCGACACGCACCTCCGCACCCACATACATTCTCGACCGGACGGCGACGCACCTCTCTCCCGCCACCCGTCCTTCGGGCGCAGCGACATCGCCGCGTCTCCCTTTTTTTTCGGGAGAGGATGGATGTTGGCGGCGACAACGAGGTGAAGCGTCGGGCATCCCGTCGTGGTGCCGCAATCAAGCCAAGTGCCGGTAGCAGCGTTGCGATGCGGAGGGGGCAGGCGCATTGCCCATCCCGGCCCACCCATTGTCTCTCCCCTCTGCTCAGTAGGCGTGCAGCGCCTTTCTGGCGCCTGGTTGTCGATGGTCGCATCGACGTCGTACAGAGGCGGCCAGCGGTTGCCTGTCGTCATCTATGTCTTTGTCGAGCTACCAAATGACCGTGTCTGTTGCCGAGTGCATGGAAAAGCAACTCCTGCGCGTGGTCTTTCAGCCCATCGGAACGCTATCGTCCGGCGAGGTCTTGGGCTACGAGGCGCTCACCCGTGGCCCGGCAGGCTCGCGTCTGGAATCACCCCAAGCGCTCTTCGAGCAGGCCCAACGCGAGCACTGTATGGTTGCTCTGGAGCGTTTCATGGCCAGGCTGAGCGTCAGTACTTTCACCAAGGCGCAGCTACCAGGAAAGCTCTTCCTGAATTTGAGCGCTGCTGCCATCCGAGAAATTGCTTGCGACAAAGATAACGTCTGGGCTTTCTTGGGAGCGATGCAGTTCCCCCATGAGCGAATCGTCATTGAGCTGACGGAGCAGGCGTGCCCGAATCCGCTGTCGTCCCTGCAAGATGCGCTACGCTTGATACGTCAGGCAGGTGCCCAGTTGGCGTTGGACGATTACGGCACAGGCAACGCAAATCTGAGCCTGTGGATTGGCTTGCGGCCTGACTATGTCAAAGTTGACCGCTCGATCGCCGATTGCGTTTCCAAGTCGCCCTTCCGCCAAGAGGTGCTGCGCAGTCTGCACAGCATTGCCAAGGCCGGGCACGCGCAGTTGATTGCGGAGGGGCTTGAAAATCGCGAAGACCTGGCGGTTTGCCGCAATCTGGGCATCAACCATGTACAAGGCTTCCTTCTAGGAAAGCCGAGCGAGATGCCGGAGTTGACTTGGCCGGTTCAGGATGCATTCCGTACCAACTTCGTGCCCCCTGCCCCGGATGCCAATCAAGATGCGCCACGTGCGTTTTCAGCAAGCCGCCTGCTATTGAACGCGCCCAGCGTTTCACCGAACACCCGAAATGATGACGTTCTGAGTCTCTTTGCACGGCATCCAAACTTGCATGCGCTTGCCGTTGTGGAGAATGGACGCCCCGTCGGTCTGATTAGCCGGCACGCATTTGTCGACGCCTATGCCTTCCCATATCGCCGGGAACTGCACGGCAGAAAGACCTGTATGGAATTTGCGAATCAGACGCCGGTCGTCGTCGAGCAAGGAGCGACGATGGAGCAGTTGATGAGCCTGTTGAAGTTGGGCGACCAGCGATATCTGTCCGAAGGGCTGGTCATCGTCAACCAAGGCCAGTACGTCGGATTGGCAACCGGAGAGGACCTGGTTCGCGCAGTGACTGAAGCACGCATCGAAGCGGCGAGATACGCAAATCCACTGACCTTCTTGCCAGGCAATATTCCAATCGACATCCACATGAATCGGCTCCTGGAAAGCGACGTGCCATTCCATGCCTGCTACTGTGACCTTAACAGCTTCAAGCCATTCAACGATGTGTATGGCTATTGGCAAGGTGACAAGATGATAAAGCTCGCCGCCGAAACCCTCGCCGAAGCCTGCGACCGACAAAGTGATTTTCTGGGCCACATAGGTGGGGATGACTTCTTTATCCTCTTCCAGAGCCCCGACTGGGAAGCGCGCATTCGCACGGCGATGGCACAGTTTGATGCATCAGCAGTAGGGCTCTACACACCGGCTGACATCAAAGCCGGCGGCATTCAGAGTGAGGACCGTCACGGCAATCTTCGCTTCTACAACTTTGTGACCATCGCGGCAGGCGTTGTACCGGTTCAGGCGGGCGCCGCCATAGACACGAGTGTCATTGCAACTCAGGCGGCAGCTGCCAAGAGGCAGGCAAAACGTGCGGGAGAAAAATTCTTCGTGTGCCGCGAGCCCTTTGCCGTTGTTGCTTGCTGTTGAGGCAATCGGAGGTTTGGGTCGAATGATGCGCTCGCTTGGCGGGAAGCAACCAAGCTGTGGCATTTCCCTCAGAGGTCGGTAGCGCTGCGACGGGCCTCACTCACTGCTTTCACGTCAACGGCTGCCGGCCCGCGGCGCATGCGAATCCGTTTGATGTCGATGACTTTTCGGCTACGTTGCCCCTCTTTTTCCGCATGCTCCGAATCATCGACTCCGTACTGAGCGGCCTCGGCCAACCGGTTGAGTTCGGGTGCCGTTAAAAACTGCCCCGGACGGATCCGCTCGAGCAAATCAATGTTCGCCTTCGCCAGCTCCCTATGTAGCAACGCCAACGCCATGCAAACGCTGTGAATTGTGTTGGCGGCCAGACCACGCTTGCGGCACTTCGCCAAGTACAGGGTCGCTTCGTGGACCGGTAAGGCTCCACGCCTGCTCAAAACAGAGTGGCGCTCTCCGTTCTGGAACCTAACCCGCTTTGCTACGAACTTCGTCATGTATCAACGGTTTCTGCCAAGTAGTAGTTATGCATAACGACCCCAAACAACAAAAATAAAGTGTGGATAAAGAAAAAGCCCGTGGCTACAAGGCTCACGGGCTTCAATCAACAAAAACTACACGAGGTAGGTTCTAGAACGGAATATCGTCGTCCATATCCTCAAAACCGTTCGACGTTGCAGGCTGGCGACGCGCGCCACCGCCTTGGCCACCGCCACCTTCGCCGCCGCGCGTGTAGCCGCCGCCTTGGCTTTGGCTTTGACCTTGGCTACGGCCACCGCCGTAACCACCGCCGCCGCCTTCACCGCCACGCGAGTAGCCACCACCACCGCCACCGCTGCTGCCACCGCCCTCACCACCACGGCCGCCGAGCATCTGCATTTGGTCTGCGACGATTTCCGTGCTGTATTGCTTCTGGCCGTCCTTTTCCCATTGACGGGTCTTGAGCCGGCCTTCGATGTAGACCGACGAACCCTTCTTCAGGTATTCACCGGCAATTTCAGCCAGGCGGCCGAAGAAGGCGATGCGGTGCCACTCGGTGGCTTCCTTCATTTCGCCGCTGGCCTTGTCTTTGTAGCGGTCGGTGGTTGCCACGCGAATGTTGGTGACAGCATCGCCACTGGGCATGTAACGCGTTTCAGGATCGGCGCCGAGATTGCCGACGATGATGACTTTGTTGACGGACGCCATGATGAGTTTCCGAAGGTAATTGAAGTGATGCCGCCGTTGGGCCCGGGGTTTTCAGTGTCGGCGCAGCGCCGGCATCTGCATGGGGCTCGCAATTATAAGCCAGGCAAAAGCCAGCGCGGCGCAGGTTAGGAATACCGCGTGCTGCCCTGCGTGCAGCAGAATCCAGCCGCCGCCCGCGCCGCCCGCAAACAGGCCCAGCGCCTGCGTCGTGTTGTACACGCCCATGGCCGCGCCCTTGCGCACGCCCGGCGCGTACTTCGACACCAGCGACGGCTGCGACGCCTCCAGCACGTTGAAACCGAGGAAGTAGACCAGTAGCGCAATCGCCAGCGCGGCAAGTGTCGGATTCACTTCGCCGAGTGCCAGCTGCGCCACCATCACCAGCGCCACGGCAGACAGCAGCACCGCTTTCATCTTGCCGCGTTTTTCTGCCGCAATGATGGCAGGCACCATCAGCACAAACGACACGCCCATCACCGGCAGGTAGATCTTCCAGTGCGAATCGACGGGCAGGCCGGCGGCTTCCAGCATGTGCGGCAGCACGACGAACAACGCCGTCTGCGTGGCGTGCAGGGCGAACACGCCAAAGTTCAGTCGCAGCAGCTCGGGATGGCGCAGAACTTCGCGGAACGGTGCTTTCACGTGTTCGGGCGGACGCGGCGGGTTGGGGACGACCCACAGCACCACGCCGATGGCGACAATGGCAAGCACGCCAATCGCCGTGAACATGCCGGGCATGCCGACCCAGCGGAAGATGACCGGCGCACTCACGATGGCCACGGCAAACGACAGGCCGATGCTGCCCCCGATCATGGCCATGGCCTTGGTGCGATGCTCCTCGCGCGTGAGGTCGGCCACGAAGGCGATCACCGCCGACGAGATCGCCCCCGCGCCCTGGATGGCCCGCCCCACGGCGATTCCCGCAACGCTGTGCGAAAACGCCGCCACCAGGCTGCCCACCGCAAAGATCACCAGCCCCGTCACGATGACCGGCTTGCGTCCGAAGCGATCCGACAGCCAGCCGTACGGGATATAGAGCACCGCCTGCGTGAGGCCATACACGCCGATGGCAAAGGCGACGAGTTGGGTGTTGTTGCCGTCGGGCAGCGTTTTCGCGAACACCGCGAAGACCGGCATGATCATGAACAAACCCAACATGCGCAGCGCGAAGATGCCGGCCAGCGAGGCGGCCGCGCGCAGCTCAAGGCCGTTCATGCGGCCGGAAGCGGAAGTCATGGATGCGGAAGCGGAGGACATGGTGCGGAAACCGCCGCAAAACAACCGAAGAAAAGCGGCGACAAAGACACTTGGACGGTTTTACGGATTGCCCCATCTGGGAGCAGATACCGGCAAAACCGAAGTTCGGTATATTAGCAGGCTTACCCTTTTCCACCCTCCCGCCGATTGCCGCAGGCGGTCCGCCCTCCGACGCCGCATTCAGCTGCACTCAGCCGCACATGGACGAAATCAAGATTCGTGGGGCCCGTACCCACAACCTGAAGAACATCAACCTCGATCTGCCGCGCAACCAGCTGATCGTGATCACCGGGCTTTCGGGGTCGGGCAAGTCGTCGCTCGCGTTCGACACGCTGTATGCGGAGGGGCAGCGGCGCTATGTGGAATCGCTGTCGGCATATGCCCGGCAATTTCTGCAACTGATGGAAAAGCCTGACGTGGACCTGATCGAAGGTCTGTCCCCGGCCATTTCCATCGAGCAAAAGGCCACGAGCCACAACCCACGCTCGACGGTCGGCACCGTTACCGAGATCCACGACTACCTGCGTCTGCTGTATGCGCGCGCCGGTACGCCTTACTGCCCCGATCACGGCCAGCCGCTGGAAGCGCAAAGCGTGTCGCAAATGGTGGATGCCGTGCTGGCGCTGCCGGCCGACACCAAGCTGATGATCCTGGCACCCGTGGTGGCCAACCGCAAGGGCGAGCACGTCGACCTGTTCGAAGCGATGCAGGCTCAGGGTTTTGTGCGCTTTCGCATCCGCTCGGGCGGCGGCACGGCGCACGAGGCCGAGGCCAAGGTCTACGAAGTCGACAACCTGCCCAAGCTCAAGAAGAACGACAAACATTCGATCGAGGTCGTGGTCGACCGCGTGAAGGTGAACCCGGAACTCAAGCAGCGTCTGGCCGAGTCGTTCGAAACCGCGCTGCGCCTGGCAGACGGCCGCGCGATCGCGCTGGAAATGGACACCGGCAAGGAACACGGCTTCAGCTCCAAGTTTGCCTGTCCGATCTGCTCGTATTCACTGCAGGAGCTGGAGCCGCGGCTGTTCTCGTTCAACAACCCGATGGGCGCCTGCCCGCACTGCGACGGCCTGGGCCAGATCACGTTCTTCGATCCGAAGCGCGTGGTGGCCTTTCCGAATCTGTCGCTGGCGTCTGGCGCGATCAAGGGCTGGGACCGCCGCAACCAGTTCTATTTCCAGATGCTGCAAAGCCTGGCGGCGTTCTACGACGTCGACATCGATGTCGCGTTTGAAGACCTGCCGGCTGAAATCCAAGAGATCGTGCTGCACGGCTCGGGCAAGCAGCAGATACCGTTTACGTACATCAACGAGCGCGGCAAGACCACCGTGCGCGAGCACGCGTTCGAGGGGATCATCCCCAACCTGGAGCGGCGCTACAAAGAGACCGACTCCATCGCCGTGCGCGAGGAGCTGGCCAAGTACCAGAACAACCAGCCGTGCCCCGAGTGCCACGGCACCCGCCTGCGCCGCGAGGCCCGGTTCGTCAAGATCGGCGAAGCCGACCAGGCACGCGGCATCTACGAGATCAACGGCTGGCCGCTGCGCGATGCGCTCACGTATTTCCTGACGCTGAACATGCACGGCGCCAAGCGCGAGATCGCCGACAAGATCGTCAAGGAGATCAGCGCGCGGCTGAACTTCCTGAACAACGTCGGGCTCGATTACCTGTCGCTGGAGCGCAGCGCCGATACGCTGTCGGGCGGCGAGGCGCAGCGCATCCGGCTGGCGTCGCAGATCGGCTCGGGGCTGACCGGCGTGATGTATGTGCTGGACGAGCCGTCCATCGGCCTGCACCAGCGCGACAACGATCGGCTGATCGGTACGCTCAAGCACCTGCGCGATCTCGGCAATTCGGTGCTGGTGGTGGAGCACGACGAAGACATGATCCGCGCGTCGGACTACGTGGTCGACATCGGCCCCGGTGCCGGCGTGCATGGCGGCCAGATCATCGCTGAGGGCACGCCCCAGCAGGTCGAGCAATCGCCGGCGTCGCTGACGGGCGATTATCTGTCGGGCAAGCGCCGCATCGAAGTGCCCAAGCAGCGCTCGGCCCCCGATGAAGAGCGCTGGCTGCGCATCATCAACGCCAGCGGCAACAACCTGAAGAACGTGTCGGCAGATATTCCGATCGGGTTGCTGACGTGCATCACGGGCGTGTCGGGTTCGGGCAAGTCGACGCTGATCAACGACACGCTGTACCACGCGGTGGCGCGCCATCTATATGGCTCGACGCCGGAGCCCGCAGCGCACGATCGCATCGACGGCCTGGAGCATTTCGACAAGGTCATCAACGTCGACCAATCGCCGATTGGCCGCACGCCGCGTTCGAACCCGGCCACCTACACGGGCCTGTTCACGCCGATCCGCGAGCTGTTTGCCGGCGTGCCGTCCGCCAAGGAGCGCGGGTACGACCCCGGCCGCTTCTCGTTCAACGTCAAGGGCGGCCGCTGCGAGGCCTGCCAGGGCGACGGTGTGCTGAAGGTCGAGATGCACTTCCTGCCTGACGTGTACGTGCCGTGCGACGTGTGCCACGGCAAGCGCTACAACCGCGAAACGCTCGAAGTGCTCTACAAGGGCAAGAACATCACCGAAGTGCTGGAGATGACGGTGGAGCAGGCGCACGAGTTCTTCGCGCCGGTGCCGGTGGTGCGCCGCAAGCTGCAGACGCTGCTGGATGTGGGCCTGGGCTACATCCGCCTGGGGCAATCGGCGACCACGCTATCCGGTGGCGAAGCGCAGCGCGTGAAGCTGTCGCTCGAGCTATCGAAGCGCGACACGGGCCGCACGCTGTACATCCTGGACGAGCCGACCACCGGCCTGCACTTCCACGATATCGAACTGCTGCTGAAGGTCATCTACAAGCTGCGCGATCACGGCAATACGATCGTGATCATCGAGCACAACCTCGACGTGATCAAAACGGCCGACTGGCTGCTGGATCTGGGCCCGGAGGGCGGTGCGGGCGGTGGGCAGATCATCGCCAAAGGCACGCCCGAGGATGTGGCCAAGAGCAAGGCGAGCTTTACCGGCAAGTACCTGGCGCCGCTGCTCAAGCGCAAATAAGGCGGCACCGGCGCAGCCGCTTGCAATCAAGCCGCTGCGCCCTACGATGAAGAGCGTTCCCATCGTCGCACAGGAGCGTCGCCATGGACCTCACCGTGGTGCCCATCGTCAAGCCGGAGGCGACCAACTTCATCTTCGGCCAGTCGCATTTCATCAAGACCGTGGAAGACCTCCACGAGGCGCTCGTGGGCGCGGTGCCGGGTATCCGCTTCGGCATTGCGTTCTGCGAGGCATCGGGCAAGCGGCTCGTGCGCTGGTCAGGCAATGACGAAACCGCTCTTCAGCTCGCGCGTGACAACGCGCTCGCCATTGGCGCGGGCCATACCTTTTTGATCTTCCTGGGTGACGGGTTCTTTCCCGTCAATGTGCTGGCTGCCGTGCGCGCGGTACCGGAGGTGTGCCGCATCTACTGCGCCACAGCCAATCCGACGCAGGTGATCGTCGCGCAGACGGAGCTGGGGCGCGGCGTGCTCGGCGTGGTGGACGGCGCCTCGCCGCTGGGTGTCGAAACCGATGCCGACATCGCTTGGCGCAAGGACCTGCTGCGGCAGATCGGCTACAAGCTCTAAGTCAAACGCCCGGGGGATCCGGGCGTTTGCTTATTTGGTCAGGGCCACGCGCAAGCCCAACCCGATGAAGATGCAACCGCTCAAGCGATCGAGCCACAGCGATGCGCGCGGCGTACGGCGCATCCAGCCGCCCAGCGCCGCCGCGCACCAGCCGTACGCGCTGAACACCACGATGGTCTGCGCCATGAACACGCCGCCCAGCAGCAGCATTTGCAGCGCCGCATGGCCGGCCTGCGCATCGACGAACTGCGGCAGGAACACCACGAAGAACAGCGTCACCTTCGGATTGAGCAGATTCGCAAAGACACTCTGGCGATACACCTGCCAGAGGCCCGGGGCCGCCTGCGGTCCAGCATGACCCAGGCCGCCGCCCTTGCTGCGCAGCGCCTGGATGCCCAGCCAGATGAGATACGCCGCGCCCAGCCACCGGATCGCCTGGAACGCCACGGGCGACGATTGCAGCACCGCAGCCAGCCCGAGTGCGGCCAGCGTCGTATGAAACAGGCAGCCCGACGCAAATCCCGCCGCCGCCGTCAGCCCAGCCTTGCGGCCTTGGCTCGCGCCGCGTGCAATCACCTGCAAATTGTCCGGCCCGGGCATCACTGTGATCGCAATCGAGGTCAGCAGGAACAGCCATACGTGAGGCATCGACGTCTCCCAGGGTGCAGCGGAAATGGAAGGGGTCATGCTACTGCGCGCAGCAGCAAGTCGTCATATTTTCGTCACATGAGCGTATGCGGCTAGCGCATCACGCGAAAGCAGCAGACAGCTGCTCAGTGTCCGTCAAAGCGGCAGACCGTGAAGAGCGGCAGGCCGCCCTCGATCAGCAGTTGCGAGCCGCCCAGTTCGGGCAGGTCGACAATCGCCGCGCCCTCCACCACCGTCGCCCCCAGCCGTTCGAGCAGACGCTTGCCGGCCAGCATGGTGCCGCCAGTGGCGATCAGGTCGTCGATCAACAGGACGCGGTCGCCGGGCTTGCAGGCATCGGCATGGATTTCCACTGTCGCGCTGCCGTATTCGAGCATGTACTCCTCGGCCACCGTGTTGAACGGCAGCTTGCCTTTCTTGCGGATCGGCACGAAGCCCAGGTTCAACTCATACGCCACGATCGAGCCCAGGATGAATCCGCGCGCGTCGATGCCCGCCACCAGGTTCAGCCCCTGCCCCATGTAGCGATGGACGAACACGTCCACCAGCACGCGCAGGCTCTTCGGGTCCTGCAGCAGCGGCGTGATATCGCGAAACATCACCCCGGCCTGCGGCCAGTCCGGCACCGTGCGGATACGGTCACGCAGGTAGCGCGACACATCGCCCAGTTCGGTGGACGCGGGAACGGACGACGGCGTCAGCAGCGCCGCCTGGTGATGAGGGACTTGGCTCATGGCAAAAACAGGAAAGCAGGAAACGTGGTCTGCGGTAATGGGCTACCACCCGGGCCGAATGGCGCCGAACCACAATGGGCAAACCGCAACCATACAGGAGACACGGCGATGGCAAAGAAAATTCTGATGCTGGTCGGCGACTACGTAGAGGACTACGAGGTCATGGTTCCCTTCCAGGCGCTGCAGATGGTCGGTCACACCGTGCACGCCGTCTGTCCGGACAAGCGCGCTGGCGATTCCGTGGCGACCGCCGTCCACGATTTCGAAGGCGCACAGACGTATTCCGAAAAACCCGGTCATCGCTTCACCGTCAACGCCACCTTTGCAGATGTTGACCCGGCAGCGTACGACGCGCTGGTCGTGCCCGGCGGCCGTGCGCCCGAATACCTGCGCCTGAACGCCCGCGTGCTTGAGGTCGTACGTCACTTCTTCCAGGCGGACAAACCCGTCGCAGCGATTTGCCACGGTGCCCAGTTGCTGTCGGCCGCAGGTGTGCTGGAGGGCAAGGCGTGTTCGGCCTATCCGGCATGTGGCCCGGAAGTCACGGCAGCGGGCGGCACGTTCAAGGACATCCCCGTTGACCAGGCGCACACCGACGGCAAGCTCGTCACGGCACCCGCCTGGCCGGCACATCCGGCCTGGTTGGCGCAGTTTCTTGAAGTCCTGGGCACGCGGGTTCTACACTGATCCGGCTGCCCGCACGCCGGGCACTCCAGGAGCCCCGGCCATGTGCGAAATCTTCATCCGCGCCAATCCCCATTCGTATGACAGCCTCGCGCGCTCGCTACGCCTGCACGGCGTAGCGACCAGCGTGCGGCTGGAGTGCCTGTTCTGGGAGGTGCTCGAGGAGATCGGCCAGCGCGACGGCCTGACGGTCAACCAGCTCATCAGCAAGCTCTATGACGAGTTGTTTGAGCGTCGCGGCGAGGTGGCGAACTTTGCATCGTTCCTGCGCGTCTGCTGTCTGCGCTATCTCATGTTGAAGCAGGACGGGCGCATTCCCGCCGATACGCGAGTGTCGATCAGCTCGCTCGATGCCGCAGCAGTGCTCGACGGCCTGCCGCCCAACATGGCGGATGCCCCGCCGCCGCGCCGCTCACGCGGGCCACTGCTCGAATCGCTCGTGAAGTAAGCGGCGGCATCAACGCGGCGAGAGCCGCTCCTCCGCCATCTGCAGCCCCTCGGGCGTGCCGCGCAGCACAACGATATCGCCCAGCTCCAGCACGGTGTCCGGATCGGGATCGAGCGCGCGAATGCCCTGGCGCCGGATCGCCGTGACCGACGTCTTGAACGTCTCCAGCCCCATCGTGCCCAGCTTGCGGCCAATGGCGGGCGAACCCTTGGCCAGCGGCACCGAATGCAGGCGCACGGCGTCGCGCTCGAGCATGTCTTCCTCGTCGTCCTGACCGTGGAAGTAGCCGCGCAGCAGGCTGTAGCGTGCGTCGCGCATCTCTTGCGCACGGCGCACCACACGGCGCAAGGGCACGCCCAGCAGCACCAGCGCGTGTGAGGCCAGCATCAGGCTCCCTTCGATGATCTCGGGAACGACCTCGGTGGCGCCAGCTTGCTGCAGGCGATCGAGGTCGGCATCGTCGATGGTGCGCACGATCACGGGCAGGGTCGGCTCCAGCGCCTGCACGTGGTGTAGCACCTTCAGCGCTGACGCCGTGTCGGCATAGGTAATGGCGACCGCCGCTGCGCGATGGATGCCGGCCGCCACCAGCGACTCGCGCCGCGCCGCGTCGCCATAGACGACATGCTCGCCGGCGGCCGCGGCGTCGCGCACGCGGTCGGGGTCCAGATCCAGCGCGACATAGCCGATGCCTTCCTGCTCCACCATGTGCGCCAGGTTCTGGCCACTGCGCCCGTAGCCGCAGATGATGACGTGGCGCTCGGTGGCAATGCTCTGCGCGGCGATCTTGGTCATTGCCAGCGATTGCATCAGCCAGTCCGTGCGCGACAGGCGCATGGCGATCACATCGCTGTACTGGATCAGGAACGGCGCCAGCAGCATCGACAGCAGCATGGCCGCCAGGATTGCCTGGCCGAGCAGCGGGTCGATCAGCCGCATGCCGTCAATCTGGTTGAGCAGCACAAAGCCGAACTCACCGGCCTGCGCCAGGCCCAGCGCCGTACGGATCGCCGCGCCGCCACCGGAACCGAAGACCCGCGCCAGCAGCGCAATCAGCACAAACTTGAACAGCACCGGCGCCATCACCAGCCCCAGCACGAGCGCCCAGTGCTCGAAGACCACGCGCGGGTCCAGCAGCATGCCGACCGTCACGAAGAACAGGCCCAGCAGCACGTCGCGAAACGGCTTGATGTCTTCTTCCACCTGCAGCTTGTAAGGCGTTTCCGACACCAGCATGCCGGCCAGGAAGGCGCCCAGCGCCATCGACAAGCCCAGCCGCTCCGTCAGCGCCGCCATGCCCAGCGTAACCAGCAGCAGGTTCAGCATGAACAGCTCCTGCGAGCGCCGCGCCGCCACCAGGTGGAACCAGCGCGACAGCAGCTTCTGCCCCAGAAACAGGATCAGCACCAGCGCAACGGTGATTTTGAGCGCGGCAATGGACAGCGCGAGCACGAGGTCGGTCGGGTTCTTGCCCAATGACGGCACCACGATCAGCAGCAGCACGACCGCCAGATCCTGGAACAGCAACACGCTGATGATGTTGCGGCCGTGCTCGGTCTCCAGCTGCAGACGCTCGGCCAGCATTTTTGAGACGATGGCCGTGGACGACATGGCCAACGCGCCACCCAGCGCCAGTCCTGCTTGCCACGACAGCGGGTACCAGTGGGACAGCACCATCGAAACTGGAATCGTGAGCAGAATGGTCAGCCCCACCTGCGACGCCCCGAGCCCCAGCACCAGCCGCCGCATCGAACGCAGCTTGGAGAGGTTGAACTCCAGCCCGATCGAAAACATCAGGAACACCACCCCGAACTCGGCCAGATAGCGCGTCTGGGCCGAATCGGACTCCAGCCCCGTCGCCTTCGGCCCGATCAGCACGCCCACCACCAGGTAGGCCAGCATCGGCGGCAATTGCAGCATGCGGAACAGCACCACGCCGATCACGGCGGCGGCCAGCAACACGAGGGTGAGTTCCAGCGGCGAATGCATGCGACGCGAAAAAACCAATCGAAAGGGGTTGGACAGGAGGGCCGGCAACTACGCATCAAGACGGTGCGTGCGCAAACGAGCACGCAGGCGCTGCAAGACCGATGCCAAGGTATAAACGAAGAGCGCGATACGCGAGACGCCGCAGAGCAAAAAATGACGGCGTGGCGACGGGAAGAAAGAGATTTGGAAGCCGAATGCCGCGGCGCAGCAAAACGGAGCGCCCGCACGCTCCGCCCACTCCCCGCAAGTCAAGTCCCAACGCGCCGCCAGCGGCCGAGGACTGTGTCAATCGTTGTTATACTTCGCCGCCATGATAGCGAATTTCAATCCGGACCGAGCGCTTGCGCTGGCGCAGCAAACCTTCGACATCGAAGCGCGAGCCGTACTCGGTCTCAAGACCCAGGTGTCCGCCGACTTTGCGCGCGCGGTCGAAATGGTGCTCGGCTGCACCGGCCGCGTCGTCGTGTCCGGCATGGGCAAATCGGGCCACGTGGCGCGCAAGATTGCCGCCACGCTGGCCTCGACCGGCACGCCGGCCTTCTTCGTGCACCCGGCCGAGGCCAGCCATGGCGATCTCGGCATGGTCACCCGCGACGACGTTTTCATCGGCTTTTCCAATTCCGGCGAAGTGTCGGAGCTGAACGTCATCCTGCCGCTGGTCAAGCGGATGGGCGCCAAGCTGATCGCCGTCACGGGCAACCCGGGGTCCTCGCTCGGCAAGCATGCCGACGTGGTGCTCAACTCGCACGTCGACGTCGAAGCCTGTCCGCTGAACCTTGCCCCCACCGCCAGCACTACCGCGCAGATCGCGCTGGGCGATGCGCTGGCCGTGGCCGTGCTCGACGCACGCGGCTTCGGTGCAGAAGACTTCGCACGCTCGCATCCGGGCGGATCGCTCGGCCGCAAGCTGCTGACGCACGTGCGCGACGTCATGCGCGCCGGCGACGCCATCCCCCGCGTGGACCAAAACACGCCGCTGTCGCAGGCGCTGATGGAAATCACCCGCAAGGGCATGGCGATGACCGCCGTGGTCGATGCCCAAGGCCGCGCCGTGGGCGTGTTCACCGACGGCGACCTGCGCCGCCTGCTCGAGACCCCGCGCGACTGGCGCACCGTGCCAATCAACGAGGTCATGCATCGCAACCCGCGCTCGATCGGCCCCGACCAGCTCGCCGTTGAAGCCGTCGGAGTCATGGAAACGCACCGCATCAACCAGTTGCTGGTGGTCGATGCCGCCGGCCTGCTGGTGGGCGCGCTGCACATCCACGACCTGACGCGGGCCAAGGTCATCTGACCAGCTCACGCCGCTGATGATCACCCTGGCCCCATTTCCCACTGACAGCGTCCACAGCAACATCGACGCGCGCTTTCCGCAAGCAATGGAACGCGCCGCGCGCGTGCGCCTGATGGTGTTCGATGTGGATGGCGTGCTGACCGACGGCCGCTTGCTCGTTGGACCGGAGGGTGAGATCAGCAAGGCGTTCGACACCCTCGACGGCCACGGTATCAAACTGCTGGCACAGGCCGGCGTCACGCCGGCCATCATTACCGGACGGCAATCCGAAATCGTGGCCTGGCGCGCCGGGGAACTCGGCATCGAACATCTGTACCAAGGCGTAGCCGACAAGCGCGAGGCGTTTGGCCACCTGCTGGCGGCAACGCAACTGCAAGCCGCCGACGCCGGCTACATGGGCGACGACTGGCCCGACCTGCCGGTGATGACGATGGCGGGCTTTACCGCCTGCCCTGCCCAGGCCCATGCCGAACTGCGCAGCCGTGCCCACTACGTCGCCCAGGCCACGGGCGGGCGCGGCGCGGTGCGCGAAGTGGCCGACCTGATCCTCAAGGCCCAAGGCGCCTACGACGCCCTGCTCGCGCAACTGCTGCAGGCCCCGCAACCTTTCTGACTCCATGGCCAGCGAACGCTCCCAACGCCTCGTCTCCTCCGTGCTGCAGATCATGCTGCGCGGGCTGCCGATCCTGCTGATGGCAATCGTCTGCGGCGTCACGTTCCTGCTCGTGCAGGTCAACACGCCGCAGACCGACGAAGCCGCCACGCAGCCCAAGCGCCACACCGCCGACTACACCATGGACGGCATCTCGGCCACCGCACTGGACGAGACCGGCACGACCAAATACCGCTTCACCGGCGTCCACATGAATCACTATGAGGACGACCTGACCTACGACGTCACGTATCCCGCACTGCGCGTTTATGCGCCCGATCGCCCGCAGGTCACCGCCCGTGCAGACCTCGGCAAGATGAACGGCGACGGCACCGTCGTCGATCTGTACAACAACGCCAAGGTCATCCGCGCGCAGGGCTCCGACGCCCGTCAGGACCCGCTGATGACGGCCGATTCGACCTACTTCCAGGTGCTGCTCAACGACGACATCGTGCGCACCGACAAGCCGGTCGAGCTGCATCGCGGGCCGTCGATCATGAACGCCAACGGCCTCACCTTCAACAACGTGACGCGCCAAGTACAATTGCTGGGCAATGTGCGGGGCCGAATCGAAGGGCTGGGGGCGCCGAAGCAGTAAACTCTGCCCCCGACACCTGACTACGCCCACCGACCGCGCCCTTCTCCGACGTGATCCCCATGACTCTTTCCCTCCGTGCTGCCGGCCTCGCCATCGTCGCTGCGCTGCTGCTCCCGGCCCTGCCCGCGCATGCCGAGCGCGCCGACCGAGACAAGCCGCTCGTGCTCGAAGCCGACAACGCCAGCTACGACGATCTGAAGCAGGTCTATCACTTGACCGGCAACGTGGTGCTGACCAAGGGCACCATGGTGCTGCGCTCCGACCAGGCCGATCTGCGTACCGACCCCGAGGGCTACAACTACGCCGTCGCCACGTCCAAGCCCGGCAACCTCGCCTTCATTCGCCAGAAGCGCGACAACGTCGACGAATACATCCAGGGTTGGGGCGAGCGCATCGAATACGACGGCAAGCAAGAGATTTCCAAGCTGATCACCCGCGCACGCATGGAACGCCTCCAAGGCGCGACGCAGCTCGACGAGATCCGCGGCGCAGTAATCACGTACGACGGCCAGAAAGAGTTCTACACGGCCTCGGGCGGCGCAGAGAACGCCACTGCAGCCAACCCGTCGGGCCGCGTGCGCGCCGTTCTGGCACCGCGCACGAGCGCGCCTGCCGCGCCGGCATCTGCCCCGGCTGCCAAGCCCTGATCCGTACCGCCTGCCTTTTCAGCTTCGCTTATGTCCGCCACCACCCTCGCCCCCAAGACTGCAGCGCCGCAGGCCACGACTTCCAGCACGCTGGTCGTCCGCCATCTGAAGAAGCGCTACGGTACGCGCACGGTGGTCAAGGACGTGTCGCTTGACGTGAAAAGCGGCGAGGTGGTCGGCCTGCTCGGCCCCAACGGCGCGGGCAAGACGACCTCGTTCTACATGATCGTCGGCCTGGTGGCGCTGGACGCCGGCGACATCGTGCTCGACGGCGAGCACATCAGCCGCCTGCCGATCCACCAGCGTGCGCGCATGGGCCTGTCGTATTTGCCGCAGGAGGCCTCGGTGTTCCGCAAGCTCAATGTGCAGGAAAACATCCGCGCGGTGCTCGAATTGCAAGAGCAGAACGGCAAGAAGCTCTCGCAAGACGAAGTCAATCGCCGCCTCGACGGCCTGCTCGACGACTTGCAGATCGCTCACCTGCGCGACAACCCTGCGCTGTCCCTATCGGGTGGTGAACGCCGCCGCGTGGAGATTGCCCGCGCGCTGGCCTCATCGCCGCGCTTCATCCTGCTCGATGAACCGTTTGCCGGCGTCGATCCGATCGCGGTGGGCGAGATTCAACGCATCGTCAGCTTCCTGAAAGACCGCAATATCGGCGTGCTGATCACCGATCACAACGTGCGCGAAACGCTGGGCATCTGCGATCACGCCTACATCATCAGCGAAGGCACCGTGCTGGCTGCAGGCATGCCGGAGCAGATCATCGAAAACGAGGATGTACGCAAGGTCTATCTGGGCGATAACTTCCGGATGTAAGCCGCGCTGCACGCTTACGCCTTAAGGACGTGGCAAAGGCGCACCTTAAAGCAAAATCCGTTCCATCGACGAAGTGTTGGGCATAGAATAGCCCGCATGAAACAGTCGCTCCAGCTCCGTCTCTCTCAGCATCTCGCGCTCACGCCGCAGTTGCAGCAATCGATCCGACTGCTGCAGTTGTCGACCATCGAACTGCAGCAGGAAGTTGAACAGGCCCTGACCGAAAACCCGCTGCTGGAGCGGGAAAACGAGTGGCTCGACACCTCCGCCCGCATTGGAGCGGACGGCTCCTTGAACGCGCTGCAAAGCAACAGCGCGACGCCCCTGCCCACCGAATCGCCTCCGCCCGCACCCAACGGCGGCGACAGCAGCGACAGCTCGGACAGCAGCTACGAAAACGGCCACGACAACGGTGCCGATTTCGACAGCGATTACGGCTCCGACCGCTCCGACTGGAGCCTCGACGACTTCGCCCGCAAGCCGCAATCCGACGAAGACGATCGCGCGCCACTGCAGTTGCGCGAAGCCGAGCAAAGCCTGCGCGAATTCCTCATGGAACAACTCGCGCCGCTCAAGCTCTCGATGCGCGACAAGGGCCTCGTCATCTTCCTGATCGAATCGCTCGACGACGAAGGTTATCTGTCGGGCACGCTCGACGAAATCCTCGCAGATCTGCCGGCCGAACTCGAAGTCGAACTCGACGAACTGCAAGCCGCGCTGCGCATGCTGCAGAGCTTTGATCCGCCCGGCATTGGCGCGCGCTCAGCGGCCGAATGCCTGTCGTTGCAATTGCATCGGCTCGATTCGCCAGCGAAAGGGCTGGCGCTCATCATCGTTAATCAGCATCTCGAACTGCTGGCCGCGCGCGACTACACGCGCTTGAAGAAGGCATTGTGCGTCGACGAACCCACACTGAAAGCTGCGCATGAGCTGATTCGTTCACTGGCACCGTTTCCGGGTCATGCATTCGGCCGCGCCGAAGCGGATTTCGTGGTGCCCGACGTGATTGTGCGCAAGACAAGCGCAGGCTGGATGGCGCAACTGAACCCCGACGTCATGCCGCGGCTGCGCATCAACGACATGTACGCGCAGATCCTGCGCAGCAGCCGCGGTGAATCGGGCGCTGCCAATCTGCAGCAGAAGCTGCAGGAAGCACGTTGGCTGATCAAGAACATCCAGCAGCGCTTCGATACGATCCTGCGTGTCTCGCAAGCGATTGTCGAGCGTCAAAAGAGCTTCTTCACGCACGGCGAAATCGCCATGCGCCCCTTGGTTTTGCGGGAAATAGCCGATACACTGGGTCTACACGAGTCCACGATCTCCCGTGTGACAACGAGCAAATACATGGCGACCCCGATGGGGACGTTCGAGTTGAAGTACTTCTTCGGCAGCCATGTATCGACGGAAACCGGCGGGGCCGCGTCGTCCACTGCGATACGCGCGCTCATCAAGCAACTTGTAGGAGCCGAAGACCCGAAGAATCCTCTGTCCGATAGCAGAATTGCCGAGCTGTTAGGCGAACAAGGATTCGTGGTGGCCCGTCGGACGGTGGCCAAATACCGCGAAGCCCTCAAGATCCCTGCAGTGAATTTGCGCAAGTCTTTATAGCCGCATCGCGGGCAGTTCCGGTGCGGCCCATCTTGAGAAGGAGAACCGCTATGAACTTCAAACTCAGTGGACACCACCTGGACATCACGCCTGCTTTGCGTGAGTACGTGGAAACGAAACTGGAGCGTGTGATCAGGCACTTCGATCAGGTGATTGGCGTCAGCGTGTTGCTATCGGTCGATAACCACAAGGAGAAGGATCGGCGTCAGTACGCGGAAATCAACCTGCACCTCAAGGGTAAGGACGTCTTCGTCGAATCACACCATGAAGATCTTTATGCGGCCATCGACCTACTCGTCGATAAGCTCGACCGGCAAGTGATCAAATACAAGGACCGCGTGCAAGGGCACGATCGTGACAGCATGAAGCACCAGGCCTTTCAAGCCGTGCAGATGCAGCAATAGCAAGACCGCACCACAGAAACCGCGCCCCGAGGTGGCGCGGTTTTTTTATGCCGTGGTGCATTCGTGACGAATCCGATTGCAACGGATTTAAGTCGGGCTAAAATCTGACGAAAGTATGAACGCTGGCGTGGCGCGGCTTTTGGCGCGATGCTGGCAAAAACAGGGTCGATGCCGCGCGCACATTGCCGGCACCGGCTGATCGCAGCCCCGGGGGATTCGCTTCTCTGCCCTGCGCGGTGCACCACTGGTGCGCCGCACAAAGCCGCGCGACACGTGGTCTATAATGACCCCATTGTCCGCGCGCCATCTTGGTGCAGAAAGACGCCGCTCATTTCACGCATTGCACATGAATCGCTTGGCCAAACTGCTGCCGCCCGGGAACATTGCCCTCGACGTCAGCGTAACCAGCAAAAAGCGGGTATTTGAACAGGCCGGCCTGCTGTTCGAGAACAACCACGGCGTGGCCCGCGCAGTGGTCACCGACAACCTGTTTGCACGCGAATCGCTGGGCTCCACGGGCCTGGGCGCTGGCGTAGCCATCCCGCACGGCCGGATCAAGGGGCTCAAGCAACCGCTGGCTGCATTCATGCGCCTCTCTGAACCGGTGCCTTTTGAGTCACCCGACGGCAAACCTGTCTCGCTGCTGATCTTTCTGCTGGTGCCTGAGCAGGCCACCCAGCAGCATCTGGAAATCCTCTCTGAAATCGCCCAACTGCTGTCCGACCGGGACATGCGCGAAGGCCTCGCCACCCTGCCGTCGCCCGAGGCGATTCACCAGCTACTGACCGACTGGCGGCCCTGATCGCGGCGCAATCGGGGGCAAGCGCAACCGATTGCGAACGCGCTATGCCCCGTCGGCATCACTGTGCCCTGCTATGGAACTGACCGGCGTCATCGCCCAATCGATCTTTGACGACAACGCAGCTGATCTGAAGCTCTCGTGGGTCGCCGGCCTGGAGGGCGCGGACCGCGCGTTCGACGTGGACTTCGCCAAGGAGGCGACGTCTGCAGCCGACCTGGTCGGGCACTTGAACCTCATCCACCCGAACCGCATCCAGGTGCTCGGCAAGCCCGAGATCACCTACTACCAACGCTTGTCGGAAGAAAACCGCAAGCGCCAGATGGGCGAGTTGATCCTGCTGGAGCCGCCCTTCCTGGTGGTGGCCGATGGCGTCGATCCGCCGCCCGATCTGGAACTGCGCTGCACGCGCTCGTCCACACCGCTGTTCACGTCACCGATTTCCTCGGCTGCCGTCATTGATCATCTGCGCCTGTATCTGTCGCGCATCTCGGCGCCGCGCGTGACGATGCACGGGGTGTTTCTCGACATCCTCGGCATGGGCGTGCTGATCATGGGCGATTCGGGTCTGGGCAAGAGCGAGTTGGGCCTGGAACTGATCTCGCGCGGCCACGGCCTGGTTGCCGACGATGCAGTCGACTTCGTGCGGTTGGGGCCGGACTTTATCGAAGGCCGCTGCCCGCCGCTGCTGCAGAATCTGCTGGAAGTGCGCGGCCTGGGCCTGCTCGACATCAAGACGATCTTCGGTGAGACGGCGGTGCGCCGGAAGATGAAGATCAAGCTGATCGTGCAACTCGTGCGCCGCAACGATGGCGAATTCGAGCGCCTGCCGCTCGATTCGCAGTACCTCGATGTGCTCGGTCTGCCAATCCACATGGTGAAGATTCAGGTGGCTGCTGGCCGCAACTTGGCCGTGCTGGTCGAAGCCGCGGTGCGCAACACCATCCTGCGCCTGCGCGGCATTGATACGTTGCGCGACTTCATGGACCGCCAGCGAGCCGCCATGCAGGCTGAAGCCGCTTCCCACTCGCCCCAGGGCCGTCTGCTTTAACAAAGCCGCTACAAAGTTTCGTCTCCAGGTCGGTTTTACCCTAGTTTTCGCTGCGAAACGTCAACCCGACATGCTGCCTCTCCGTTGTGGGAGGGAATGCGCCGAGCACGCACGCGGCGGCGTTCATCGCGAGCGTGGCGGTTTGTCTCCGCCCGCTCTTCTGTCGGTACCCAAGGAGAACACGACGATGAAACAACTGATTGCCGCTTGCGCCCTGGCGCTCCCGTTCCTGGCTGGCCAGGCATTCGCCCAAGGCAGCGCACCCGCAGCCGCGCCGGCCGCACCTGCTGCCGCCCCGGCAGCCAAGAATTCGCAGCAAGACAAGATGAAGCAATGCAACATGGACGCCGCCGGCAAGAAAGGCGACGAGCGCAAGGCTTTCATGAAAGGCTGCCTGTCGGACAAGCCGGCAGCTGCCGCCAAGCCGATGACGCAGCAGGAAAAGATGGCAGCCTGCTCCAAAGCCAACAAGGGCAAGAAGGGCGACGAGTACAAGAACGCCCAGAAAGCGTGCCTCTCGAACGGCTGAGCGCCCGTTAGCCTCGCTTCAAAAAGGCGGCCGCATCGGTCGCCTTTTTTTGTTGGCCGCTGCTTTGCAACACAGGGATGCTATCCTCGCGGCATGCGGATCATTCTCATCACCGGTATGTCGGGTTCAGGGAAATCGGTCGCCCTGAACGTACTTGAAGACGCAGGCTACTACTGCGTCGACAACCTGCCCGCGCAGTTCATCCCCGAACTGGCGCGCTACCTGGCGGACCAGGGTTATACGCATCTGGGCGTGGCCACTGACATCCGCAGCCGTGAATCGCTGCGCAAGGTGCCCGAGACGGTCACCGTGCTGCGCAAGGAACACGACGTTCGCATGCTGTTTTTGACGGCGAGCACGACCGCGCTGGTGCAGCGCTATTCCGAGACGCGCCGCCGGCATCCGCTGTCGATCCGTAACGGCCGCCCGGATACCGCGGCCAATGTGCAGGCGGCTGCCAAGGGCCTCGACACCTCGCTCATCGAAGCGATCGAGATGGAGCGCGAGCTGCTCAGCCCGCTGGCCGATCCAGCGCACCGCATAGACACCAGCACGCTGCGCACGAACGCCCTGCGCGCGTACATCAAAGAATTCATCAGCGACGAGCCGCACGACATCACGTTGATGTTCGAATCGTTCGGCTTCAAGCATGGCGTGCCGACCGACGCCGATCTTGTCTTCGACGTGCGTTCACTGCCCAACCCGTACTACGACACGCAATTGCGCCCACTCACGGGCCGCGACCAGCCTGTCATCGACTTCCTGCAAAGTCAGCCGATGGTACTTGCGATGGCAGAAGACATTCGCGCCTACGTGGAAAAGTGGCTGCCGAGCTTCATCGCCGACAACCGCAGCTACCTGACCGTCGCGATCGGCTGCACCGGTGGCCAGCATCGTTCCGTGTACATCGCGGAACGGCTTGCCACGTACTTCCGCGCGCATGGTAATGTGTTGGTCCGCCACCGCGAATTGGCCGTAGACGGCTGAACTGCGCCCGACATACCCCGCGCGCGGACCAGTCTCATTTGGATGCGGCTTCTTGCGCGGCGCCACGCGAAAGTCTTGCCGCCGTCTGCTGAATGCCCGTCCATGCAAGAAGACATCGCTCTCTCTCCGTTCTCGCCGCTGCCGCCGCTGCCCACCGAGCTGCCGCTGTTTCCGTTGCATACGGTGCTGTTTCCGGGTGGCCTTCTCCCGCTGCGCATTTTCGAAGCCCGCTACATGGACATGGTGCGCACATGCCTGCGCGACAAGACGCCGTTCGGCGTCTGCCTGATCGAGCGCGGCAATGAAGTCGCCACGACAGACGGCACAACCGTGCCGGTTGACGTGGGCTGCATCGCCCACATCGTCGAATGCGATATGGAGCAGCTCGGCCTGCTGATGATCAAGGTGCGTGGCACGCAGCGCTTCAAGGTGCTGTCGTTCGAGACGACGCCAGACGGCCTCATGCGCGGCACGGTTGAGCCCATCGGCGCCGACGTGGAAGACTGCAAGGGCGAACTCTTCGACGATTGCGTGGGCGCCCTTCGCCGCATCATCACCACGCTCGGCTCGCGCGAAGACGGCAACGTTCCGATGGTCGAACCGTACGAGTGGAACAGCCCGAGCTGGGTCGCGAATCGGCTGTGCGAACTGCTGCCGGTGCCGCTCAAGGCCAAGCAGAAGTTGATGGAACTGATGGACGCCGGCATGCGCATCGAGATCGTCCATCGCTACATGAAGCAACACCACATTCTGTGATGCCGTATCCGCCTGGCCAGACCGGGCTGGCTAGATCAGGCTTGGCTGCACCAGCGTCTCCAGCGCCAACTTCACCGGCGCAGGCAATCCCACTGAATTGAGTTGTGCAAGCGGTATCCAGCGCCAGTCGTCGCCAAGCGCAGCGGGCGCGGCAATCTCCGCGCGCAGCAGATGCATCTGCAGGCGGAAGTGTGTGAAGGTGTGCGTGAGCGCGCCGGCCATCTCCAAGGTTGAGACCGCGCCATATGCCTGCGCGGCACGACGCACGGTGTCGACATCCAGCGGATGTGCGTCCAGCGCGTCGTCCATCTCGCCCACCAGCGGCAACGACCACAACCCACCCCAGATACCGCGTTGCGGACGACGCTGCAGCAACACCGCGTCGGCGTGCAGCGCGATGACGAGTGTCGCTGCGCGCTCGGGTATCGCCTTGCGCGGGCGCGGCACGGGTAGCTCCATCACGCGACCGGTACTGCGCGCTTCGCATAGCGATTCGAGCGGACAGGCGCGTTCGCCGGTCAGGCATGCCGGCTTGCCGCGCGTGCAGACGGTGGCACCCAGGTCCATCAAACCCTGGGTGTAAGGTTGAATGCCTTCGGCCGGCGGTAGCAGGGTTTCAGCGATGCGCCACATGGTGTCTTCGACGCGTTTGTCGCCGGGAAAGCCATCGATGCCGAACGCACGTGCAAACACGCGCTTGACGTTGCCATCGAGAATGGCCGCGCGCACGCCGTATGAGAACGCGGCGATGGCCGCGGCGGTCGAGCGGCCGATGCCGGGCAGCGCGACCAACACGTCGGGATCACGCGGGAAGATGCCACCGTGCTCGGCCACCACGATCTGTGCGCACCGATGCAGGTTGCGCGCGCGCGTGTAGTAGCCGAGGCCGGCCCACGCAGCCATCACGTCGTCTGCCGGCGCAGCGGCCAGCGCCTGCACGGTCGGGAAGCGCTCGATGAAGCGTGCGTAGTAGCCCAGCACCGCGCTCACTTGCGTCTGCTGCAGCATGATCTCGGAGAGCCACGTGCGATACGCATCGCCCGTGTTCTGCCACGGCAGATGGTGACGGCCATGACGCTGCTGCCAGGCGATGACACGCACCGCGAAATCGTCGGGAAGCGAAGGCAAAACGGCAGCAGGTTGCGCGGCGCGGCGCGTGCGGCGAGGGGTGGCGGTCATGCGTGTGATGAAAGAAGCGGCGCGCAGCAGATGCGCGCTGGCGGCGATCCTACCAGAACGAAAAAAGCGCCCGCAGGCGCCCTCTCCGTGAACAACGATTTGCGTCAGGCCGCGAACGACTGCCGCTCCAGGATCGTTCCAGCCGCGAGAATGCGGTCGGTGTACTGGGCAATCGTGCCGCTGCGCTCGTCGAGCGTGTTGAGCAACGCTTCGAGTTCGGTGATGCGCGCTTCGAGCGTATCGGTGGCCTCGTGAATGCGCTCGATCGAATCGACACGCTTACGCAGTTGTTTCTGGTGATCGCGCACCTGCGCTTCGAGCGGTGTCATGACCGACTTCAGCCAGATCTCGATGTCGCGGTTCATGTCCTGGAAGGTATCCAGCACGCGGCTGGCCACCGTCGAGAACGCGCCGTGCACGAGTTGCGGCTTCGGGCGGGTCAGGAAGCTGAACGCACCAAAGTGGTTGTGCGCCAGCATTAGCGTTTCTTTCAGATCAGCGTCGTAGCGCGTGCCCAAAAAGCGCAGCGGCGGCGACAGCGTGAAGCCGTGCTCGGCGTTGAACTTCTTGTACATGCCATCAACCATCTGGTGCAGTTGGTCAATGCGATTCGCTGCATCACGCACCAGGCCGGTCAGGTGGCCGAACAACTTGTCCATGTCGTCGCGCAGGCCGCGCGAGAACACGCGCTCCTTCATCTTCTCGCGCGCCTCGCGCATCGTCGAGCGGATCTGCTTGAGCTGCACGCTCTTGATGATCTCCGCGCTGTGGCGGCCGAACACCGTGCGCAGCGCCTGGAACTTGGCGATGCTCTGCTCGAACTCTTCCTTCTCGCCCTGCACGCGCATCAGCATGTGCTTGACCATCGTATGGTTCTTGCCGCGCAGGCCGCGCAGTTCGAACAACTGCTCGACGATATCGCGGCGGCGCATCTGCAGCAGTTGCTGCGCGCCGGTGGCCATATCCTTCACCGCCAGTTGCACTTGCTCGGTGACGATCTCGCGACGCTGCGGAATCAGTTGATCCGACAGCACCGACTCCAGCTCCAGCAGCCGGCTCTTGGCCAGCAGCTCATGGTCATGGCTGACCTTGGCCACCAGGCCCTTCTGCGCCGACACCGGATACACGCGCTCGACATCGATATCGAGCACCTGCGCCGTCGTCATGATCTGACGACTGACTTCGTTCTCGACTTCCTCTTCGGACTTGAGCGGATCCCACAGGCCATCGACCTTGTTGAGCACCGCGATGCAGCCCTTGCGTTGGCCACCACCGACGTGCGAGCGCCACAGCTCCAGGTCGCTCTTGGTCACGCCGGCGTCCGCTGCCAGCACGAACACCACGACATGTGCATCTGGAATCAGCCGCAGTGTCAGTTCCGGCTCGGTACCGATGGCGTTCAAGCCCGGCGTATCCAGGATCACCAGCCCCTGCTTGAGCATCGGGTGCGGGAAATTGATGATCGCGTGACGCCACTTCGACACTTCGACCGTGCCGGCGGCATCCACCGAGAACGCGGCGTCGGGATCGGCGTCGTTATAGAGGCCGAGCTGCTCGGCTTCTTCCTTCGGCACGCGCACGGTTTCCACCACGTGGCGGAACGCTTCGAGCATGCCCTCGGGCGACGACGGGTCGAGAGGGACCGACAGCCAGTGGCTGCCCGCATCGCGAAAATCGGCCGTCGATGCGTCGTGCAGACGCGTCTCGATCGGCAGCAGGCGGATCGACGGCGGATAGCTTTCGTCGTACATCAGCTCAGTCGGACACATCGTGGTCCGGCCCGCGGACGATGGCAGGATGCGGCGGCCGAAATCCGCAAAGAAGATCGCGTTGATCAGTTCACTCTTGCCGCGCGAGAACTCGGCAATGAAGGCGACCTTGAGCTTGTCGCTGCGCAGGACGCCACGGATTCGCTGCGCGCGCATGTCAGCTTGCGCGTCGTACAGCTCCTGGGCTTGCAGCCAGTCCTGGAATTCCCCCACCGATTGCAGTACCGAAGCGCGCCAGGCGCTGTACTGCTCGAACTGTGTGCTCAGTGTGTTGTTCATCATTCTGTCTTATTGTGTGCGCGACCCGACCGCGAAAAAATGCGCGCGCCCCTCGACATCGCTGTTACCGCCCAATTACGGCACAGAAATGCACAAATTTAGGTGGAACGATACAGTGAACCGCCACCTTCCGGGCGAACTTTCCGCAAGGTTCCCCAGCCCCGGCAGGTAAGTGTTGCGGGATGCCATCGGCGGCCCCACACCCCACTTCAAAAACCTTGCGAAATGGCGGCCAGATCGCTCCAGCGCCAGGTTCCCAGGCGGCTTTCGATGCCTTTCGCAGGCCGATCAGCGCTGGCAGGTCGGGCAATAGAACGTGGAGCGCTGGCCCTGCACGATCTGGCGGATCGGAGTGCCGCACGCGCGACACGGCAGACCGGCGCGGTCGTACACGAAGGCTTCAAGCTGGAAGTAGCCGCTTTGTCCGTCCGAGCCGACAAAGTCGCGCAGCGTGCTGCCCCCACGCGCGATGGCATCGGCCAAGGTGGCACGAATGGCATCGGCCAACGCCGCATAGCGTGGCCGGCTGATGCGGCCCGCCGCCGTAGTCGGCCGGATACCGGCGCGAAACAGGCTCTCCGAACAATAGATATTGCCCACGCCGACCACGATGTCGCCGGCCAGCAGCGCCGACTTGATGGCCACCCGGCGCCCGCGCGTGCGGGCAAACATCCAGTCGCCGTCGAATCGCGCGTCGAACGGCTCGATGCCGAGGTTGCGCAGCAGCGGGTGTTCGGCCAAGCCGGCTTCATCGCCTGCATGCCAAAGCACGGCACCAAACCGGCGCGGGTCGCGATAGCGCAGTGTGACGTGTACGCCAGTTGCGCCGGCGAGTTCGATATCGACGTGATCGTGCAGGCCTGGCGGCACGGGCGTTTCCAGCACGCGCAAGGTGCCCGTCATACCAAGATGGATGAGCAGCCAGCCCCCCACAGTATCGGCGGCGCGGCCGGACTGCTCCACCTCGGGCACGCATTCGATGAGCAGGTATTTGCCCCGGCGCAGCAGACGCGTAACGGTCAGGCCAGCGAGCAACTCCGGCAGCGCCGGATCGACGGGCCAGCGCAAGCCGTGATGGCGCACCACGGCGCGCACGATACGTCGCCCAGTAATATGCGGTAGCAAGCCCAGGCGAGTGACCTCGACCTCCGGCAACTCAGGCATCGAACCTCCATCCCATGTGCTGCTCCAACTTTTTTTACGATGCGGACGATTGTAGCGGTCAGGCTACAATGCCCTGACCCCCTATCCGGAGCTTCGAGACCATGCCTCACGCCCTCTCCCGTTCGCCTGCGACGCAACGCCCGCGGCGATTCCTGCGCAGCCGAACGGCCCTGCTGGCCGCGCTGGTGGCGGGAGGGCTGACGAGCTTGCCGGCGTGGTCGTCGCAGTCGGTGGCTGGCGCCCCGCTCATTGCCCAGGCTGCGCAGGAAGGCGGCACGGGCGGCCGCGCAGCCATCCAGATTGAACGCTCGCGCCCACGCCCCGGCCTGCTGAGGTCCGAGCGCACCGATTTGCCGCGCGTCGCGCTCACTGAAGACATCATGTACCGCGTGCTGGCCTCGGAAGTGTCGCTGCAGCGCGGGCTGGTCGAACCGGCATACCGAACCTACCTCGGGCTCGCGCAAGACACACGCGACCCCCGCTTTGCCCAGCGCGCCACCGAGATCGCGTTTCTGACGCGCTCCCCCGCGCAAGCACTGATCGCCACGCGCCTGTGGGTAGAGCTGTCGCCGACGTCCATGCCGGCACGCCAGGTGCAGCAGCTCCTGCTGGTGGCAACGGGTCAGTGGTCGGAAGTCGAACCGATGCTCCAAGCGCAGTTGAACAAGGTCTCGCCCGGCCAGCGTGCCGATGCCCTGCTGCAATTGCAGCAGCAGATGTCCAAGAGCAGCGATCCGGCGGGTGCCGTAGGCGCACTGCAGCGCATCGCCTCGCACGACATGCAGCGCCCCGAAACGCACCTGGCCTTGGCCCGCGCGAAGGTCGCCGCCAAGGACACCGCCGGCGCACTGACGGAACTGGACACCGCGCTCAAGCTGCGTCCCGGGTATGAAGACGCCGCCATCCTCGCCGCCGAACTGCGTGCCGACAGCGACCCCGATGCCGCCATCACTGGCCTGCGCAGCTTCCTGAAAGCCGCGCCAGCGTCCATCGACGGCCACTTGGCGCTCGCCCGCATGTACCTCGTGCGCAATCAGCAGGACAAGGCGCGCGCTGAATTCGAAACGCTCAAGAAGATCGCGCCCAACGATGCGCGCATCACGCTTGCCCTGGGCCTGCTGAATTTGCAGCAGCGCCAGTACGACGACGCCGAGCGTTACCTGAAGGAATACGTCACGGCCACCGCCAAGTCGCCCACCCTGAGCCCAGAACCCGGCTACCAGGGCCTCGCCCAGTTGGCCGAGGAGAAGCGAGACTACGCCGGCGCGCTCGGCTGGGTCGACAAGATCACCGGTTCGGCCAATGGCGACACCGATGGCCAGACCGCGCTGGCAGCCGGCATCAAGCGCGGCCAGTTGCTCGGCAAGCTGCGCCGTATCGACGAGGCGCAACAGACCTTCGATGAACTCGTCGCCGATTCCGAAGACGTGCCCGATGGCCCGCGCCGCCAGGCCCTGATGGACGGCATCCGCCAGGCCGAAATCGGCATGCTGATGGACGCCAAGGCCTACGGCCGCGCCCGCGCCCGCGTCAATGAGCTGCTCAAGAACGATCCGGATAACGTCGAGTATTCGTACCAACTGGCGATGCTCGAAGAGCACGACGGCCACTACGACAACATGGAGACGCTGCTGCGCAAGGTGATCGACCTGCGTCCCGGCCAGGCCATCGGCTACAACGCGCTCGGCTACTCGCTGGCCGATCGCAGCGTGCGCCTGCAGGAGGCGCAGGAGCTACTGGAGAAAGCCGTGTCGCTGGCGCCGGACGATCCCTACATCGCCGACAGCCTCGGCTGGGTCAAGTACCGTCGCGGCGATCTGCCCGCCGCCACTGACATCCTGCGCAAGGCGTGGGCTACCGCCCCGCAAGCCGAAATCGGTGCGCACCTGGGCGAAGTGCTGTGGCAATCGGGCAAGCAGGACGACGCACGCCAGATCTGGACCGAAGCGTCCAAGCTCGACGTAAACGACACCACGCTGCGCGACACGCTGCGCCGCTTCGGCCAGCCGGTGCCCAATGTTCCCGTGAGTACAAATTGATGGCAATGCGGTTCGCGCACGCGCTTGGCGCGCTGATGCTCGGCGCTGGCTGCGCGCTGTTCAGCGGCTGCGCAAGCTTGCGGCCAGCCAACGATCTCTTCGCTGGCACACAAGACGCCGATACCAACATCACGCGTTATCAAGGTCGCTTCTCGGCCCGTTACACGCAAAACAACGCCGAGCAAAGCGCCGTCGGCAGCTTCCTGTGGCGCGAGCGCGGACCCGACGTGCAGCTTGAGTTGATGTCGCCGCTGGGCCAGACGCTTGCCATCGTCAGCCAAAGCAACCAGGGCGCCACGCTCGAACTGCCGAACCAGCCGCCTCGCCGCGCCCCCGAGGTCGACACGCTGATGCAGGATGCGCTCGGCTTTTCGCTGCCGGTCTCCGGCTTGCGCGACTGGCTGCGCGCCCGCCCCGCGCCCGGCACACCGGCACGCGTGGCACGCGATGCGCAATCGCGCCCCGAAACCATCGAGCAGAACGGCTGGACTGTCCACTACGTCGCCTGGACTGACGACGGCAACAACACCGATGGTGCCAAGGTCGGCATCCGCCGGCTCGATCTTGATCGCCCGCAGGGCACCAACGGCCCGCTCTCGGTGCGGCTCGTGCTCGACCAGTAACGCCTCGCTTCGCCATGTCTTCCGCCCCCGTCGAGCTGCGTGATTGCCCCGCGCCCGCCAAGCTCAATCTCTTCCTGCATGTAGTCGGCCGCCGGCCCGATGGCTACCACCTGCTGCAAACCGTCTTCCAGTTGATCGACTGGAGCGACACGCTGCATTTCGGGCGCCGCCCCGACGGCCGCCTCGTGCGCACCACCGACATCCTCGGCGTGCCCGCCGATGACGACCTTGTGATCCGCGCCGCGCACCTGCTGCAAGCGGAAACCGGCTGCACCTACGGCGTCGACATCGCCATCGAGAAACGCCTGCCGATGGGCGGAGGCCTTGGTGGTGGCTCGTCTGATGCCGCCACCACGCTGCTCGCGCTCAATCGCCTTTGGGGCCTTGATCTGCCGCGCGCGCAACTGATGAAGATCGGCCTCAAGCTCGGCGCCGACGTGCCCTTCTTTGTATTCGGCCAGAACGCCTTCGCCGAGGGTATCGGCGAAGAACTCACGCCCATCACGCTGCCGCCGGCTGCGTTCGTGGTGATTCACCCACGCGTGCATGTGCCCACCCCCGCAATTTTTTCCGATGAAGGGTTGACACGCGATACGCCACTCACCATAATTACGGACTTTCCTGACCAACAAATTGTTTTCGCTTACGGTCGCAACGATCTACAAGCGGTGGCGGAAAGGAAATACGGCGAAATCGCCCGAGCACTTGTCTGGCTGCGTCAGTTCAGCCCTCTGGCAAGAATGACCGGATCCGGCGCCTGCGTATTTGCTCCGTTCGACAACGTTGAGCATGCGCAAGCGGTGGCGGATCAGGTGCCTTCCGAATGGGAAGGTCGGTGTGCGGCAGGTCTGACGCATCACCCGCTCGCAAGATTTGCTGTGTAAGGTTTGCTGTTATCGCTTCTGCAATGGAGGCGGTAACCGATAGGTTGTGTAGGGGCGTCGCCAAGCTGGTTAAGGCACCGGATTTTGATTCCGGCATGCGTAGGTTCGAATCCTTCCGCCCCTGCCATTTTCTTCCTCATATTTCCAGCAATAGCCCGGTTGGTGTTAACTGACCGGCGCGTCTGAAGTCGAAAAACAGGTGCCCCGATGAGCAGCGAAGGCTTGATGGTTTTTACCGGCAACGCCAACCCGAAACTCGCCGAAGCTGTCGTCAAGCACCTAGGCATTCCGCTAGGCAAGGCCCTCGTCGGCCGATTCTCCGATGGTGAAGTCCAGGTCGAGATCCAGGAAAACGTGCGCGGCAAGCACGTATTCATCCTGCAATCCACCTGCGCCCCGACCAACGACAACCTGATGGAATTGATGGTGATGGTCGATGCGCTCAAGCGTGCGTCTGCCCGCCGCATCACGGCCGCCATCCCCTACTTCGGCTATGCCCGACAGGACCGTCGCCCGCGTTCGGCGCGTGTGGCGATCACGGCCAAGGTCGTGGCCAACATGCTAGAGGTCGCCGGCGTCGAACGCGTGCTGACGATGGACCTCCACGCCGACCAGATCCAAGGCTTCTTCGATATCCCGGTCGACAACATCTACGCGTCGCCAATCCTGCTCGAAGACCTGCGCAAGAAGAACTACGAAGACCTGCTGGTGGTATCGCCCGACGTCGGCGGTGTCGTGCGTGCACGTGCACTGGCCAAGCAACTCGGCGTGGATCTGGCGATCATCGACAAGCGTCGCCCGAAAGCCAACGTCGCCGAGGTGATGAACATCATCGGTGAAGTCGACGGCCGCAACTGCGTGATCATGGACGACATGATCGACACCGGCGGCACGCTGTGCAAAGCCGCGCAGGTACTCAAGGAACGCGGTGCCAAGCAAGTGTTCTCGTATTGCACGCACCCGGTGCTGTCGGGTGGTGCGGCCGCCCGCATTGCAGACTCGGCGCTCGACGAAGTGGTCGTGACCGATACCATCCCGCTGCGCGAAGACGCCATCAAGTGCGGCAAGATCCGCCAACTCTCGACTGCGCCGCTGCTGGCCGAGACCTTCACCCGCATCGTGCGCGGTGATTCGATCATGTCGCTGTTTGCTGAATAATTCGGCACCCGAGCGGCTTACTGTTATAATTCAAGGCTTTACTGCAGAAAACGTCGGTTAGACGGCTCTTCTGCGGTGTCTGCGGGGCGCAATATGGTGCTCCGTTCACCAGACGGCTTGGTCGCGAGTCGTCTTTTTCGTTTGGAGCAATCATGAAAGTTGTCGCTTTCGAGCGTAGCGTTCAGGGCACTGGTGCGAGCCGCCGCCTGCGCAATTCCGGCAAGACCCCGGCCATCATTTACGGCGCTGGCGCCGAGCCGAAGCTGATCGAACTCGATCACAACGCGCTGTACCACGCGCTGAAGAAGGAAGCCTTCCACTCGTCGATCCTCGACATCGAAGTGGCTGGCAAGGTTGAAAAGGCGCTGCTGCGTGACTTCCAACTGCACCCGTTCAAGCAACTGGTTCTGCACGTCGACTTCCAACGCGTGTCGGCCAAGGAAAAGATCCACGTCAAGGTGCCGCTGCACTTCCTGAACCAGGAAACCGCACCGGGCGTGAAGCTGGGCCACGGCATCGTGAACCACATCCTGAACGACGTCGAAGTGTCGTGCCTGCCGGCCGACCTGCCGGAGTTCATCGAAGTGGATCTGGGTACGCTGGAAATCGGCCAGACCCTGCACATCGCTGACCTCAAGCTGCCGAAGGGCGTGACCATCCTCACCCACGGTGGCGATGAGAACCCGGCTGTTGCCAACATCAGCGTGCCGGCTGGCGAGAAGTCCGCTGCCGCCGAAGAAGGCGCTGCAGCTGCAGGCGAAGACAAGCCGGCAGCCTAAGTTGCCGCACCTCGCACTTCGGTGCGAGCGAAAAAAGCCCGCCGAGCCTGTCTCGCCGGGCTTTTTTTCTGCCTGAGCGGCCCGAGCCGCCCCGTCTCCAGGCTGTAGAAAGCAGCTATGCTTGTACGATCAAGGGGCGCTTCCTGCACCTGACACTGATACGAATCGCATGATCAAACTCATCGTCGGCCTCGGCAATCCGGGCGCCGAATATGCGGC
Organism: Ralstonia sp. PBBBR1; assembly: GCF_002256165.1. Lineage (NCBI taxonomy): Bacteria > Pseudomonadati > Pseudomonadota > Betaproteobacteria > Burkholderiales > Burkholderiaceae > Ralstonia > Ralstonia sp. PBBBR1. Next base: position 38,340 of record NZ_NKIL01000010.1, on the reverse strand, counting down.
GACACGACACAACGCCGGCTTCTGGCTGGTCGACCAACTCGCGCGCATGGGCAACGTGACGCTGCGCAACGAGACGCGCTTCCACGGCTATGCAGCCCGCGCCAACCTTTGGGGCAACGAGGTGTGGCTGCTCCAGCCGCAAACCTTCATGAACCGCTCCGGCTTGGCCACCGTGGCGCTGGCACGCTTCTACAAGGTGATGCCCGATGAAATCCTGGTCGTGCATGACGAATTGGATTTGCCGCCCGGCACCGTCAAGCTCAAGCTCGGTGGCGGATCCGGTGGCCACAACGGCCTGAAGGACATTGCCGCACATCTGACCACGCAACAGTTCTGGCGGCTGCGCCTTGGCATCGGCCATCCGCGCAACCTGTTGCCGCCGGGCACGGCAGCGTCCGGTCAGCATGACGTCGCCAACTTCGTGCTCAAAGCGCCTCGCAAGGAAGAACAGGACCTCATCGACCGCGCCATCGACCAGAGCCTCGATGCGCTGCCTGAGCTGATTGCCGGCAACGCCGAGAAAGCGATGATGCGCCTGCATACCGCACACTGATCCGCCAGCACTGAGGACACCGCCATGACACCGTTCGCCATACTGACCTCACGCCCCGCCGTGCTGACGGGTCTGGCGCTCGGCTTGGCTGCGGCTAGCCTGCCAACGCACGCGCAGGTGTATCGCTGCAACGAGAACGGTCAGACGACCTATTCCGACCACCCCTGCGGCACGCGCGCGAAGCCCGTACCGATGATCGACAACACGCCCACGGCCGCCGACCAGAAGGCTGCCCGCGAACGCGCCACCGCGGAGGCCGCCGAAGTCCAGCAGATGGAAACCGCCCGTCGCAAAGCACAGGCGGCCGAAGACGCTCGCCAAGCCCAGATCGCGGCACAGGCGGCCGAACAGGCGCGCCGCGACCAACGGCAGAAAGTGGTGGTTGCGCAGGAGGGCGTTCGCTACTGCCATCGCGTCTACGTTGGGCCGCTGCCCTATCCGCAACCCTATCCGACACCGATGCCGGTGATCCGCCAGCCTCCCGCGCCGGCTGCTGGCGCACTTCGCCAACCCGGCAATGGCCCGAGGCCGTTCGCGCAAGCACCTGTGGCGCCCACACCGATCGTGCCGCGCCCCCCGCATCCGCATTACCCGTACTACCGCATCGTCTGCGAGCCCGGCTATGCCTACGAAGGGCCGGAAGATCTGCTGCCGATCCAGTAGGCGCACCGCCAACAAGACGGTAGGCACCAATGAAAAGAGACGGCCAGAGCCGTCTCTTTTTTGTGTGCTCACGCCGCGCGTGGTGGTGCGGAGGTGAGCTGGGTGTACTTCTGCATCAACTGCTCGTGCGTTTCCTCATGGGCCGGGTCCTTGGGGATGCAGTCCACCGGACAGACCTGCTGGCACTGAGGCTCGTCAAAGTGGCCGACGCATTCGGTACATTTGCCCGGGTCGATCACGTAGATTTCCGGGCCCATCGAAATCGCGCCGTTGGGGCACTCTGGCTCGCATACGTCGCAATTGATGCACTCATCGGTAATTATGAGCGCCATGATGCCTTCCTTGAAATGGCCGGCGAGCCAGCGCTCGCCAAAGCGTCATTTTATTCCGATTTGCCCGACCCTTCCGTCTTGCCGGTCTTTTCCTTGAGCCATTTTTCGACCGACGGGAACACGAACTTGCTGACGTCACCGCCGAGCACGGCGATTTCGCGGACGAACGTACCGGAGATGAACTGGTACTGATCCGACGGCGTGAGGAACATGGTTTCCACATCCGGCAGCAGGTAGCGGTTCATGCCGGCCATCTGGAATTCGTACTCGAAGTCCGACACGGCACGCAGGCCCCGCACGATGACGCGCGCGCCGTTTTTGCGCACGAAATCTTTCAAGAGACCGGAAAATCCTTCGACCCGCACGTTGGGGTAATGGCCGAGCACTTCACGGGCGATCTCGATGCGCTCTTCCAGCGCGAAGAACGGCCGCTTGTTGGGGCTCTGCGCCACCCCGACGATCAGCTCGTCGAAGATGTTGGACGCACGCCGCACGAGGTCTTCGTGGCCGCGCGTGAACGGATCGAAAGTGCCGGGATAAACCGCGATCACCATGGTTCCTCCACCAAGGGGAAAAGAGCATCCGTAAGCGTCGGCGTGGGACATGGCCGCGCCGGTACTGCATTCGGACACCGTTGCGTTATCGAGCGCGGCAGGTCCCGAGCCTGCCGCCTGTGCCGCCGATATCGATCGAGCGCACCCGCATTGCAGGTGCCGCCCGATGCTCATGCATCGGCTGCGAGCGGCGTAGTTTAACCGTTTTTGCGGAGCAGCAAATGTGCATGCACCGCACCGGCGCGCAGGTATTTGTGGAGCACCAGGTCAGCCGGTAGCCCGATGCTGGCGGCCGGCTCGCCACCATGTGAATCAGCACTCACATCCGCCAGCTGCTGCGCCGCTTCAACGTAGATCACGCCGCCGGGCTTGACCACCCGGGCCGCGGCTTCCAACGCGCGTAACGTCCAGTCCTGTGCAAACGGCGGATCGATGAACACAGCATCGAGCGCCGCATCGGGCTGGCGAGCGAGCCAGGCAAAGGCGTCGCCCGATACGATGTCGACCATGCGTGCGCCCAGCTTGTCGCGGATGGCGTGCAACGCGCGCACAGCCTGGGCGTGGTTTTCCACGAGCGTCACGTGCGCAGCGCCGCGCGAAGCCGCCTCAAAGCCGAGCGCCCCGGTGCCGGCAAAGATGTCGGCGCAGCGCCAGCCGGTCAGGTCATGACCAAGCCAGTTGAAGACGGTTTCGCGGACGCGGTCGCTGGTCGGGCGCAGGCCGTCGGCGTCGACCACCGGGAGCGGCGTGCGCTTGTATTGCCCGCCGATGATGCGCACCTGCTGAGGTGCGCGCGCATGCGACGTGGCGGTCTTGGCCTTGGGGCCTTTGGAGCTGGGGGTACGAGGTGCCATGGGCGCGATTTTAGGGGCTGTTGCCCCATAAAACGAGCGCAAACAAAAACCGGCGGGAAATGCCGCCGGTTTTTCGGATAAAGACCCCGTGCGTCAATTCGCGGCGGCCTTCTCCGGACCGCCCACAACGATCGTCGCCATGGTCTGCGGCTGCAGCGCGCGCTGGAATGCCGTACGCACCTGGTCACGCGTGACAGCCGCGATGCGCTGCGTCCAGGTATCCAGGTAGTCGAGCGGCAGGTTGTACCAGCCGATGTTGGCCACGTTGTCCAGCAGCTTGCGGTTGCTGTCCAGGCGCAGCGGGAAGCCGTTGACGAGGTTGTCCTTGGCCGCCTTTAGCTCCACGTCGGTCGGGCCATCGGCGACGAACTTGGCAACGGTGTCACGCACCACGCCCAGCGCCTCCTCGGTCTGGTCCTTGCGCGTCTGCAGTGCCAGTTCGAACGGACCGGGCTGCGCGGCGGGCGCGAAGTAGCTGCCGATGCTGTACGTCAGGCCGCGCTTCTCGCGCACTTCGTTCGTCAGCCGCGCACTGAAACCGCCTCCACCGAGCACGTAGTTGCCGACCAGCAGCGGGAAGTAATCCTTGTCGCCACGCGCGATGCCCGGTTGCCCGAGGATGATGGTCGCCTGCTGCGCCGGATGCGGAATGCGGATCGTCTCCGCCTTGGCCAGCGGCATCTTCACGTCAGGCAGCGCCGGCGGCGTGGCGCCATCAGCTGGCAGGCCGCGCGTGATCTGCTCGGCGATGGCCTCGGCTTCCTGGCGGCTGATCGCGCCGATCAGCGTCACCACGGCACGCTTAGCCGTGTAGTTGGCCTGGTAGTAGCGCACGATGTCGTCGCGCGTGATGCTCTCCACCGTTTCCGGCGCAGCGGTCTGCCCGTACGGATGCGTGCCGTAGATGGCCTTGCCGAATGCGCGCTCGGCGAGCACCGACGGTTTGGTCAACGATTCGCGGATCGCAGCCACCAGGCGCTGCTTGTCGCGCGCGAGGACGGCGTCCGGAAAGGTCGGCGCTGAAATGATCTGCGTCATCAGCGCGATGGCCGGGCCGCGCTCAACGGGGTCGGACAGCGTGCGCAGGCGCAGGCTCGTGCGGTCACCACCGGCACCGCCGCCAAAGCTCGCGCCCACATCGGCGAACGCGTCGGCAATCGCCGCTTCATCGCGGGCGGGCGCGTTGCCCTGCGCCGCGACGCCCTTGTCGAGCATGCCCGCTGTGAGGGAGGCCAGGCCCACCTTGGCAGCCGGCTCATAGCGCGAACCCGCATCCACGTCGAGGTTGATGTCCAGCATCGGAATCGACGGGCTTGGTACGAAGTACACGCGCGCGCCAGTGGTCGCCGTCCAGTGTTCGATGGGCAGCGCGGCCAGGGCACTCTGGGCCGCCGCTGCAACAATGGCGACCAGCGCCGTCTTGAGGGTCAGAGACATGGCGCGCATCAACGCAGCCCTCCTTCATCGCGCATGCCGGGAACGGGCTTGCGCGCCGGTTTGTTGGGATCGATCGGTTGCGGCAGCAGCGTGGCAACGACGAGGTTGTCTTCGCTGAAGTACGTCTGCGCCACGTGCTGGATCTGCGCCGACGTCACGCTCTTGATCTTCTCAAGCTGGCGATCGATGGAGCGCCACGACAGGCCGCTCATCTCGTTCATGCCGATCTCCATGCCCTGACCGAAGACCGAGTCGCGCTTGTAGATCTGCGCGGCCACAACCTGTGCCTTCACGCGCTTCAGTTCGGCATCGGTCACGCCTTCCTTGGCGATGCGCTCGATCTGCCCGCGCAGCGCCTGTTCGATCTCGGCGGTGGTGTGGCCGTCGGCGGGCGTACCGTCCATCAGGAAAATCGACGGACCGCGGTTCAGACCGTCGTAGCCGGCGTTGACATCGTCGGCGATGCGCTTTTCGCCCTTGACGAGCTGGCTCGGCAGGCGCGCGTTGTCATAGCCATCGAGCACGGCCGACAGGACTTCCAGCGCATACGGATCGACGTCTTTTTCCACATCGCTCAGGCGCGGCACCTTGTAGGCCAGCACAACGTACGGATTCTCGGCCGGCGCCTTCACCCAGATGCGCTTCACGCCGATCTGCTTGGGCTCCTCCTGCGCATAGCGGCGCGGCAGTGCATGCGGCTTGAGCTTGCCGTAGGTGCGCTGCGCGAGGCGGAAGACTTCGTCGGGTTTCACATCGCCCGCGACGATCACGGTGACGTTGTTGGGCGTGTACCAGGCGTGGTACCAGTTCTGGGCGTCCTGCACCGTCATCGTGTCGAGGTCGCCCGGCCAGCCGATGGTCGGGTTGCGGTACGGCGCGGCATTGAACAGCGTGGCGAGCATCTGCTCATAGACAGTGGAACGGGCGGAGTCGTCGATGCGCATGCGGCGCTCTTCCTTCACCACGTTCATCTCCGGCTTGAACTCCTTGTCGGTCAGCTGGAGATTGGCCATGCGATCGGCTTCGAGCCCCATCACATCGGCCAGGTGCGATTTCTCGATCTGCTGGAAGTACATCGTGAAGTCGCGCGTGGTCATGGCGTTTTCACGGCCACCCAGGGCAGCCACGCGGCGGGAGAACTCGCCCGGGCCAACTGCCTTGGTGCCCTTGAACATCATGTGCTCAAGCATGTGGGCGACACCCGTGGTGCCGTTGTGCTCGTCGATGCTGCCGGCGTGATACCAGACCATGTGCGCCACGGTGGGGGCGCGGTGGTCTTCCTTGATGATCAACTGCAGCCCGTTGGGCAGCTTGTATTCGTGCGTGTCGGACTGGCTGGCACCTACTTTGGCACTGCTGGCTGTGGCCACCGGACGGCCCGGTGCAGCGGCCAGCTCCTGCGCGCCAACATGGCCGGCCAGCAGGCCCGCCGCCAAGGCCATCGCGGCCAATTGCCAGACGCGCGACCGGGCCCGGTTTGAAACGATTCGCATGGAAGAGCGCATAAGGGCTGTCTGATAAAATTCGACGCTTGATTCTAACGGCGAAATAGACTGCCTTTTACGATGTTTAGTTTCTGGAAAAAGCGCAAGGCAGAGCCGCAACCGGCCGCCGAACCCACGCCCGCAGCGGCGCCCGAAGCCGCGCAGGCGCCTGCCCCGGCTGCCATCCCAGGCCCCGCTCCCGTTCCCGCCCCGGTTGCCGCACCCCAGCCCGTCGCTGCACCTGCTCCCGGACCTGTCGCTGCGCCGGTCCACATTGCCGTGCCGGACGCGCCTGCCGTGCAGCCTCCACTCGACATGCAAGCCGACGATATCGAAACCGTGCCGACGCCTGCTGTGATCGAGCAGGCGCGCAAGGGCTGGATGTCACGCCTGCGCTCCGGCCTGTCGAAGACGAGCAAGGGCCTGACCACGCTGTTCGTGGGCGTGAAGGTGGACGAAGCGCTGTTCGAAGAGCTGGAGACCGCCCTGCTCATGGCCGACGCCGGAGTCGACGCCACCGAATACCTGCTCGGCGAACTGCGCCGCCGCATCAAGGCACAGCGCATCGAAACCGCCGAAGGCGTGAAGACCGCCCTGCGTGACCTGCTGGTCGAGCTGCTGCACCCCTTGGAAAGAACCATGGTGCTCGGCCGCGAGCAGCCGATGGTGATCATGATCGCGGGCGTGAACGGCGCCGGCAAGACGACCAGCATCGGCAAGCTGTGCAAGCACTTCCAGACCTACGGTCAATCGGTGCTGCTGGCCGCAGGCGACACGTTCCGTGCCGCCGCGCGCGAGCAACTCGTGATCTGGGGACAGCGCAACAACGTCACGGTCGTGGCGCAGGAATCGGGCGACCCCGCCGCCGTGATCTTCGATGCAGTAAACGCCGCACGCGCACGCGGCATCGACATCGTCATGGCGGACACCGCTGGCCGCCTGCCGACGCAGCTGCACCTGATGGAAGAGCTGAAGAAGGTGCGCCGCGTGACCGCCAAGGCGATGGCCACGGCGCCGCACGAAACGCTGCTGGTGATCGACGGCAACACGGGGCAGAACGCCCTCGCGCAAGTCAAAGCCTTTGACGAAGCGCTGGGCCTCACGGGCCTGATCGTCACCAAGCTGGACGGCACCGCCAAGGGCGGCATCCTGGCCGCCATCGCGCGGCAGCGGCCGGTGCCGGTGTACTTCATCGGCGTGGGCGAGCAGGTTGAGGACCTGCAGCCGTTTTCCGCGCGCGAATTTGCGGATGCGTTGTTGGGTTGACCACCCTCGCGCGCAACGCTCCAACGTAGAAACGCCCTGACTTGATCAGGGCGTTTTGTTTTGCACAGTACCGCTACAAATTACGCGGAAACCGCATCCGGCTGCGCCGCAGGCGCAGCCCGCTGAAACGCCTCCTGCGCCATACAGTGCGCAAAGATGCGCGCAAGCGTCGGGTAATCTTCCACCGCCACATCGAACCGCTTGCCGTTGAACACCTGCGGCACGAGGCACACGTCGGCCAGCGTTGGCGTGTCGCCAACACAGTAGGCACCGGTCAGCGGCGACTGTGACAGCCGCGTCTCCAACGCCGCAAACCCCAGCTTCACCCAGTGGCGATACCACTCGTTGCGCGCCTCTTCTTCCACGTTGAACATGTGCTTCAGATACTTCAGCACGCGTGGGTTGTTGAGCGGATGGATCTCGCATGCAATGGCCAGCGCGATCGCGCGGATGTGCGCGCGATTACTCGCCGAACCCGGCAGCAGCGTGGGCTCGGGATGCGTCTCTTCCAGATACTCGACGATGGCCAAAGACTGGTTCAGCACGTCGTTGCCATCGCACAGCACGGGCACCAGCGCATCGGGGTTCAGCTTGACGAAGTCGGGGGCCAGTTGCTCGCCCTTGAGCAGGTGGACCGGCGCGTAGTCGTACGGCAGGCCCTTGACCTCCAGGGCAATACGCACGCGGAATGACGCCGAACTGCGGAAATAGTTGTACAGCTTGATCGACATGGCTTCTGACTCTTCTAGCGGGTCTATCAAATCACCTTCACGTGCAGCTCGCCCACGCCGTCGATCTTGCCGACCATCAGGTCGCCGACGACGACCGGGCCGACGCCTTCGGGCGTGCCGGTGTAGATCAGATCGCCCGGGCGCAGCTCGAACAGGCGCGACAGATACGCAATGGTTTCCGGCACCGACCAGATCAGGTCCGACAGATCACCGCGCTGGTGTTCGCGGCCGTTGACCGACAGCGTCACGGCGCCCTTGTCCGGGTGGGCCACATCCTTGGCCGGCACGATCGGGCCGATGGGGGCCGAGCCGTCGAACGCCTTGCCGGTCTCCCACGGGCGGCCGCCCTTCTTGGCAGCGTTCTGCAGGTCGCGGCGCGTCATGTCCAGGCCGATGGCGTAACCGTAGACATGGTTGGCTGCCGTTTCCACGGCGATGTCGCGCCCGCCCGTGCCGATGGCAACCACGAGTTCGATCTCGTAGTGGCAATCCTTGGTTTCAGTCGGGTAGACGAACTGGCCGGTCTCGCCGTCGGCAACGTAGCGCACGGCGTCGGCCGGCTTGCAGAAGAAGAACGGCGGTTCGCGGTCGGGGTCGGAACCCATCTCGCGCGCATGGGCGGCGTAGTTGCGGCCGACGCAGTACACACGGCGCACCGGAAACTGGCCATGCCCGCCACGCACGGGAATGCCATTGACGGCGGGCGGGGTGACGACGAAATCGGTCATGCGGGTCTCCTCGGACTAAGCTGGATTGGAACAGGTGGGAAACTGCGGCCACCGCCCCCCGGCGACCGACGAGTTTGCGAGGATACACCCGCACCGCCCCGGCGCGGTTCTTGCATAAGCGACGTGCACCCTGCCCCACTTTGCACCATGCAAGCGAAACCGCCCACCCCATCCGCCCCGCCCGCTGCCAACCACCCGGCCGCGCCGATGCGCGTGCTGCTGGTGCGCGATCCGCTCGACGCCGAACAGATCAATCTGGAGCTGATCCGCACCGGGCTGGCCGAGGCCGGCTTCGTGGACGTCGGCTTGGCGGATGCCGACCTGACGCTGCCCGACCGCATCGCCGAGACCCAGCCCGACATGGTGATCGTCGCCTCCGAATCGGCCGCGCGCGACACCATCGAGCACGTCTGCGTGGCCACGCAGCATGCTCCGCGCCCCATCGTGCTGTTCACCGACAACGACGACGCCACGCGCATCAAGACGGCGTTTGCCGCCGGCATCACCGCCTACATCGTCGACGGCATCAAGCCCACGCGTGTGAAGGCCGTGCTGGACGTTGCCTATGCCCGCTTCGAACACGAGCGTGAGTTGCGTGCCGAGCTGGACACCGCCAAGACGCAACTCGCCGAGCGCAAGGTCCTGGAGCGCGCCAAGGGCATGCTCATGAAGCAGATGAACCTGTCGGAAGACGACGCCTTCAAGCGCCTGCGCAAGATGGCGATGGATCGCAACATCAAGCTGGTGGAAGCCGCACAACGCGTGATCGATGTGATGGCTGGCTGAGCGGTCGGGCCGCCGCCCAGTTTTGGTGCGCCGCACAACTCCGGCGCTGGAAACGCACCAGTCGCGCGCGGCGTCCCGAACCTCGCACGCCGAGCTAAAAGCCTCGCACGCCGAGCTAAAAGCCTCACACGCCGAGCTCCGAGCCTCAACCGCCGAGCTAAAAGCCTCACGCGCCGAGTTCCGAGCCTCAACCGCCGAGCTAAAAGCCTCACGCGCCGAGTTCTGAACTTGGAACGCCGAGAAAAAAGCTCGGCGCGTGGAGATCGGAACGCGAAACGCCAGCATGCATCGCTCAACGTTGGCATACCCCTTGCAAGTGTCGCTGCGAAGCCGGTGCCAACGTGGGTACCGGCACGGGACAACGGCGTCCCGATGCACGGCAGCGCGCCCCTCTTTCGGATGGGCGGCGGTCGCGCGTCGGGACGCTTTTTCTTTGGAGCCATGGATGGCCGCGCCAGACAAGACCGACGCTCTCGTCAACCCGATCAACCCGAAGCGCCGCAGCATCATGAAAGCCGCGGCGACGATTGCAGGAGGCAGTGCCGTGGCATTGATCGATCCGCTGGTGCGTGCCGGGGCCTGGGCCGCCGGCTCCGATGCGCCCGAGAAGACGGAACTGAAGGTGGGTTTCATCCCGCTCACGGACTGTGCTTCGGTGGTCATGGCATCCACGCTCGGCCTCGACAAGAAGTACGGCATCAAGATCACGCCGTCGAAAGAAGCCTCGTGGGCCGGCGTACGCGACAAGCTCGTGTCGGGCGATCTGGATGCGGCGCACGTGCTGTATGGCCTGATCTACGGCGTGCAGCTCGGCATTGGCGGCCCCAAGAAAGACATGGCCGTGCTGATGACGCTCAACAACAACGGCCAGGCGATCACGCTGTCGTCCAAGCTCAAGGAAGCGGGCGTCAAGGATGGGGCGTCGTTGAAGGCCGTCATGGCGAAAGACAAGCGCGAATATGTGTTCGCGCAGACCTTCCCGACCGGCACGCATGCGATGTGGCTGTACTACTGGCTGGCCGCGCACGGCATCCACCCGCTGCAGGACGCGAAGGCGATCACCGTGCCCCCGCCGCAGATGGTCGCGAACATGCGGGTGGGCAACATGGATGGCTACTGCGTGGGCGAGCCGTGGGGTGCCCGCGCGATTGCAGACAACATCGGCTTTACCGCCGAGACCACACAGGCCATCTGGAAAGACCACCCCGAGAAGGTGCTCGGCACCACGGCGGAGTTCGTGCAGAAGTATCCGAACACCGCGCGTGCGCTCACGGCAGCGGTGCTGGAGGCAAGCAAGTTCATCGATGCATCCGCATCGAACCGCCGCAAGACGGCCGAGACCATTGCCGCCAAGTCCTACGTCAACACCGACATGGACATCATTCTCGACCGCATGCTCGGCCGCTATACGAATGGTCTGGGCAAGACGTGGGACGACCCGGACCCGATGCGCTTCTATCACGACGGCGCGGTCAACTTTCCGTACCTGTCGGACGGCATGTGGTTCCTCACGCAGCACAAGCGCTGGGGCCTGCTGAAGGCGCATCCGGATTACCTGGCCGTGGCCAAGCAGGTCAACCGCGTGGACATCTTCAAGCAGGCGGCAACCGCCACCGGCACGCCGCCGCCCAAGAGCGACATGCGCACGGCCAAGTTGATCGACGGCGTGGTGTGGGATGCGAAGAACCCTGCCGCGTATGCGGACGGCTTCAAGCTGAAAGCCTGACGCCTCCGGCCTTCCGAATTTCTGATTGCGGTCCCTCACATCGATGGAGCCCGACATGAACACGCTCGTCAAAACGTTGTCCGGCGTGCAGTCCGACGCCGCCCCTGAAAGCCGCCGCTTTGCCGTGCGCGACTGGTTTGTCGCCGCCGTGGTGCGCGGCTTTCCGCCCGTGCTGGGCTTGGTTCTGTTTGTACTGGCGTGGCAGGGCATTGCCACGGCCATCCCCGCATTGCCGACACCAGCGGTGACGTGGAAAGCAGCGGTCGCGTTGTTTGCCGATCCGTTCTACCGCAATGGCCCGAATGACCAGGGCGTGGGCTGGAACGTGCTCGCTTCGCTGGCGCGCGTGGGTGCGGGCTTCGGCATGGCTGCAGTCATTGGCATTCCGGCGGGCTTCCTGATCGGGCGCTTTGCGTTTCTCAATGCGATGGCCTCGCCCATCATCAGCCTGCTGCGGCCCGTGTCGCCGCTGGCGTGGCTGCCGATTGGCCTCTTGCTGTTCAAGTCGGCCAACCCGGCGGCCATCTGGGCGATCTTCATCTGCTCGATCTGGCCGATGGTGATCAACACCGCCGTGGGCGTGACGCGCGTGCCGCAGGACTACCTGAACGTGGCGCGCGTGCTGAACCTTTCTGAATGGAAAGTGTTCACGCGCGTGCTGTTTCCTGCAGTGCTGCCGTACATGTTGACGGGCGTGCGGCTGTCCATCGGCACGGCGTGGCTGGTGATCGTGGCAGCGGAAATGCTGACCGGCGGTGTCGGCATCGGCTTCTGGCTGTGGGATGAGTGGAACAACCTGAAGGTCGAACACATCGTCATCGCGATCTTCGTGATTGGCGTGGTGGGCTTGCTGCTCGAGCACGCGCTGTTGGCGATTGCGCGGCGCTTCTCGTACGACGCGGTTTGAGCGAAATGGGGATCGCCATGACAGACAAAATCCTGCGCATTGAAAACGTCGGGCAGACGTTCAAGACCAAGCGCGGCCCGTTCGTCGCCCTGCGCGACATCAACCTGACGGTTGCGCGCGGTGAGTGCATCGCGCTCATCGGGCACTCGGGCTGCGGTAAATCGACGTTGCTCAATCTCATCGCCGGGCTGACGCGGCCGACCAGCGGCGGACTGATCCTGGCCGAGCGCGAGATTGCCGGGCCGGGGCCGGATCGGGCGGTGGTGTTTCAGAACCATTCGCTGCTGCCGTGGCTCACGTGCTTTGACAATGTGTATCTCGCCGTCGAGCGCGTCTTCGGCAAGAGCGAGACCAAAGCGCAGTTGCGTGATCGCACGCATGCGGCGCTGGCACTGGTCGGCTTGTCGCATGCCGAGCAGAAGCATCCGCATGAAATCTCGGGCGGGATGAAGCAGCGTGTCGGGATCGCTCGCGCATTGTCCATGGAGCCGAAGGTGCTGCTGATGGATGAGCCCTTTGGCGCGCTGGATGCACTCACGCGGGCGCATCTGCAGGATGAGCTGCTGAAGATCGTTGCCGCAACCGGCAGCACGGTGGTGATGGTCACGCACGATGTGGATGAAGCAGTGCTGCTGGCGGACCGCATCGTGATGATGACGAATGGGCCGGCTGCGACGATTGGTGAGGTGTTGACGGTGGATTTGCCGCGGCCTCGGGATCGGATGGCGTTGGCGGAGGATCCGACTTATCACGCTTACCGGACGGCGGTGTTGGATTTTCTGTATCGGAAGCAGAGGCATCCGGTGGCGGAGGCGGCTTGATTCGCTGTGGGGATGGCTTTGTTGTTTTTACCTTGGTGGTCCATCTCCTGTTTCATGCCCCGGCAGGGGATGAAACAAGGGATGCACCACCAGGGCAAAAAACACCACGACATGGCGCCAGCGCGCAACCCACAGCGCTATGATCACCCCCGAGCCCATCACCCGCGCCATGAACAATGCCTGCCCCTCCCATCCTCCCCGACACCGCCGCTGAAGACGCTCTCGCGAACGCCCCCTTCCCCGCTGCCCGCTTCATCAAGGAAATTGGCCGCGGCGCAGACGGCGCCCGCGCGCTGGTCAAGCACGATGCCCGTGCGCTCTTCACGGCCATGCTGGAAAGCCGCATCTCCGACGTGCAGCTCGGCGCCATCCTCATGGCCTACCGCATCAAAGGCGAGACCCCGGAAGAACTCGACGGCATGCTCGAAGCCACGCATGCGCATTGCCGGCCGCTGCCGGCGCCGGACACGCCCGAGCATGCGTTGCCAGTCGTCATCCCCAGCTACAACGGCGCCCGCCGCCAGCCGAACCTGGTGCCGCTGCTGGCCAAGCTGCTGGCGCGCGAAGGTGTGCCGGTGCTGGTGCATGGCATCCGCCGCTTCGACGGCCGCGTCACCACGGCTGCGCTGTTCGAAGCGCTCGGCTGGCCCCTCTGCGAACACATGGACGACGCCCGCGAGCGCCTGGAGCGCGATCGCCTGGCCTATGTGCCGATCGACGTGCTCTCTCCCGAACTGACGGCACTGCTGGATAAGCGCGAGATCGTCGGCCTGCGCAATTCCGCCCACACGGTGGTGAAGATGCTGCAGCCCGTCGGCGGGCACGCGCCGCACGAGGCGCTACGGCTGGTCAGCTACACGCACCCGGAATACCGCGACACGCTCACCGATTACTTCCTGCGTCATCCGGCCAACGTGCTGCTGGCGCGCGGCACCGAAGGCGAGGCAGTGGCCGATGCGCGGCGCGGCAGCGCGGTGGAGTGGCTGCACGACGGCGCGCACGAAACGGTGATCGAAGCGGTGGAAGGTTCAAGCGACGCACCGCCTGAGCTGCCCGTGGGGACAGACGTGGCGGCAACGGCGCGGTGGATTGAAGCGGTGCTCGACGGCAAGCAGCCGGTGCCGGAGCCGATCGCCAAGCAGGTCCGCGCGATCGTGCGCTGTGCACGACCGGCGCAGGCTGCCTGATCGATCGCCCGGTCTTACTTGGACGGCAGCGGAATGCGCTCCGTTTCGCCGGGCACGTGAGCGAAGGCGTCGCTCTCCCAGCGCTGCTTGGCGTCTTCAATGTCGGCCTTGTCGCTGGCGACGAAGTTCCAGTAGATGTGACGGTGGCCATCGGTCGGGGCACCGCCCAGCAGCATCACGCGTGACGATGCCTGCGCGGTGAGCGTCACGTCGCCGCCGGGCTCCAGCACGGCCAGGTGCTGCGGGTCGAGCGCCTCGCCGTCGATGGTGACGGCGCCGTCGACCAGATACAGGCCACGGTCTGCATGCTCAGGCGGAATCACCAGCGATGCGCCGGCCGCGAGTTCCAGCGCCACATACAGCGTGCGCGAACTCACCTTCACCGGCGACGTCAGCCCGAACGCATCTCCCGCGATGACCACGCCCTGCACGCCTGGGCACTCCAGCTTGGGCAGCGTCTCGGCCGCATGGTGCGCGAAGCTGGCGTTGACCTTTTCCTGGTCCTTCGGCAGCGCCACCCAGGTCTGGATGCCGTGCATGCGCGCGCCCTTTTCGCGCCCTTCCGGCGAGGAACGCTCGGAGTGGACGATGCCGTTGCCGGCCGTCATCCAGTTCACGTCGCCGGGGGTGATGGTCTGCACGCTGCCGAGGCTGTCTCGGTGGACCATGCTGCCGTCAAACAGGTACGTGACGGTGGCCAGCCCGATGTGCGGGTGCGGGCGCACGTCGATGCCCTCGCCGGGGGCGAAATCCACCGGGCCCATGTGATCGAAGAAGATGAACGGCCCCACCGTCTGACGCGCTGCCGAGGGCAGCACGCGCTTGACCGAGAAACCGCCGAGGTCCCGCACGTGCGGGCCAATGATGTGCTGGATGGAAGTCATGACGGAAGCCTCCTCAGGCGTGCTCGGCGAGTTCGGTGTCGACGCTGATCTCGACCTCGGTCATCAGCTTGTGAACGGGGCATTTGCCGGCCACGCGCAGCAGGTCGGCGCGTTGCTCGTCGGTCAGGTTGCCGTGCAGGGTCAGCACGGTGCGCAGCTTGTAGCGGCCCTGGCGTTCCTGGGTGCCGTCGTGCTCCACAGCCACGTCAATCGAATCGAGCGGGTACTTGCGCTGGCGCGCATACAGCGTGACGGTCAGCGCCTTGCAGCTGGCCAGGGCCGCGTCAAAGTAGGCGTGCGGGTCGGGCGCACTGCCCTCGCCAGTCGGCTTGGGCACATCGGTGTAGGTCACGCCTTCGGGAAAGGTGACCTTGTGGCGAAAAAGGCCTTCGGTGTCCTTGCTGACGACGATGCTCATTGACGGCTCCTGTAGCGATTTCTGCGATGTCCGGGCAGTGTAGCCAACTTGCGTGACGGCACGGGAGAAGACCCGACGTGCGTCGCGCATCGCTTTCACGGGCGCTTCGATCACTCGACATTGCAGACATGGCAATTCGGCCCACCCATTGGGGTGGAAACGCTCAAGCGGCGCGGTTTTCGGCCGATCTTCCGGTTAGAAGACATCCGCCCAGAAACCTCCCGCTTACGCGTCACCCGCATGGTTCCTCGCCGGCCGCTTGTCGCCATCGCCGGCGGCATCGGCTTCCTCCTCGTCCTTGTTGGGCTGACCGTGATGGTCGGCTGGCTGCGGCATTGGCCGTGGGCAGTGAAGCTCGGCAGCGATCGGCTGCTGATCGTGTTCGCCACCGGCGTCAACCTGACCCTGCTTGGCGCGGGGCTGGCTGCGCTGCTCGTCGGGACGGTACGGCCGAATGTGCGCTGGGCAGATCCGGTGGCCCGGGGGCTGGGCGGCGTGGTGGCGGTGCTGTCCACGCTGCGGCTGGCCGAGATGATCACGGGATGGCCGATCGGGCTCGACTTTCCGGGCATGCACACATGGCTGGACCGCCAATGGGTGACCGGATGGATTGGCGGCATGCACCCCAGCCACGCGCTGGCGATGGCCGCATCGGCGACGGCCCTGAGCCTTGTGCCGACGTTGCGCAAACCGCACCGCGCGCGGTGGTTCTGGGGCTTGGTCGGCCTGGCGATGCTGCTCTGCGCGGGCGACCTGCTTGGCCGCGCCATGGCGCTCGAATATCTGTACCCGGCGTGGTTGGTGTGGCGCGCCTCGGACGTAGCGGCCATCTGCACGCTGCTGGTGGTCATGGGCGTGCTGTGCGTTGCGGTGGTCCGGCAGCCGGGCGTGTTGCGCCTGCGCTTGTCGCCGGAAGACACCATCGTGTGGATCAGCGGCGGCTGCGTGGTACTTGCAGGCCTGGGAGCGACCATCACGGCGTTCATCATCCAGGTGGACAGCGTCGGCCTGACATTCGGCACCGCGCGGGCGCGGGCCCTATCCAGCTACGCTGAAGAGCTTGACCAACTGCTGGACATGCGCGCGGAAAACCCGCGCCTGGTGGCCGCCGCCACGTACATCCAGGAAGTGCTGCGCCATCCCACCGACAATGCGGCGCGCCTGCGCAGCGAGAGCGCGCTGCAGGCGTATCGCCAGCAAGGGTACTCGTACCTGCAACTGCGTACGCTGGCGGGCGAGGGCATCGTCAGTCTCGGCACGCAAACGCTTGAGCCCGAGCTGTCGATTCGGCTGCACGCCGGCCTCGCGCCCGAGCGCGTCACGCTGCAATGGGTACACGGATTTGCCATGCGCACAGAAACGCCCGTCATGGCAGACGGCATGCAGATCGGCTGGCTGGTCGCAGAGCAACCGCTCGCCCACATGACCGGCCGCTACGCCAACGAGCGCGGCATCGGAAAGACCGAAACGCTGGCGATGTCGGGCTTTGATGCGCGTGGGCGTGCAATGTCGTTTCCGCAGCGCTTCGATGCGTACGTGTTCGAATTGCCGGCTCTTACGGTCGACCGCCGGCCGCTGCCGTCGCGCTTGGCGCTAGCGGGCGAGGCAGGCTACGGCCAGTGGCAGGACATCCACGGCATGCCGACATCGTTCAGCTACACGCCCATCGGCCACACGGGCCTGGCGCTGATCAGCAAGATCGCGAGCGCCGAGCTGTACGCCCCGATGCGCGTGCAGTTCGAGCGGCTCGGCGCCTTCATGCTGTGCCTGATGATCGCCAGCGTGCTGGTCATCCGCCTGACGGTGCGGCCGTTTGCCAACCGGCTGGCCGCGTCCGAACGCGCGCTGCGTACCGCAAACGAAAGCCTGGAACGCCGCCGTGATGCCTTGCGCGCGAGCCGCGAACAACTGCGCCTGGTGGCCGACAACGTGCCCGCGCAGCTCAGCTACGTCGACTCCGACGGCATCGTCCGCTTTGCGAGCCGCACCCTGCTCGAAGCCTTCGGCCGCAGTGAAGGCGAGATGCTCGACCGCCACGTGCGCGACATCTACGCCCCTGAGGACTACCGCACGCTGCTGCCCTACATGACCGAAGTGCTGGCCGGCTACCCCGTGCAGTTCGAGATCACGTCCATGCGCACGGGCGTGCCCCGCTACCTGAGCGGCCACTACTTTCCTGACTACGATGATCGCGGCACGCTGCGCGGCTATTTCTCGGTGCTGCAGGATCTGACGGCGCGCACCGCCGCCGAGCTGGCCCTGGCGCGCAGCGAACGCGCGCTCAAGCTCGTGCTCGACAACGCGCCGCTGCTGGTGTCGCACATCAACCCCGACGGCGTCTTCACCTTCTGCAACGTCACGCATGCGCGCTGGTTGCAGCGCACGCCCGAGGAGGTATGCGGCCAGATGCCGGAACGGGTGTTCACGCCAGGCACGTACGCCTTGCTGGCACCGTATATGGTGCGCGCCCAACGCGGAGAATCGGTCGAATTCGAGATCACCGCGCCCTGGTACGAAAAGCCGCACGCCGCCGGCCCGCGCAACCGCACTCGACATTTCCGCGGCCAGCTCGTCCCCGACTCCGCAGAAGCACATGACGGCCGCTGTGGCTTTTACGCCTTCGTGCAGGACGTGACCGCAGCCAAGCGCAGCGAGATGGAACTGTCACGGATGGCGCACTTTGATGCCCTCACCGGCCTGCCGAACCGCTACGAACTCTACGAGCGCCTGCGCGCCGCACTGGAGCGTCGTCAGCGCCTGCCGGCACCGCTTGGCGTGCTGTACCTGGACGTCGACCACTTCAAGCACATCAACGATACTTACGGCCACGCCGCCGGCGATACGGTGCTGGTGGAGGTCGCACACCGGCTGCAACGTGCCGTGCGCCGCACCGACACCGTCGCCCGCCTCGCAGGTGACGAATTCATCATCCTGCTCGACCCCATCGACGCCCCGGATGATGCGCTGCACACCGCGCAGAAGATCGTCAGCGCGATCCGCCCGCCGATCCACCTGTCGGATGGCACCGTCCTGCACGTCACCACGAGCGTTGGCGTGGCCTGCCCGGGCCCGGAGGTACGTGATCCAGACGCCGCCCTGCGTGAAGCCGATCGAGCACTTTACTGGGCAAAGTCACGCGGCCGTAACACGGCGGCATAGGCGAGAACCGAACCCTTCCATCACGGTCTATGACTGGGTGCGGCGCCTTTTTGTTGCGTCGCAAACATCTCACTATTAGAAGACAAATCCTGATTTACAGGAACTATCAACCCGACAAAAATGTCCTATTAGCACTCATCCGGTTGGAGTGCTAAGATGCCTTTCCAAATCTCCACTGGATTTCGACAGGAGTCCTGAGTGAACGCAGTCATCCCCGTGAATACCGTTTCCGCAATCGCCACCCAGCCGTCCGGCAACGCCGGTAATGGATGGGCACTGGCGTTCCCCGGCAACCTGGGCAACATCGACGCCTATATCCAGAGCGTCAACCGTGTGCCGATGTTGTCGGCCGAAGAAGAACAGCGTCTGGCCCGCGAATACCGCGACAACGACAACCTCGATGCCGCTCGCCGACTGGTGCTCTCGCACCTGCGTCTGGTGGTGTCGATCGCCCGCGGCTACCTCGGCTATGGCCTGCCGCATGCCGACCTCATCCAGGAAGGCAACATCGGCCTGATGAAGGCCGTCAAGCGCTTCGACCCGGATCAGGGCGTGCGTCTCGTCTCATACGCGATGCACTGGATCAAGGCCGAGATGCACGAGTACATCCTGAAGAACTGGCGCATGGTCAAGGTGGCCACCACCAAGGCCCAGCGCAAGCTGTTCTTCAACCTGCGCAGTCACAAGCAGGATGCGCAGGCGACCTTCACGTCGGACGAGATCGACGCCGTGGCGGCCGAACTCAACGTCAAGGGCACGGAAGTGCGCGAGATGGAAACGCGCCTGTCCGGCGGCGACATTGCGCTGGAAGGCCAGATGGACGACGGTGAGGAGTCGTTCGCTCCCATCGCCTACCTGGCCGATACGCACAACGAGCCGACCCGCGTGATCGAAGCGCGTAGCAACGACCGCATGCAAAGCGAGGGCATCGAAGCCGCCCTCGCCAAGCTGGACGATCGCAGCCGCCGCATCATCGAAGCACGCTGGCTGAACGTGAACGACGACGGATCGGGCGGCTCGACGCTGCACGAGTTGGCCGACGAGTTTGGCGTGTCGGCTGAGCGCATTCGCCAGATCGAATCGGCCGCGATGAAAAAGATGAAGGGTGCGCTGCAGGCCTTCGCCTAAGCTGCCCGCCCTGCAATGAAAAGCCCGCCAAATTGGCGGGCTTTTTCTTTGGGCGGTGGCGGAAGATCAGTCGGCCAGCAGTTGCTTGATGTCGTGCGCGATCGGCTCCGGGCCCTGGCCGTGCTTGATGAACAGGCGCAGGTTGCCCTTCGGATCGAACATGTAGCTGCCGGCGGTGTGATCCATGGTGTAGTTGTCGGGCGAGCTGCCCGGCACCTTGCTGTAGAACACCTTGAAGTCGGACGCGACCTTCTTCAGTTCAGTCTCGTTGGCCGGACGCAGGCCGATGAAGCGCGGATCGAACGCGGGCACGTACTTGGCCAGCAGGTCTTGCGTATCGCGCTCCGGGTCGACGGTGACGAACAGGACCTGGACGCGGTCGGCGTCTTTGCCGAGGGTATCCATCACGGCGCGCAGCTCAGCCAGCGTGGTCGGGCAGACATCGGGGCAATGCGTGTAACCGAAGAACATGACGACGACCTTGCCGCGGAAATCTTCGAGCGTGCGGCGCTTGCCGGTGTGATCGGTCAACGAGAAATCGGTGCCGAAGCTCTTGGATCCGGTGATGTCGAGGTTCTTGAAGGCCGGCTTGTCGCTGCACGCCGCGAGCGCCAGCACGGCGACGGCCAGCATGGCGAACAGCGCGGCGCGGAAGTATCGGAAAGAGAGCATGGTCATTGTGTTGGAAGCAGACCGCCTAGCGTACCGCCAACAGCACATGCTCGCTGGCGCCCCTGTGCGTCACAGCGCCGCGCTTTGCGTAAGCGCCGGGCCAAACTTGAAGTAGTGGTCCACCAGCAGCGCGGCAAACAGGATCGACAGGTAGATGATGGAGTAGCGGAAAGTCTTCTGCGCCAGCGCGTCGGAGTACTTGCGGTACATGCGCCAGGCATACGAGAGGAAGCCGAAGCCGAGCACCAGCGCGGTCACCAGATAGATATAGCCGCTCATGCCGTAGACGAACGGCAGGATGGTCGCGGCGATCATGATGAGCGTGTACAAGAGGATATGCAGCAGCGTGTATTTCTCGCCGTGCGTGATCGGCAGCATCGGTAGACCCGACTTGGCGTAGTCTGCGCGGCGGTACAGCGCGAGTGCCCAGAAGTGCGGCGGCGTCCAGGTAAAGATAATCAGCACCAGGATCCACGCCTCGGCCGGCACGCTGTTGGCGACGGCCGCCCAGCCCAGCGCCGGCGGCATCGCCCCCGAGAGACCGCCGATCACGATGTTCTGCGGTGTGGCCGGCTTGAGCAGCAGCGTGTAGATGATCGCGTAGCCGATGAAGGTGGCGAACGTCAGCCACATCGTGAGGTCGTTGGCGAACACGTGCAGTGTCCACATGCCCGCGCCGCCCAGCACCAACGAGAACACCAGGATCTGCCGCGTGCCCAGTTCACCGCTTGCCGACGGGCGCCAGGCCGTGCGGCGCATCATTGCATCGATCTTGCGCTCGACCAGGCAGTTGATGGCGAAAGCAGCGCCGGCAAACAGCCAGATGCCGACCGCGCCGCCGATCAGCACCGGCCACGGCACCATGCCCGGCGTGGCCAGGAACATGCCGATCACGGCGCAGAACACGGCAAGCTGCGTGACGCGCGGCTTGGTGAGCGCCGCATACTGCGATGCGGTCGTCCGCCAGCCAGGAAGTTGAGTGGAAGTTGTTGGGGTTGCCACGGTATTCATAAAAAACGGTCAGACGGCATTCAGACGACGGCAGCCGCCACAGGCATCGGCGCTCGCGCTTGTGCGAGCCCGATCAGGTAATGCAGACGCACCATCAGCAACAGCAGCACGGCCGCGCCACCGTTGTGCGCCACGGCAGCCAGCAGCGGCCAGCCCAGCACGATGTTCGAAAGGCCCGTCGCCAATTGCACGGCCAACACGACGAGCAGCACCGTCGCAACGCGGCCGAGGCCGCCAATGCGACGTGCGCGCGCACCGAGCCACGCCAGGTAGCTCAGCACAACGACTGCAAACACGCGGTGCGTCCAATGGATGGCGACCAGCGCATCTTGCGAGATGAAATCGCCGCTGGCGGTCTTGCCGAGCTGGCGCCAGAACGTGAAGCCGTGCGCAAAGTCCATCGGCGGAATCCACTGGCCGTTGCACAACGGAAAATCGGTACAGGCCAGCACAGCGTAGTTCGTGCTGACCCAGCCACCCAGCGCAATCTGCACAACAAGCAGCACGAGCCCGATGGCCGCCGCCATGCGCAACGACGCGCCGCGCGCATCGACCGCACGCGGCGCGTCGTTCTTGCAGCCGAGCCAGATCAGCGCGGCCAGCAGCGACATGCCGAGCAGCAAGTGCGTCACCACGATGGCCGGCTGCAGCTTGAGCGTGACCGTCCACGCGCCAAAGGCGCCTTGCACACACACCAGCGCCAGCACCGCCGTCGCATACCAGGGAGACTGCTGCAGTTCCTTGCGCTTGACCCACGCCAGCACCACCAGAGTGATGATCAGCACGCCCAACGCAAGCGCGAAGTAGCGGTGCGTCATCTCGATCCACGCTTTCATCCAGGTGACGGGGCCGCTCGGCATGGCGGCCTGTGCAGCATGGATGTCTTCACGGGCGTGGAACGGGTTGGAGGTGCCGTAGCAGCCCGGCCAATCCGGGCAACCGAGGCCTGAATCCGTCAGACGCGTGAAGCTGCCGAACATGATCAAGTCCAGCGTGAGGAAAGCGGTGATCCACACCAGCTTCCGGTACTTGTTGCGATCCCCTTTGACCAGCACGTAACAGAGTGGGATCAGCGCGATCAGGATGCCAATGGAAGCAAGTTGCAGCAGCATGGCTTATCCGATGCGCGAATACTTCAAGAGCCGCGTCATGTCTGCGCGCACCTTCTTCGGGTCTGGATCTTTCGGGAACTGCATCATCAGGTTGCCGAGCGGATCGACCAGGAAGAGGTGGTCCGTCGGCGGCGTCTTGCCGTCGGCAAGCCAGTTCTTCGGCAGCTCGGGCGCGCGCAGGAAGCGCACGGCACCGTAATCGTCGTTGTACGCCTTGATGAGGCGCGGGTCGATCTCCCCCCGGTCGGTCACTAGCCAGACAGGGACGATGCGGTCGCGGTCCGGGCCCTGGCCGATGCGCAGCTGGCGCATGGTGAACAGCTTGCGCGCGCAGTTGTCGTCGCAGGCGCTGCCATCTACGGACACCATCAGCCATTTGCCCTTGAGGCTAGCGAGCGGCACTTCAGCGCCGTGCTCGTCCTGCACCATCAGACCGGTCGGAATGGGGCGCTGCGGATCGACCAGCGCGCCGTACGCCGCCTTGCCGCCGGCGGGGGTGAAGACGTAATACGCAAGGTACGACGCGATTACCGGAGAGGCGCACACCAGCAGCAGGAACAGCATCATCAAGCGGCCGCGGCGTGTGCGCGCGTCGATGCGCGGGTCTTCGGACGCCCCGAGTGTGCCGGGCGCGCCGGGTGCAGATTCCTGATTCACCATGTGATTCCCAATACATTCAGCTGCGGCACTAGGCCGCAACGCAAGTTCGTGTTCAGGCGGGCTCGGAGCGGCCCGCCAAGCGGCGATAACGCCGCACGCTGTAAAAGACCATCAGCCCAAGCACTGCCGCCGCCATCGCAAACCATTGGAACGCGTAGCCGTAATTGCGCTCGGCGCCCAGGTCTGCGCGCGGCCAATCGCGCAACAGGCCGTCCTCCACGTCGGACTGCTGCTGCACCACGAACGGTTGGAGCGGCACGCCGATTTCGCGCGAGAAAGCGTCGAGGTCGATATTCTGCCTAAGTCGGTGGCCGACTTCATCCGCGCCGTCCTTGCTGCCCAGACTGAAGACCCGGCTGGCATGTGGCACCGCCATCCCCTCGACCTGCACTTCGCCCGCCGGCGTGGTGTACGGCGCGATGCGCGTGCGATCGGCTGGATCGCGCGGCAACCAGCCCCGGTCGACCAACACGGCGCGCCCGCCCGCACCTTCCAGCCTCAGCGGGATGAGCACCTCGAAACCCGGGCGCGATACGTCGTTGGTGACGTGCGGGCGGTTCTCGAGCAGCACCGTGTGCGCCACGTCGAACGTTCCACGCAGCAGCACCGGCCTGTACATTACTGAATCTGCTGTCACCGGCTGCGCTGTGATGCGCTGGGCGGGCGCATTTTCCAGCGCCATGATGCGGGCTTGGCGCTCGATGCGCTCGTGCGCACGCGAAAGCTGCCAACGCCCCAGCGAGCACGTCAGCGCGATCAGCGCCACACCTGCCAACATCGGCACAGGCGCAAACCAGCGTCGCATCGGTACGCGCTCGGTCATTGCGCGGCCTCGGTGAGATAATGCCCGGCAGCCATTTCCAACCCGTCATTGCCCAACCGGCAACCCTCCATGCGCATCGTCGTTGCCATTGCGTTTCTGCTGATCCTCGGCAGCCTTGCCTCCGCGCTGTTCTTCCTGATGCGCGACAAGGGCCACAGCAACCGGACCGTTCGATCCTTGATGTTCCGCGTCGGTTTCTCGATCGCGCTGTTCATCTTCATCCTGGTCGCCAATCGGTTGGGGTGGATCCACAGCACCGGCATCCAATTCGGCCAGTAGCCACGGCAAATCCCTCACGCCAGAAAAACGAAAACGCCGCAGCGGTGTCCCGTCTGCGGCATTGTCTTCACCTGTCGTGGGCCGGGCTACGGGGCCGCGCTGCGCTGCCCCATTCCCATGCTGTCTTACAGCCAGTACACCACCACGTACAGGCCCAGCCACACCACGTCCACAAAGTGCCAGTACCACGCGGCGCCTTCGAATGCGAAGTGATGCTCCGGCGTGAAGTGGCCCTTGATCACACGCCCCAGCACCACCGACAGCATGATGGCGCCCATGGTCACGTGGAAGCCGTGGAAGCCCGTCAGCAGGAAGAACGTCGAACCGTAGATGCCCGAGGTCAGCTTCAGGTTCAGTTCGTGATAGGCGTGGATGTATTCGAACGCCTGGAAGCCCATGAACGTAAAGCCCAGGAGGATCGTCAGCAGCAGACCCTGGATGACCTGCGCGCGCTTGCCTTCACGCAGCGCATGATGTGCCCACGTGAGCGTCACACCGGAGGTCAGCAGCAGCGCCGTGTTGATGGTCGGGATCGGCCACGGGCCCATCGTCGTGAACGGTGATACCGTGCCGGCGGGGCCAGCGTTCGGCCATAGCGCGTTAAAGTCCGGCCACAGCAGCTTGTTGTTCAGATCGCCCAGCCACGGCATGGCGATCGTGCGGGCATAGAACAGCGCGCCGAAGAACGCCGCGAAGAACATCACTTCCGAGAAGATGAACCAGCTCATCGACCAGCGGAACGAGGCATCCACGCGGTCGCCGTACTTGCCGGTCTCGGATTCGGAGATGGCGTCGGCAAACCACGCGCGCAGCACAAAGAGGAACCACAGCAGCCCGACCAGGAACGTCCACGGGGCCCACGGCTGGGCATTCACCCATGCAGCGGAGCTCAACAGCACGATCAGCAGGCCGAGGCTTGCCGTAATCGGATGCCGCGAGGGCCCGGGCACGAAGTAGTACGGAGCGTTTGCTCGATTCGCACTCATCTCTTTTTCTCCAGCTCTATTTTTTTAAGAATCCACTCGATATTGCCCGGCCCATGCTGCGGGGCCGTCTCCTCAACCTGCTCAATCCTCAACCGACCACGGCTCGCACGATCAGCAACAACACAACCACAAAGATCACCGCCGCCAGAATGCCCGCCACGATCACGTGCACCGGATTCAACTGCGCCATGTCACGGTCGTGGTCGCGGCCTTTGCGCACCCCGAAGAAGGACCAGAACACCGCCTTCATCGTCTGTGCGAATGATGCGCGCCGCTTGGTCGCTTCCTTCAGGTCGTCCATGTCCTCACGTTCCCTTGTTCGGCATCGCCGGCGCAATGACCGACGGCGCGTGGATTTCAAAGAAAGTGTAGGACAGAGTGATCGTCTTCACGTCCTTGGGAAGATCCGGATCAATCACAAACACCACCGGC
Source organism: Ralstonia sp. PBBBR1 (assembly GCF_002256165.1). NCBI lineage: Bacteria > Pseudomonadati > Pseudomonadota > Betaproteobacteria > Burkholderiales > Burkholderiaceae > Ralstonia > Ralstonia sp. PBBBR1. The sequence goes on along the minus strand of NZ_NKIL01000010.1, from coordinate 12,747 downwards.
ATCTCGCGTGACTCGTTGGCCGTCAGCGTCTGCTGCTTGAAACAGAAGCACTCGATCTTCTTGAAGAACTCGGTTGCCTGCTTGGGCGCGTAACTCGGGATGGCCTGCGCCTCCACCGTACGCCCCTCCTTGTTCACCACCTCGTAGACGATCTGGCTGATCTCGCCGGGGTGCACATCCATGCTGTTCTTGACCGGGCGGAAGCGGAACGGCCCCTGGCTGTTCGAATCGAATTCCACCGTGATCGTGCGCGTCTTGTCGACCTGGGAGTTGCGCAGCGCGCCGCCATCCTCATCACGCGTGTTCAGCACGTTGATGTTCGTGATCTCGCAGATCTTCTTGTACAACGGCACCATCGCGTAGCCGAAGCCGAACATGATCGCGACCACGACGGCCAGCTTGCCGAGCATGGAACGGTTCAGGCCGCGCTCGAGAGCTTTGTCGTTTTGGGTCGGGTCCGGCTGCGCCGGTGTCTGGCTCATAGGGGTCTCGCGAAATCTCGGTTCAGCGACCAGCGCGTCGCTTGCCCGGCTAGCCGCCGAACACCACGCGCTTGAAAATCACACCCAGAAAGAAAACCAGCGCGATCGTGCCGAGGATCAACCCCAGGCGACGGTTGGCAGCGCGTTGCTCGGGCGTTGGGCTTTTTTCTGGATTCGACATCGTTTGTCCGGAGGATCGCGGAGCCGGCACTCGCCAGCCCCGCAACACCTGCATTACTTCACGTGCGGCGGTTCTTCAAAGGTGTGGAACGGCGCCGGCGACGGCACGGTCCACTCCAGGCCTTCCGCGCCATCCCAAGGCTTGTCGGCAGCCTTCTCGCCACCGCGGTACGACGGCAGCACCACGAAGAAGAAGAAATACACTTGCATCAGACCGAAGCCCAGAGCTCCGATCGACGCGATCGCATTGAAATCGGCAAACTGCTGCGGGTAGTCCGCATAGCGGCGCGGCATGCCTGCCAGGCCCAGGAAGTGCATCGGGAAGAACGTGAGGTTGAACGTGATCATCGAACCCCAGAAGTGGATCTTGCCGCGCGTCTCGCTGTACATGTAGCCCGACCACTTCGGGCCCCAGTAGTAGAAGCCCGCGAACAGCGCGAACAGCGAACCAGCCACCAGCACGTAGTGGAAGTGCGCCACCACGTAGTAGGTGTCCTGCAGCTGGATGTCGATCGGGGCCACGGCCAGGATCAGGCCCGTGAAGCCGCCCACCGTGAACACGAAGATGAAGCCGATCGCAAACAGCATCGGCGTCTCGAACGTCATCGAGCCGCGCCACATCGTGGCCACCCAGTTGAAGATCTTCACGCCGGTCGGCACCGCAATCAGCATCGTCGCGTACATGAAGAACAGCTGGCCGGTGACGGGCATACCGGTCGTGAACATGTGGTGTGCCCACACGATGAACGACAGGATGGCGATCGACGCCGTGGCATACACCATCGAGCTGTAGCCGAACAGCGGCTTGCGCGCAAAGGCCGGCACGATCTGGCTGACGATACCGAACGCCGGCAAGATCATGATGTACACCTCGGGGTGCCCGAAGAACCAGAAGATGTGCTGGTACATCACCGGGTCACCGCCGCCGGCTGCCGAGAAGAAGCTCGTCCCGAAGTGGCGGTCGGTCAGCACCATGGTGATCGCGCCTGCCAGCACCGGCATCACGGCGATCAGCAGGTACGCCGTGATCAGCCACGTCCAGCAGAACATCGGCATCTTCATCAGCGTCATGCCCGGCGCGCGCATGTTCAGGATGGTCACGATGATGTTGATCGCGCCCATGATCGACGATGCGCCCATGATGTGGATCGCGAAGATCGCCATGTCCATGCCCGGGCCCATCTGCACCGACAGCGGCGCGTAGAGCGTCCAGCCGGCAGCGGTGGCGCCGCCCGGGGCGAAGAACGAGCCCACCAGCAGCAGCGCAGCAGGGGGCAGCAGCCAGAAGCTGAAGTTGTTCATCCGCGCAAACGCCATGTCGGACGCGCCAACCTGCAGCGGGATCATCCAGTTCGCAAAGCCCACGAAGGCCGGCATGATGGCGCCGAACACCATGATCAGGCCATGCAGGGTGGTGAACTGGTTGAACAGCTCCGGATGGAAGAACTGCAGGCCGGGCTGGAACAGCTCAAGGCGGATCAGCAGGGCCAGCGTGCCGCCTGAAAGCAGCATCATGAAAGAGAACAGCAGGTACAGCGTACCGATGTCCTTGTGGTTGGTCGCGAACAGCCAACGGCGCCAGCCGTGCGGATGGTCGTGCGCGTGGTCGTCTCCATGACCGTGCGCGTGATCTTGCGGGTGCGTAACAGCGGTGCTCATCGAGGAACTCCTAGGTTCGGTTCGTCACGCAGACGATCAATCAGCCAGCGTTGCGGTCTTCGGCCGCATTCGCTTGTTTGGATGCCACCTTACCGGCGGATTCAGTTGCAGCGGTCTTGGCAGCCCCACCTTCGGGCATCTTGCCGCCGCGCGCATCCTTCACTTGCGTCGGCTGCAGCAGGTCACCGGTATGGTTACCCCAGTTGTTGCGCTCGTAAGTGACGACGGCAGCGATTTCGACATCGTTCAGCGCCGAAGCCCAGGGCGGCATCGCGCCCTTGCCGTGCAGCACGATGCCAACGTGGTCGGCCAGCGGGCCATTGGCGATCTTCGAGCCATCGAGCGCCGGGAACGGACCACCGCCCTTGCCGTTCGGCTGGTGGCAGACCGCACAGTTGGCGATGTAGATCTTCTCGCCGCGCGACTTCAGCTCTTCCAGCGTGTAGGTCTTGTTCGGGTCATCGGCCTTGGCGGCCATTTCCTTCTTCTTGCCGTCGACCCACTTGGTGTAGTCGTCCTGCGAGAGCACGCGCACGACGATCGGCATGAAGGCGTGTTCCTTGCCGCAAAGCTCGGCGCACTGGCCGCGATAGACGCCGACCTTCTCTGCCTTGAACCATGCGTCGCGCACGAAGCCCGGAATCGCATCCTGCTTCACGCCGAACGCTGGGATCATCCACGAGTGGATCACGTCGTTGGCGGTCGTGACGATGCGCACCTTGCGGTTGACCGGCACGACCAGCTCGTTGTCGACCTCGATCAGGTACGTGTTCGACTTGGGCGCCTGGTTGTTGATCTGGTCGCGCGGCGTGGTGAGCGTGGAGAGGAACGAGATGCCCTCGCCTTCGCCCTTCAGGTAGTCGTAACCCCACTTCCACTGGTAGCCGGTGGCCTTGATGGTGAGGTCGGAGTTGGTGGTGTCCTTCATGGCGACCACGGCCTTGGTGGCCGGCAGCGCCATCCCGATCACGATCAGGAACGGCACGATGGTCCAGATGATTTCGACCGTGGTGCTTTCATGGAACGTCGCCGGTTTGTGACCGACCGACTTACGGTGCTTGAAAATGGAGTAGAACATCACCCCGAAAACACCGATGAAGATCACGATACAGATGATCAGCATCATCCAGTGCAGCCAATGGATCTCGGCGGCGATCTTGGTGACCGGAGGCGCGAGATTAAGCTGCCGCACTGCGGGGCCGCCTGGCATGTCTTCCACTGCCAGGGCCGTTTGACTGAGGGCGAGGAGGGAGCCTGCCGCCAGCAAACTTGCCAATGTCTTATTCAACATTTTCATTTTTTATCTACCCAATTGACAGATTCCACTCTGCCCCGGTGCGCGGCTCATGAGACCTGGGTTGGTTGCCCGTGTCCCAAACACCGGGAAAGCTCGTCCGCAAGCTTGCGCCGCCTGGCGCTCACCTGCTGGATCACGCGCGCGCCATCTTCCGGCCAGACGTGCCCGTAATCGGAGGCGTGGCGGGCATAGTACAGCAATGCCCATCCGAGAATCGCGACCTCCAGCCCCGCATCAGGCAACACCAATCACGCGACTTGCCAGGCAGAAAACCAAGCGATTACGAACGGGGAAATGACGACCAAGGGGGTGGACCAGCCAATCTGGCGGGTTGAAAGCGAGCAGTTTCGCTTCATGAGCCAGTTCTTGCGCGGCGATTCCGAGATGGTGGAGGCGCCGCATGCTGGGTGGAGCACGGTTTCAATGTCGTGCATTGAACCACTCCTGCCTCGGATGCATACCCGAACGGTTCGCCCGTGGCAAAAAACGGGATAGGCCTTTGGGGGACTGCTGCGACAAACTGGCGCATTATATGGCCGCGATTGACCCCGAACAAGGTAAAGCGCCTTTATGCAAGTCCCGGCTTGACAAGGCCGAGCCAATGCCGTTCCCGCACTAAAAGCGCTTCAGGCGCGCGGTTTGCGACCGATCTGATCGATCGGGATCATCGCCCTTCCCTGCTCGTCCAGCGCCTGCCGCTGGGTGGGCGCAAGCTTCCAGGCGTGGCCGTAGACGATTTCGAAGGTCAGCGGAATCAGCCCATCGGGATTGCGTTGCGCGTCGAGTGCGTCGAATAGTCGCTGGCGCCAGCGGGGCGTGTGCAGGCCGGCGCCCGAGAGACTGTGGCCGGCTTCGTCCGTCAAGCCGGCCATGCCGCCCAGCAAATGCACATCGGCCAGCAACGCCTGCGGCGTTTCGTAGGTGATCGTGATCTGCTCCATGTCCATGACGGGTGTAGACCAGCGGCTGTGCACCAGCATGTCGCCAATGTCGTGCATGTCGACAAAGCGCAGCGTATGGACGCCCGCGTCGATGCCGGCCAGGGCGCTGCGCAGCTCGCGCAGGGTATCCGGACCGAACAGGCTGAACATCAGCAGGCCGCCTTCCGTGGTGATGCGGTGCCACTCTGGAAAGATCGCGTGCGGCGCCGGGTCCCAGTGCAGCGCCAGGTTCGACCACAGCAGGTCGAACGACGCGCCAGCAAAGGGCAAAGCGCGAAAGTCCGCCTGGGCAAAGTCAAAGACCGGCCGCTTCTTCAGCAGCCTGCCGAGCCATCCGGCGTCAGTGCGCTGCGGGTCGAGTTTCTGCGCTTGCGCCAGCATGGCGGACGACCAGTCCACCCCGCAGATCTGCGCATCCGGATATTGCGCACGCAGCACCGCCAAGCCTTGTCCCAGACCGCAACCCAAATCCAGCGCGCGGACAGGCGTGGCCTTGATGTAGGACAGCCGGTCCTGCATGCGACTGCCCACTTCGCGCAGCAAAAAGTCCACGTCGGCGAAACGCGCGGCGCGGCGATCGAAGGCGCGCCGCAAGGCGGCAGGGCGAGCAAGGACGGGATCAGACATCGACAAGGCGGGACGGAACACTGCGGTCGCCAAGTATACCGGCCCGCAGTTTGAGGCGCCGTCTGATAGCGCAGAAGCCGCAAATCGGCTTGGATAGCGGCTTTTTGCATGCATAAACACGCGTTATCGGCATGGTTTCGGGCAGGACTGCGCCATTTGTTGCCATGCGCCTGCGCGCTTTGCGGCGCGGTTCAGGGCGACCTGGTGTGCAACGGCTGCACGGGCGACCTGGCCTCGCATCTGCACAGGCGGCGCTGCATCCAATGCGCCATTGCACTGGATGCCCGGCACGCCGCCCGGCATTGCCGCACATGTTTGGCCGGCGCGCCCGACTTTGACGCGACCGTCGTCATCGCCGACTACGCCTGGCCGCTCGACCACCTTGTCACTGGATTGAAATTTCGGGCGCAATTGCCATTGGCAGATTGGCTGGCAGCCCAATTGGGCAACGCACTCGCGGCGGCGCCGGGCGACCTGCCGGACGTGCTGCTGCCAGTGCCGCTTTCGCCGGCCCGCCTGCGCTCGCGCGGCTACAACCAGGCATGGGAGGTTGCCCGCCGGATCGCCCGCCGATTGGACATTCCGGCCCACGCCAACGCCCTGCAGCGTGTGCGCGACAACGTCGCGCAGGCCACGCTGGATCGCGCCGAGCGGCTGGCCAACCTCCACGGCGCATTTGTCGTTGCCGAGCCGGCGCGCATCGCGGGGCGTCACATCGGCGTCGTTGACGATGTGATGACCACCGGCACGACCCTTGGCGAGATCGCCACGCAGCTCAAACGCGCCGGCGCGACCCGCGTCACCAACGTTGTCGCCTTGCGCACGCCTTGATCACGTGCTTGTGCGACATTGTGTCGCGCTGTTTGTGCCAAGCTGTGGCGGGGTGACAACCCTTCCCAATGTGGATAAGCTCGCCGCCGAAATTCCTCCTGCCGCCCGGTCATGTTCAACGTCATCCTTGTCGAACCCGAAATCCCGCCCAACACCGGCAATGTGATCCGCCTGTGCGCCAACACGGGCGCGCAACTGCATCTGATCGAACCGTTGGGTTTTCCGCTCGAAGATGCCCGCATGCGCCGCGCCGGCCTCGATTACCACGAGTACGCGACGATGCGCGTGCATGCCGATTGGGACGCCTTCCTGCGCGATGCGCAGCCCGATCTCACGCGCATGTTTGCGCTCACCACGCGCGGCTCGACGCCGTTTGCCAGCGTGGTGTTCCAGCCGGGCGACTGGTTTGTCTTCGGGTCGGAAACACGCGGGTTGTCGGAGGAGCGGCGCGAGTGGTTTCCCGCTTCTCAGCGGATTCGCCTGCCGATGCGGCCGGACAACCGCAGCCTGAATCTATCGAACACCGTGGCAGTGGTGGTGTTCGAAGCGTGGCGGCAGAACGGGTTCGCGGGCGGCGCCTGAGCCTGACGCGCCCCTTGATTGCGGCGTGACTAGCGTGCCGATTCGGATTTGGCGTCGCGCTGCAGCAGACGCTCGACCGCCTTCGCAGCAGGAAGCCCTTCGAACAGGACTTCGCAGACGGTAAAGGTGATCGGCATGTCCACGCCCTTGGCGCGCGCGAGCGCCGCAACGGCACGCGCACAACGCACGCCTTCGGCGACGTGACCGAGGCTGTGCAGGATGTCGTCGAGCGTGCGGCCCTGCGCAAGCTGCATCCCGACCGTGCGGTTGCGTGACAGATCGCCGGTGGCGGTCAGCAGCAGATCGCCCACGCCAGTCAGCCCCATGAATGTTTCCAGCCGACCACCGAGCGCCAACCCCAGGCGCGTCATCTCGGCCAGCCCGCGCGTCACCAGTGCGGCGCGCGCGTTCAACCCCAGGCCCAGGCCGTCGGCGGCGCCTGTCGCAATGGCGAGCACGTTCTTAACGGCACCGCCCACTTCCACGCCGACGAGGTCATCGCTTGCATACACGCGCATCGCGTGATGGTGAAAACCGCGCTGCGTGAGCTTGCACAGCGCATCGCTGGTCGAGGCGACCGTCATGGCGCACGGCAAACCCTGCGCGACTTCCTTGGCGAAACTCGGCCCCGACAGCACCCCGACAGCGAGGTCGGTACGGCCAGACGCCTTCAGCACATCGGCGACGATGGCGTGCGGCAGTGCGCTGGTTTCGGGGTCGAACCCCTTGCACAGCCAGATCACGTTGCGCACGCCGCCGTGCGCGGCAATCGTGCGGGTCAGGTCAGCCAGCCCGGCGACAGGTGAAGCGATGACGGCGAGCGCGTCGTCGCCCGCCGCATGGTCGAGCGCGGCTTGCAGATCAGCAGAAAAATGCAACGACGCCCGCAGCGTCATGCCCGGCAAATACGGCGCGTTGATGTGTGTGGCGGCCATCTGCGCGACGAGGTTCGCGTCACGCCCCCACAGCATGACGTCGTGCGATTGCGCGGCGTGGCTGGCCAGGGCAGTGCCCCAGGCACCGGCACCCAAAACGGAAATTCGCATGCGCGTGTTCAACATCGGTCAGGCAAAGGTCGAGCAACAGGTCGGGCAAAAAAAAGCCCGCGCAAGCGTGCGGCTGGCGCGGGCCTCTGGCGCAGTGCGCCTCGTACTTAGTGGGTGGCCTTCGAGCCGTCCGGCATCACCAGACCAGTGCCACCGGCTTGGCCTTGCTGCTCCATGGCAGCGGCCAGGCGTTGTTCGTACAGCGCATGGAAGTTGATCTCGGCCAGGTGGATCGGCTGGAAGCCGGCGCGGCCGATGGTGTCGGCAATGTTCGAGCGCAGGTACGGGTACACGATGGTCGGGCAGGCGATGCCCAGCAGCGGGTCCATCTGTTCGGCCGGCACGTTGCGGATATCGAAGATGCCAGCTTGCTTGGCTTCCACCAGGAACGCCACCTTCTCTTGCACCTTGGTCGTCACGGTACCGATGACGGTCACTTCAAATACGCCTTCGGCCAGCTGCGATGCGGCCACGTCGACCTGCACTTCGACGGACGGCTGTTCCTGCTCGAGGAAGATGTGCGGCGAGTTCGGTTGCTCCAGCGACAGGTCCTTCAGATAGACGCGCTGGATGTTGAAGAACGGCTGGCCATCCTGGCCCGGTTGCTGCTGTTGCTGGTCGCTCATGACTCGCCTTCAAATGGGATGTGGACAGTGCTTGGCGGAAGCGTCCGCCGCGCAAGACGCGTATGGTACATGACCAGATGGTGCCCGCTATGAGAGCCGGCCTGAAAGTACAACGCCCGGTCTAAGCCGGGCATTTCTGTGTGGTGCGCAGTCCGCCGAATCAAGCAGCCAGCAACGGAACCAAGCCACCTTCGCGGTCCAGCGCAGACAGATCGTCGAAGCCGCCGATGTGGCGCTCGTCGATGTAGATCTGCGGAACCGTGCGGCGGTTCGTGCGCGTCATCATCTCTTCGCGCTTTCCGGGTTCGCGGTCGATCAGGATCTTCTCGATCTGCTCAACACCGCGCTGCTTCAGGAGTCGTTCCGCTGCCACGCAATAGGGGCAGACGGTGGTGCTGTACATGACCACGTGCGCCATAACTTCAACCTCGTTTCTTTATTTCACAACCGGAAGGCCAGCTTGTTGCCAGGCGGCCAATCCGCCCTCCAGCGAATACACCTCACTGTAACCGGCCTGCTTCAGGACTGCTTGGGCCCGCCCAGCGCGCTGGCCGGTCTGGCACACGAGGATGATGGGGGTCTCTTTGTTCTTTGCAAGCCCGGCAGCCTTGCCTGCAAGCTCCCCAAGCGGCGCGTGCTTGGCTTGCGGCAGATGGCCGGCGGCGTATTCAGCGTTTTCACGCACATCCACCACCACAGCATTGCGGCGATTGATGAGCTGGGTGGCCGCCGAAGCACCTACCTTGGCGCCACCGCCGCCCGCAATGCGGCGCTGGATGGGCGCCCAGAGCAGCAGCAGACCCGAAACGATGGCGACGGCAAGCAGTGCGAGGTTGTTGTAATCGGCGAAGAACTTCACGGTATCGGTTTCCTGGGATGGGTCGAGCAAGTCTACTGGGCGAACATCAGCCGAACGATTCGGGGGCCCAATGCCCGCGGCATTATAAAATAGTTGGTTTCAGCGGCTGCACGATGACGTACGACACGTCGCCACAGCCCCGCGCAGGTTTTCTCACTTCTCATCATGGCAGTCATGCATAAGCTCGTCCTCATCCGCCACGGCGAATCGACGTGGAATCTGGAGAACCGTTTCACCGGCTGGGTCGACGTCGACCTGACCGACACGGGCGTCGCCCAGGCCCGCCAAGGCGGCAAACTGCTGCGCGAAGCCGGCTTCACGTTCGATCTGGCCTACACCTCGGTGCTCAAGCGCGCGATCCGCACGCTCTGGCACGTGCAGGACGAAATGGACCTGATGTGGATCCCGACCCGCAACGAATGGCGTCTGAACGAGCGTCACTACGGGGCGCTGTCGGGCCTGAACAAGGCAGAAACCGCCGCGCAATATGGCGACGAGCAAGTTCTCGTCTGGCGCCGCAGCTACGACACGCCGCCGCCCGCGCTGGAGCCCGGCGCCGACAATGACGCTTTCGGCAACCCGCGTTACGCGGGCCTCACGCGCGAACAGGTGCCCCTGACCGAATGCCTGAAGGACACCGTCGCACGCGTCATGCCGCTGTGGGAAGAATCGATTGCACCGGCCATCAAGAGCGGCAAGCGCGTGGTGATCGCCGCGCACGGCAACAGCATTCGCGCGCTGGTGAAGTACCTGGACGGCATTTCCGACGCGGACATCGTCGGCCTGAACATTCCCAACGGCACGCCGCTTGTGTATGAGCTGGACGCCAAGCTCAAGCCGATCCGCCATTACTACCTGGGCGACCAGGAAGCGATTGCCGCGTCGCTCGCGGCGGTGGCCAGCCAAGGCAAGTCGAAATAAACCGTAACGGGCGCTGCGGCACTCCAACGCCTTTATACTGTCGAAGCCTGTAGCCCGGGATGTGCGCGAGCCGTCCCGGGTCATGTTTATCTACTGTTCCCACGTCCACGCTCGACACATGCGAACTTCGCTCAAGAACATCAGCTTGATCGCCATCGGCCTCGTCACCGGGGTCCTGGCGACGCTCCAGCTCTCCGCCACCGCGCAAAACGCGACGGTCGGCCCGCTCCCGCTGGAAAAGCTCAGGCTCATGGCGGACATCTTTGGCCAAATCAAGCGTGAATATGTCGAGCCGGTGGACGACGACAAGCTGCTGACCGAAGCCATCAAAGGCATGGTCGCCAGCCTCGACCCGCATTCGGCTTACCTGGATAAGAAGGACTTCCAGGAGCTGCAGGAAGGGACCCAAGGCCGCTTCGCCGGTCTGGGCATCGAGATCTCGCAGGAAGAAGGTCTGGTTAAGGTCATCAACCCGATCGAAGACACCCCCGCCTTCCGCGCCGGCGTGCAGCCGGGCGACCTGATCACCCGCATCGACGACAAGCCCGTGCGCGGCATGCCGCTGGAGCAAGCCGTCAAGCGCATGCGCGGTGCCCCGGGCACGAAGGTCACGCTGACCATCTACCGCAAGAAGGAAGAGCGCACGTTCCCGCTGACCATCACTCGCGCCGAGATCCAGGTGCAGTCGGTCAAGGCAAAGATGCTGGACAACGGCATTGCCTGGGTGCGCATTACCAGCTTCCAGGAACGCACTGTGCCGGACCTGGCCAAGAAGCTCAATGACCTGGCGAAACAGGACCCCCACCTCAAGGGCCTGATCCTGGACCTGCGCAACAACGGCGGTGGCGTGCTGCAGGCAGCAGTTGGGGTGTCGGCTGCATTCCTGCCGCCGGACGCGACGGTGGTGTCGACCAACGGCCAGGTGCCAGATGCCAAGCGCACGTACAAGGCGACCTTCGCAAACTACCGCTTGAGCAACTTGGATTCCGACCCTCTGGTGGGCCTGGATCCCGAGTTCAAGACCGTGCCGATCATCGTGCTGACCAACGCCTACACGGCTTCGGCCTCAGAAATCGTGGCCGGCGCGCTGCAGGATCATCACCGTGCCAAGACGATGGGCAAGACGACCTTCGGCAAGGGCTCGGTGCAGACGGTGCGTCCGCTGTCGAACGACACCGGCATCAAGCTAACCATCGCCTACTACTACACGCCGTCGGGCAAGTCGATTCAGGCCAAGGGCATCCGCCCGGATATTCCGGTTGACCAGAACCCGGACGGCGACCCGGACGACGCGCTGATCACGCGCGAAATCGACACCGAACGCCACCTGCACAACAAGCAGGAATCGGAAGAAGCCGAGATGACCGAGCGCGAAAAGCGCCGCGTTGAAGAGCTGCGTCGCCTGGAAGAAGAAAACGCCAAGAAGACGCCCGAGCAGCGCGAGAAGGAGCGCAACAAGAAGCCGATCGAGTTCGGTTCGGCCGAAGATTTCATGCTCCAGCAAGCCCTTGCCGACCTGAAGGGTCAGCCGGTCAAGCGCTCGAAGTCGGTGCTGGAAGCCGCGGCTGCCGCGGTGCCGGACAAGGCGGTGAAATCGCCGGCGGCCAAGGATTCTAGCGCCCCGGCCAAGCTGCCCAAGGGCAAGGCCACACCGGCTTCCGAGCCGCCTGCACCGAAGCCCAATGTTCCGGCCAGCGGCGTGCAGCCTGCGCCGGAGCCCACCGGCGCACGATAAGACACCTGCCGGCAAACACTGGCAAACTTACGAGGCCGTGCACTGCACGGCCTTTTTCATTGCACCACCATGAACGACGATCAACTGCTGCGCTACTCGCGCCATATCCTGCTCGACGAAATCGGCATCGAGGGGCAGACGCGCCTGCTTGAAAGCCATGCGCTTGTCATCGGCGCGGGCGGGCTGGGCGCTGCGGCCCTGCCGTATCTGGCGGCGGCGGGCATAGGCACGCTCACCATCGTCGACGACGACACGGTGGACCTGACCAACCTGCAGCGCCAGATCATCCACACAACGGAATCGGTCGGGCAGCCGAAGGTGGCATCCGCGCAGGCGGCCATCGCTCGGCTGAATCCCGACGTGCGCGTGCATGCCGTGCAGCGCCGGCTCGATACGGATGCCATCGGCGCACGCCTTGATGGCGTGAGCGTGGTACTGGACTGCTCCGATAACTTCGGCACTCGCCAGGCCACCAACCTTGCCTGCGTGCGGGCTGGCGTGCCGCTGGTGTCGGGCGCAGCCATCCGTTTCGACGGACAGATCAGCGTGTTCGACAGCCGCGCCGGCGGCCCCTGCTACGCCTGCCTGTTCCCACCCGACGAGCCCGCGCCCGACGTGGCGTGCGCAACGATGGGCGTGTTCTCGCCGCTGGTGGGCATGGTGGGTACGGTGCAGGCCGCCGAGGCACTCAAGCTGATCGCCGGCATCGGCAGTTCGCTTGCCGGCCGCCTTCTGATGCTCGACGGTTTAACGATGGAATGGACGACGATGCGCATCGCTCGACAGCCGTCCTGTCCGGTCTGCGGGGGCACGCACTGACGCGCCGGTACACGCTGTCAAGTCCTGCCATAGGTTGACACTGTGCTCAGTCTCCGAGCGCCCGATGCACCGCATCGGGCGTTTTGTATTTCAAGGCCAGATGAGGCCGTTCGTGGTTGTAGATATGCACGGCCTGCGCCAC